>SVNO01000023.1 GCA_015066845.1 Ruminococcus sp. | reverse complement strand
GGTACAACTACAGTTGCAGTTGTTGTCTTATAAGCAGTGACATCCTTCAGGTTCACATCGGTGGAGAGTGCTTCAATTTCCAGTGTTGCACCAGGGAGTTCCTTACCGTTTGTGATGTCTACCTTGGAGATGGTCACAGATCTCTTATCGACCATAGTAATCTTCTCTACGATCTCAGCATCGTCAACCGTAGTCGCACCTTCGTAAACATCAAACACACCATTCTCATTCAGCTTTGCAGTCTGATTTTCACCAATCAGTGTGATCTTGCCTTTATCGTCCACTGCAAACTTGATGGTTTCAGCAACATCATAGCCGTCAGGAGCAGTAATCTCAATCAGAGAGTATACGCCTGTGGGGAGACCTGTCAGAGAGGTTTCTGTATCACCGGATACATAGCTGATAGCATCAATCTTAATGTCAGCGTCATCCTTAATCTGTTCATCAGTCTTCTTGTAATCTACCAGATCCTCTGCCTTTGTAATTTCAGCATCTTCCAGTACATACTTTGTCAGCTTATCGCCGCCCTTGATTGCCTTAACATCATTCAGTTCAGCCTTAACTGTTTCCTTTGTTTGAGCATCCTTGATATGTTCATAAGACTCAGCTCTAATGATCAGTGTTGCGCCTGCGAGTTCGCCTACAGTTTCCTTGCCGTCCTTGGACAGGATACCGGTCTTGGAAATATCTACGCTAATTACATCATCGCCCTTGTCAGCCATCAGGATTCTTGCGGGAGTTCTGGGGGCACCGGGTGCTCTGTAGGGGTAGAAGTGGATCTCATTGAGAAGCTTCATCTCTGCTGCAATGATATTACCTTCGATCTGTCCCTTATCCAGAACTGTTGCTTTAGGAGCAACAATGCCGCCCTGTGCACCGATTACGCTTACATTACCGGAAGCATCGGGGAGATTCACAAAGAAAGTTGTGCCGATTCGGTCTACCTGACCGCCTTCATAACCTTCAAGGCTCTTAAACTTCTGAGCCAGACTATCACCATTGAATTGTACAATTACTTCGTGATCCTCTGCCAGTGCAACAGCACCACCAAGGTCAGAAGCAGCATAATTCAGTGTCACATCATTTGCATCAATGCCAGTTACAGATAATGTATAACCATCACGAGCAAAATTCTCTAATGTCTTGCCTTCGCCAACAAAATTAATCGCACGAATTTTTGTGAACAAGTCATAAGGAACTGTAAAGCTCTTAGCCTTTGTCATATCCAGTTCCAGAATCTTATAACCATTCTCATTCGTTGTAATGTCATCTTCTGTCAGCTCCAGATCAGCAGTTTCAGCAATAACCTTGGACTGCTGTGCAATCTGCTGCATTGCCAGTCCAAAATCAATGTAATCCGGATTATGAACAAAGTTGGTGTTTGCAGGTTTGCCCTCCGGATACTCTACTGTATCATAGTATACATCATTATTCTTGTAACCATCTGTCCAGTCAGCATCTACAATTCCATTGGGAGCCGTCAGATTTCCAACATAGCTCGGAATAACCTGTGCGTTACCCAAGCCGGAATCCGTAGATGCAGAACCACGAATTGCAATTGCACCAACAATATGCTGCGTATGCTCACCCAAAGAAACCAGATCTCCATTTACAAACATCTGATAATCACTCAGAATGTTCTCAATGGTATAACCATACGGGTATACAGTGTTTGTCTCAGCAATTGTAAAGTTGATATCGTCTGCCGTCTCATAACCATCCGGTGTCTTTACTTCTTTCAGAGTATAGCTGCCTGTGGGCAGGTACTTGAATACTGCATCCTTACCGGTAGAAACAAATGTAATTTCGTTTTTCTCAAAGGTCGGTGTTTCTTCTACACCCTCTACACCCTTGATTTCAATTACACCCTTGATTTCAATCTTGTCAGGATCAAGCACTGTACCATCATTATTGATCAGTTTCAGTGTTGCGCCAGGAAGACTGTCAAAGTCATAATCAACCTTACCAATGCTTGTCAAGGTCGGCATGTCAACCATTTCAACATAGGACCTTCCCTCTGCAGGAGTATACGGGGAAGTATCCTTTTTGAACATCTTAATCTCACCGTCTTTTGTCAGCTTTACAGTGATTTCATCCGGAACGAGTACAATCTTACCGAACTTGTCCACTGCAAACTTGATTGTCTCAGCCTTGTGATAACCATTCGGTGCATTCTGCTCAGTCAGAGTATAAACACCTGCGGGCAGATTATTCATGAAGGTATTGCTCTTGCCGGATGTAAACTTGAACTTGTTAACGTTTGTGTTCTCGTCAATCTTGTCTTCCGGAACTACTTCTTCACCATTATACTTTGTCAGAGTAACAGTTTTTGTCTCAACTGAACCTTCAGTGCCAGAATCGGTTACAACATTACCCTCTTCATCGGTAGCAGTTGTTGTCGCCGGATTGTCCTCACCATCCGGTGCTGTAATGCTCATATATGCACTAACATCCTTCAGATTAGCAATTGTGTCAATGAGCTTGGTTTGTGTTGTGGTTTCTTGGTCGGGTTTAGGACCCTCCGCTGTTGTATCGGTAACAACACTTTCCATTGTGAAAGGCATTGCCTCAACAACCAGCTCTGCACCCTCAAGCTCCTGCTTCATTACGTTACCGCTTTCATCGGTCTGCACATTGCCTTCTTCATCGGTCAGTATTTCAAGCTTGGAGATGTAGTTTGACTGCTTTTTATTGGGAACAGAGAGAATAACAGTGTTATCCTTCTTGTCGATGGTGAGATAAGTTTCTTCATCATCTTCTGCCTGTGCCTGCGGAGCATCTACATAATAACGAATCTCGTCAATTGTAACATTCCAGTATGTGATCTTCATTCGACCATTGTCGCCAAAAGCCAGATCAGGAATTGTAATTGTATTTGTACCAACTTTAAGATTCTGATTTCCACCGATAGCGGTGTCACCATTGGGCTTGAACTGAAGACCAGGACCATTTGCCGCAGATACGATTACCTCAATCTTGGAAATCTTCTGATTAGCATACTCTGCGCCAAACTCTTCAATATGATCTACACCACTTGTAGCCGGTGCAATACCTGTGCTGGACAGATACTTCGGCCAACCCAAATCCACACTATAGTCACTCTTAACATGGAACTTCATCTTTGCATCTTCCGGTACACCCTTATATCCTGTCGGTGCACTTGCTTCTACAAGATAGTAGTTACCGGGATAGAGATAACCATTGGCAACGCCCCACTTTGAACCGTCACCTACGGACAAATCCTCAGGGAAAGTGCTTGGCTCATAGCCGGTATTAAATGTAGTGATCAGTGTGCCGTCTTCTGCATAAAGCTCCAGAGTTGCACCCGGAACGAGCTGCTCAGTATCCTCTGCGTCGATCTTCTGGAAGTCAATGTTCGCACCAAGCTGCATCTTGTCTGTGATGGTAATGGTACGATCAGCAACCTTGTCCGTGTTCAGATTAATCTTATTCCAACCAGCAGCACGCGGATTCTCTGTCAATCCACCAGGACCATTATTCACTGGCAGGTTATCTGTAGAACCGTTGTGCTCGATCTGCTTGTAATAAATTGTGTTGTTGAACTTAATAATCAGAACATCCTTTGCAAGGTCGTAACCTGTCGGTGCTTTGGTTTCCTGAATGCGATAAACATTGATGTAATTGTTTGTCATCCAAAAACCCATACCTGTCTGGGAGAATTCAACCTGATCAGCAATTACATCCTGATTAAACGTTACCGCACTATTTTTAGAATCCCAGCCAAACTCGATCGGATTGCCCTCTTCATTAGGAGTAAAGGGGTAAATCGTTTTTGAATTAAAACCAAACCCAGATTGCTGCTGAGTCAGATAACCCTTGGTCATGGTAAGCTCTGCGCCTGTCAGACGCTTCACCGGATTGGATTTCTCCTCTACCTTTTCAACCAGAATACCAGCGTCATTGCTGAACGACGGTGTTGTTGCCGGTGCAGGAGTGATCATCATAGAATCTGCATTATAATAATAGGTAGTCTCACCGTTCTTGAATTCCGTGCTCTTGGTTACGTCCGAAATCGCGCCCAGTGCACTATCATTTACTGTAATCTTAGTCAGATTGCCATCTTCAAGATCCAGCTTGAAAGTGTCTTTACCTACTGTGATTTCTCTGTAGTCATGCTCATACACAACTGTATCTTCAGCAAGTGCTGCGGGAGTATTCGCGCTCGGATCTTCTGTGGATGCATCAGAATTATCTGTTACATCGGGAGTTTCCTCAGAAGAAGCAGTTGTTGCCTCAGTAGGAACAATGATTTCTTCGTAGCAATCCCTTACTGTGAAGGTGGTTTCCATAAGAACAGTCTCGCCGTCCTTAATGGTCAGTGTGACTTCAACCTCCTGCGGAAGAACTGTACTTTCATCAATCTGAATGAGTGAATTTACAGTTTCCTTCAGTGTAACATCATATTTCTTCTCTGTCGGCAGGAAGCCGTCGGGAGCCTTTGTCTCCACGAGCTGATATTCCGCTGTAAGCACCTGTCCTTTCGTCATTCCCGAAGCATCGGAATAATCCACGAGGGACGGGAATGTCAGGTAGTCGTGCGGACCAACCGTTGTATCGAGAGAAGCAACATCCTCAACCGGATTGCCATCCTTGTCTTTCAGCTGCAGGGTAATTTCTGCGTCTGCAATTTCCTCGTACTTCTCACCCATCTGACCAAGCTTTTCGACGGGGAAGGAGTAGCCGGATTCTGCGCCAAGGAGGGAATAAGGACCGGTGTAGGGTCTGTAACCAAACTCCGTACCACCCTTAAAGCTTTTTGCAATTAAAGCACCAGAAAGATGTCCTCTGCCGCCCTTTCCTAACTTTTCGTTATCAGTTACATCCGCATACGGTGCAAGAATCGTTCCCTGGAAATTATTACCCAAAACAAGCTTACCAGTCTTTTCATTCACTGTGTTTTCTGGGCTAACTGTATCATAGAAGTTATACAGAAGGCTTGTTACACCGGGATGATTGTTTTTTGATTCATCTGTATCACTTGTACCGGTTCTTGAAATATACTCACCATTAATTTTTGTAAACTTTTGACCACCATCAACGGAACCATTACAAACATACGTGTTTCCATCTTCTGCCGGTGTTGTCTGTACATTAATAACAATGTATGCTTTATCCCAAGTTGTCCAAGTACCATCATTATCCATTACAGCACGTGGGTTTTTGAGATTCGGAATATCAATAAACTCAATCTGTGAACGACCCTGATAATCCGCCCACTGAGTCGGTGTAAGTGTAAAGTATACGCACTCCGCCGTATCCTTACCGCCAGTATAGGTGAATACACCTTCATTGTAAGTACCAGTTGGCTTACAGGAAGCGAGCTTTTCACTGCGCTCCTCCATCGTTTCAAACTGTTCAACAACATTGAATGCATCCGAACCCGTGAAGACGTAATCATCATAAGTTCCGCTCCATCTTACCTGATTTTCACCTGATGTCGAAAATTTCTCAGTTGAAATACCAACCTTAGTGCCATCATTTGTCCAGAACCGCTTAGGTACATAGGTCTTTTCATTATTATATTCATACTTATTCCATGAGGTAGGAACAATTCCGTATGCTTCTGTGCCGTTTACAATGGCATGTGCAAAACCAACATTACCCGTCAACGTTTCCAAGCTGACATGTCTTACATAATCGCCATTGCCGATTTCATAAGCTCTGTCCTTTTCAGCAACGGTATTATTCGTAGCAGGATCCCAATCATCATATCCAGCTTTGTAAAAATTACCGCCAATAGCAACGCGTCCTTCTGCATCAGACTCATATACAGTAAAATCTCCTGATACAAACACACAAAACTCCGCAGCAATACCGAGAGCATATGTCTTATCAGCCTGAGCAATTGCCTGTTCAATTGTACCAGTTGCAGGGTCAACGGTAAATACCGGATGATTCGAGCCAATCAGCAACTCAACATCCGTTGTATCAATATTACCGGTCAAATTTGTAATACCTGTCGCCGCCCTCGTCATCAACGGCATTGCCGGCATTACCGAAGCAATATTCGTCACCGCAAGAAATGCCGCGGTAACACTACTCAGTATTCGTCTGCTTATTTTTTTCTTTTTCATACCTTTCATCCTTTCGTGCATAGTTTATGTCATGTTCTTTACAGTAATATACAAGTTTATTATACCATACCAATTATTGAAAATCAAGCTTTTTTTGAACTTTCTAAGAAGAAAAAATGCCCAGTTTTTTGTGCAACACTTACAAAAAAACGCAGTTCAACATGTAGCATTCACAGCCGAATAGCCATTTTTTTTAATTTTTCACTAAAATATTCCAGTAAGTAAATTTTTTCGTTCGGGCACTTCTCCGTGACCACTGCTTCCAGAAGCATCCGCAGCCCCTCACCGATTTGTTCTCCCTGCAAACCAAGAGCCGCAAGATCATTGCCGCGCACTGCCAGATCCGTCACGCGGCAGCACAGATTTTTCTCCTTGCATTCCTCCGCGTATTCCTGCGCACGGGCAATTTCCCCTCCCGCTTTCAGGTCCTCGCCAGCCTTCCACTTTGACGCATTGTCCGCCTTGAGCACCCCGATGAACAAATCGAATTCGTCATAGTCCAGGATCCCCAGCAGCCTGCGGACATCCACCGGCTCCTTGGGAATCCCCCTGTGCAGGTGAATCAGCGTTACCACCTGCCGGCGCAACTGGTTGTCGCAGCGCAGCCGCAGCAGGATTTTGTTCGCAATCAGGGCACTTTCCTCCGCGTGTCCGTCAAAATGACCGCCCTTGTAATTCCGCGTAAACGTCTTGGGCTTGGCAAAGTCGTGCATGAACATCGCCAGCCGGACTGCACGATGCTTCGGCGCAGCCCCCACCGCACGGGCAATGTGCTCCCAGACAGTGAAATCATGGTGGCGCGTGTGCTGACAAAAGGCGATACATGGGAGTATTTCCGGTATCCACACTGCCAGTACCTTTGGATAGCGCATCAGCACTTCCGTGATGTGGTCGCCCATGAGCATCCCCTGAAGCTCCGAAAATACGCGCTCTGCGGAAATTTTCTCCAGCAGGAACGCGCCTGCGCGCATTGCCGCGTCCGTCATTTCGTCCGGAACAAAGCCAAATCTTGCACAGAACCGCATCCCTCGCAGAATGCGCAGTGCGTCCTCGGCAAACCTTGCCTGCGCAATTCCCACGCAGCGCAGTGTGCCCGTTTCAATGTCCTGACAGCCGCCGAATGGGTCGAAAATACCGGTTTTCGGGGAATATGCAATGGCATTGCAGGTGAAATCACGCCGTGCCAGATCCTGTAGAATATCCTCCGCAAAGTGCACCTCCGCGGGATGCCGGCAGTCCGTGTAGCCGCCCTCGGTGCGGTAGGTCGTGATCTCTGCAAATCCACCGCCGTATTTTACGCCGACCGTTCCAAATGCCCTGCCGTATGCAGCACAGGATTTTTCTCCGAATATCGCCATGATCTGCTCTGGTCGGGCATTGGTGGCAATGTCGTAGTCGTGGGGTGCAATGCCCATGAGCGCGTCACGCACACAGCCTCCCACGAGGTAAGCAGAAAAGCCCGCATCTGCGAGCATTTCCAGCATTTTTTCTATAAATTCCGGTAATTTCATGTGTCTATCTCCCCTGTTCCAGAAACAAGTCCACACAGACAACTTCTGCCGGATTGCCGAATCGCAGCTTGCCGATGCCGGCAGATACGATCATTTCCGTCCGTTTCATGTGGTACTGTCCTTTGGAATATTCCGGAAAAAACTTGCGTTCCGGCGAGAGGATACCGCCTAATACAGGCATTCTGACAATGCCGCCGTGCACATGACCGGAAAGCACCACATCCGCGCCCCACTGGGCATATGCCGCAAGTCCCATGGGACTGTGGGCAAGCAGGACGGTTGCAGTTTTTTCTCGGATGCCCAGTGCGCCGTAAATGTCCTGCGCCGTGCATTCACGCAGCTGGGAATAACCGCCCGTATTGTTCTTGTAGCAGTCATAGGGAAGTACAAAACCGCTGAAATTCGCGCCTCCTACCGTAATGGTGCGGTTATTGAGCAGGGTAATATCCGCGCTTTGCGCCGCTTTTGTGAGCTTGTGGAGCTTTTCGGGGGCTAAATCTGCCTCGTGATTCCCGTAAGTATAGAGCACGGGGGCAAAATTGCGCAGCTCATTGAGGCATTTCACCGCGTCCACGATGGTTTCAGGTCCGGTATCGCGTGAAACCAAATCCCCCGTAACGGCAATGACATCAGGGCGGAGAAACTGCATACTTTCGCATAATTCCGCGATCGTCCGCATGTTTTTCCCATGTCCCGTAGACCGGCTGAAATGCACATCCGAAACCTGTGCAATGCGCAGACTTTTTGCGCGCAGTGCCGGAGTCGGAATGCGGTAATAGGTATGCGTCATGGTGTCACTCCTGTCTGTGGTTGCAAAGGGCTGTTGCATTCCAGCAGCAGCCCTCGTCTGAATTATGGCAATTCTTCGTCATTTTCTTCACTTGCATCCGCAGTGTTTTCCGGCTGTTCCACATCCTCATGCTCTGCACGGGTGAATGCTACAACCTTGTTGCCCTCGGTCACGCGCATTACGCGAACGCCCTTGGACACTCTGCCCATCACGCGGATCTCGCTTGCACGGATGCGGATAATGATGCCCTCGGAGGAAATCAGGATAATATCGTCCTCCTCATCGACCACCTTGATACCGCAGACATTGCCGCGTTCCTTGTCCACCTTGTAATTGGTCAGACCGTAGCCGCCGCGTCCCTGAATGCGGTATTCATCCAGTGCACATCGCTTACCATAGCCATTTTCCGTCACGGTCAGCACTGCTGCACCCTCACGGACTCTTGCCACGGATACGACCTCGTCACCCTCACGCAGCTTGATCGCACGAACGCCATGCGCAGAACGTGACTGTGCGCGGATGTCCTTTTCTTCGAGGCGGATCGCCATGCCGTTTCTGGTTGCCACCATCAGCTGTGCATCGCCATCCGTCATGCGTACACCTGCGATCTCATCGCCCTCGTTCAGACCGATGGCAATCAGACCCTTGTTGCGGATATTCCGGTAAGCTGCAAGGGGTGTGCGCTTGATCTGTCCCTGTTTTGTGACCATTACCACATAGCTGTCGCCCTCGAAATCGCGTGTTTTCAGCATTGCGGAAATGCGCTCGCCTTCCTGCAGATTCAGCAGGTTTGCGAAATGGAAACCGCGCGAAGCCTTTGAACCATCGGGGATCTGATAGCACTTGAGCTTGTGCATCATGCCCTTGTTGGTAATGAACAGGATATTGTCATGCGTTGAGCAGATGAACATTTCGCTGACGAAATCTTCCTCGCGCTGCTTCATACCCGTCACGCCCCTGCCGCCGCGCTTCTGCGTCTTGTAAGCGTCCAGAGCCATGCGCTTGATATAGCCATTATTCGTGTAGGTAACAACGCATTCTTCCACTTCGATCAGTTCCTCAATGTCCACTTCGCCCGATACGGACGTAATTTCCGTCAGACGCTTGTCATTGAATTTTTTGCGGATCTCTTCCAATTCCTGCGTGATGATCTCATAAACACGCTGTTTATCCGCGAGTGTTTCCTCATAGTCGGTGATTTTCTCACACAGTCCATACAATTCATCGGAGATTTTCTGACGCTCCAGACCTGTCAATGCACCCAGACGCATCTGCACGATCGCCTCTGCCTGTTCCTCGGACAATCCGATGGAATGTTCCAGATGAATATTGGTCATATCATACTGCGCTCTGTCCAGAAGTGCGGACATATCCACATCCTGAAAACGCGCTATCAGTCGTTCCTTGCCCTCCGGAATGGTCTTGCTCGAACGCAGAATTGCAATAACTTCGTCAATATGGTCGGCTGCGAGCATGAAGCCCTGCAGCAGATGCGCTCTCTTGCGCGCTTTTTCCATATCGAATTTCACGCGGTTGGTGATGACATCCACCTGGAACGCAAGGTAATGCTCCAGAATCTGCTTGAGTGTGAGCACCTTCGGCACACCATCGGCAAGCACAAGCATGTTCACGCCCACGGTATCCTGAAGCTGTGTATAAGAAAACAGCCTGTTCAGGACAATTTCTGCCACTGCATCCTTGCGCAGACCAATGACGATGCGCATACCGGCTCTGCCGGATTCATCGCGGACAAAGGTTGCACCATCCACGCGCTTTTCCTTAATCAGCTCTGCAATATGCTCCACAAGCCGCGCTTTGTTGACCATGTAGGGAATTTCCGTCACCACGATCTGCTGCTTGCCCTTGAGTTCCTCAATGGAAGTCTTGGCGCGCAGGGTAATTTTGCCCCTGCCCGTGCCATAAGCTGCGCGGATGCCTGCCTTGCCCATGATAATGCCGCCCGTGGGGAAATCCGGTCCCTGAATGCATTCCATCAGGTCGTCAAGCGTACAATCGGGGTCGTCAATCAGGACATTGAGCGCGTCAATGACCTCGCCCATATTGTGGGGGGGAATATTGGTTGCCATACCAACAGCAATACCCACTGCACCATTGACCAGCACATTCGGGAATCGGCTGGGAAGTACCTGCGGTTCTCTCAGACGGTCGTCATAGTTCATGCCGAACGGTACGGTATTTTTCTGGATGTCCGTGAGCATTTCTACCGAAATCTTGGACATTTTTGCTTCTGTGTATCGGTATGCAGCCGGCGGGTCGCCATCAACGGAACCGAAGTTGCCGTGACCGTCCACCAGCGGATAGCGCAGGGAGAAATCCTGTGCCAGACGCACGAGCGCGTCATAGACGGATGCGTCACCATGCGGATGGTAACGACCGAGCACCGCACCGACAGTATCCGCACACTTACGGTACGGCTGGTCGGGGGTGAGTCCGTTTTCGTGCAGCGTGTAGAGGATGCGGCGGTGTACGGGCTTCAAGCCATCACGCACATCCGGCAGCGCACGGGAAATGATGACCGACATTGCATAGGCAAGGAAGGAATCATGCATTTCATTTGCAATATCGACCGGAATGACCTTTTCAGGATTCTGTAGATCCTGCACTGCTCCGTTTTCAATTTCTTGACTCATTGCTTCACCTCATCTGATTGCTTGCCAACGGCTGCAAAGCCCTTGCCCAGAGCCTTTGCAAATTCCGTTCTCAGCAGCGTTGTTTCCTGCGCGGTAAAGTCCTTTTTCGGCAGAATATAGAAATTTGACTTGACCATGTATACAATGAAATATTCGCTGTGTTCCGTGATTTTCAATGCTTTGCTGTAGTATATCCTCGTACCGGAGAAATTCTCCTGCGGCACGTCCTCGAACAACTCGTCCGCTTCCTGCTGCTCCTGCGTCACTTCCTCCTCCGGCAGTATCGTGCCGATTTCGAGGTATTCCGGAAAGAGGCGCAATTCGTAGAGATCCTCCTCCAGTCCGCGCACAGCTTCCAGCAGATTTCTGCGGATCTTACGCGGTTTGAACCATTGGAATGCGCACATGACAATGCAGAACAGGACAATCATGCAGTACACAGGTTTCTGCTGCTGCGTACCGATCGCCACATAGTAGCCGTACAAACAAGCCACCGCAAGAAATACTGCCATGAGCATATAGTTGCGCGGATGCACATAGCGTTTCTGGAACGCCGTGAATGCGTCACGGAACATTTCATAGGGAATATGGTATTGCTTTGTCAGAATTGGCTGTATTTGTTTGTTTTCAGTATTCACTGACAGCCCTCCTTTTTTCCTGCAACGCAGTTATACATCCAGATTGGATACGGTTTTTGCGTTCTTTTCGATGTATTCCTTACGCGGCAGTACCTTGTCGCCCATGAGAATCGAAATGATTTCGTCCGCCTTTGCCGCGTCCTCCATCGTCACCTGTATGATGGTACGCGTTTCCGGATTCATCGTAGTTTCCCAGAGCTGCTCGCTGTCCATCTCACCAAGACCTTTATAACGCTGTACAGCCACTTTTGCCGAGCTGCCGTTTGCATCTGCAAGCTCTGCGATATATTTGTCGCGCTCTGCATCCGAGAATGCATAGTACACCTTTTTGCCTCTTGCCACGCGGTAAAGCGGCGGCTGTGCAATATAGACATTGCCGTTTTCAATCAGCGGCCGCATGAAGCGGAAGAAGAATGTCAAAAGCAGCGTGCGGATATGGCAGCCGTCAACGTCCGCATCCGCCATGATAATGACTTTGCCGTAACGCAGCTTCTCGATATTGAAATCCTCGCCGATACCCGTACCGAGTGCCGTTACAACGGGCATAAGCTTGTCATTGCCGTAAACCCGGTCAATTCTCGCTTTCTCAACATTCAGCATCTTGCCCCAGAGGGGGAGAATTGCCTGATACATTCTGTCACGTCCACCCTTTGCAGAGCCGCCCGCAGAATCACCCTCGACAATGTATATTTCTGTTCTGGCAATGCCCTTTTCCGTGCAGTCGGCAAGCTTGCCCGGCAAGGACGCACTTTCCATTGCAGATTTCCGGCGCGCCGTTTCTCTTGCTGCCTTTGCAGCCTCTCTTGCACGTCTTGCTGCAAGGCATTTGTCCAGAATTTCCCTTGCAATCTGCGGATTCATCTCAAAATAGCTCATCAGCTTTTCCTGCACGAGCTTTTCGACAAACGGGCGCACCGCAGGATTGCCCAGTCTGCCCTTGGTCTGTCCCTCGAATTCGCATTCAGTGAGCTTGACCGATACGATCGCCGTCATACCCTCGCGTACATCATCGCCGGAGAGCTTTTCGTTTTCTTTCAGAATCTGGAAGTTCCTGCCGTAATCATTGAGCACCTTTGTCAGCGCGTTCTTAAAGCCCGTTTCATGGCTGCCGCCGTCCTTGGTGCGGATATTGTTGGCAAAGGACATAATCATCTCGTTGTAGCTGTCATTGTACTGCATCGCGATTTCTGCAAAGGAATCATCCTGCGTACCGGATACATAAATCACATCGCCAACCGATTCATAGCCCCTTGTTGCATGGATATGCTCCACAAACTGCCGGATACCGCCCTCATAATGCAGCACTTCTTCCCGCAGCTCTGCCGGATTGCGGCTGTCCTTGAACAGAATGCGGATGCCGGCATTGAGAAACGCCTGTTCACGCAGTCTTTTGAGGAGCACCTCGTAATCATAGACCGTTGTTTCAAAAATTTCTGCATCTGCCTTGAACGTTACCATTGTGCCAGTTTCCGCAGTATCGCCGATGACCTTGAGCTGTTCGCTGTATTCACCGCGCTCGAATCGCTGGAAATGGACATTTTTTCCGTCCTTGACTGTAAGCTCCAGCCATTCCGACAGCGCATTGACAACGGACGCGCCAACACCGTGCAGACCGCCGGACACCTTGTAGCCGCCGCCGCCGAACTTGCCGCCGGCATGGAGCACCGTATACACAACGGTTGCCGCGGAAATGCCCTCTGTCGGGTGAATGCCGACCGGAATGCCTCTGCCGTTATCGGTGACGCGGATGATGTCGCCTGCAAGCAGCTCTACGACAATTTCCGTGCAATAGCCGGCAAGTGCCTCGTCAATGGCATTGTCCACGATTTCATAGACAAGGTGATGCAGACCGTCAATACTGGTCGAGCCAATGTACATACCGGGACGCTTTCGCACAGGGTCAAGACCCTCCAGCACCTGAATTTGCTCGGCATCGTACTGCATATTCTGCTGATCCATATGTTCACACTCCTCAAATCTGAATCACGGCTGCGACTGCCATGTTTTGAACAGTGGTTCGTGGAATATTCCACACTTTCCACCGAGTTTTTCACATATGCACCTACGCTGCAATGTCGCAAAACCGTGTTTTTCTGTCGTTTGTTAACTGTGTTTCAACACTTTCAACTTAGTTTTCCACATTTTCTGTGGAAACTCCGCTGACTTTTCCACATGCTTCACCGGTCAGAACGCCCTGTTCCATACGGAACACTGCGCCTTTCTGTGCAACACGCAGGGAGGACGGATGGCACAGGGTAATGAACACCTGCATATCCGCCACCATATCATAAATCAGCCGCTGCCGCCTCTCGTCCAGCTCGCCCATCACATCGTCAAGCAGAACTACGGGGGAACGCTGCATTTTTTCATTATATAAATGCGCCTGTGCAAGTTTGAGCACAAGTGCGGTACTTTTGCGCTGTCCCTGTGAGCCGAACTGGCTGACGGCATAGCCGCCGATGTCCAGCAGCAGGTCATCACGCTGTATCCCCTTCTGGGTATAGCCAAGGCGCAGATCCTCTTTGAGGTTTTCCGCTAATTTTTCTTCATATATCGCCGTTAATTCCGCTGTCGGACGCTCCGGAAGCTCCCTGTCCCCATACAATGCACTGCGATAGGCAGCATGGAGCACCTCGCTGCCGCCGGTCATCACGCTGTACAATTCCCTGCAAAGCGGCTGAATACTGCGGATATAGGACGCGCGCATACAACTGATCCACGCGCCGGTTCTGGCAAGCTGCTGGTCAAACATTGTCACATCCTGCCGCCGGATGCGCCCTTTCAGGCAATTCTGGATTGCCGCATTGCGCTGTGCAAGCAGCAATGCAGCACGGCTGACATATTCCATGCTCCGCGGATGCAGCTGACAGGCGCACAGATCCATGAAAGACCGCCGTTTTTCCGGTGCGCCGTTGACAAGCTCCACATCCGAGGGGGAGAATGCCACGCAATGGAACGCCTCGAACAGTCCGCCGGTTTTTGCCGTATCCACGCCGTTTATGGTGATTTTCCGCTTTTTCTGTGCACCGCGCTCCATGCTGTAGGTCATGCGCTGCTCGCGCCTGCCGTCATGAAAGTGCATATCACAATGGAAAAACGGCGCGTCAAAGCCGAGATAATGCCGTTCACGCACACCATGGAAACTCTTGCAGCCGGTCATCAGCCAGATCGCGTCAAGCAAATTGGTTTTTCCCTGCGCATTATCGCCGATAATGACATTGAAACGCGCGTCCGGTGTAAAGTGCACACCCTTGAGATTGCGAAAGCCATCTGCGGAAAATGACGTAATATGCATAAAAACTACTGTACCTCGACCACGAATCTATCCACGGCAACCACATCGCCGGAACGGATTTTCTTGCCGCGCATGGTGCATACCTCGCCATTGACGGACACTGCACCCTGCTGCACAAGCTCCTTGGCAAAGCCGCCGGTGTCGCAGAGTCCTGCAAATTTCAGCAGGGAGTCGAGCTTGATAAATTCTGTAGTGATCCTGACTTCAATTTTTTCCTGTGCCATACCTGCTCCTCACTTCATCGACAAATTGTTAATTTTTCAGCTGAATGGGCATAATCAGGTAAACGAAGCTCTCACCATTCAGCGGTGTGATTTTAATGACCTTATTGCTGCCACTCATATGCAGCTTGATTTTATCGCATTCACAAGCGCGCAGTGCCTCCAGCAAATACTTGTTGCTAAAGCCAATGGTCAGGGATTCGCCGTTGATTTCTGCCGGAATCTTGTCGTTGATCACGCCGATACCGGTTTTGCAGGACAATTCCATCACGCCGTTTGCAAATGTACAGCGCATGGGGGCTTTGTTCTTTTCATTGATGAGCAGTGCACAGCGTTCTGCACAGCCGATCATATCACGGGTATTCATGATAACCTCGGTTTTTGCGTCATTCGGGATACTGCTCCGGAAATTATGGAATTGTCCCTCAAGCAGTCTTGCAAACAATTCAAAGCCATTAACAGAAAATACGATATGCTTGCCATTTGTAGCGAATTCGCACATTGTGTCTGCCTCATCATTGAGCAGCATGATCAGCTCTGAAAGTGCTTTTTTGGGTACAACAAAACGAAAACTTCCCATTTCAGCCACAGTTTCCTGTCGCATGGCAAGTCTGTAGCGGTCCATGGCAACCACATAGAACACATTCTCGCCCGATTCAAACAGTTCACCTGTCAGAATGGGTTTATCCTCCTTTGTGGATGCTGCAAAGCTGGACTGCTGGATCATAGAACGCAGAATCGGCTGGGAAACGCTTGTTTTTGTGGTTGTTTCTACAATGGGAAGTGCCGGAAAATCTTCGGCAGACATTGCAGAAATACGATATTCTGCATGATCGCTTGCAATAATGGCATTGAGTGTTTCGTCAATTTCAAACGTTACCGTTTCGCCCGTCATGCGTCTTGTCATTTCACTGAACAATCTTGCATTCAGTACAAACGAGAAATTATCGCAGCAAACTGCAGGAACGCGGGTGCGGATGCCGATTTCCAAATCATAGCCGGTCAGGACAACGCCGCCGTGCTCCATCTGTACACAGATACCCTCCAGTGCTGCAATGGTAGATTTCGGGGATACTCCCTTGGAAACATGTGCAATGGCATTGCACAGGTCATTCTTATAACATTCAAATTTCATTTTGATTCACTCCTATCGGAAAGCGGGCTGTATAACAGAACGGGGTGCAGGCTGACTTTCCACATCCGCTTGTTCTGTGGAAATACGGGACGCTGCAAATCAATCAATTCAATCAATCATAAAAAATAGTAGTAGTAGTAGGGGGCAAGGAAAAGTTGAAACTTCAGACTTTCTGCGATGTGCCGTGCTTTTTCAGGGGAAATCCTTCCACATTGCCGTTTGGGAGAAAAAGTGCAAAAGTGCAAAACCTCTGCGGTGGAATTTTCGCTGTGGAGATGTGTAGAAATTGTGGAGTGGAAAGGGAAAAATTCTTGAAAATTTTGTGGAAAAATCGCCGCTGAATTTTTTATTTTCACAGTCTGTGGAATCGAATTTTCTTGAAAAAGTGGAAATATCTGACACCGCACTGCAAACGCACGGAATTTTCGGGAAAACTTTTCAACCCAACTTTCAACACGTTGTTGAAAGTCCGGTGGAAAGCTGTGGATTTTCAAATTCGCTGAACATATCCCCTGTATCTGGTGCAGGGGATGTGTACCGCTTATGCCGTGGGGGGATTGGGATTCTTTTCGCGGATGTCCTTGATAATATCATCCACAAGTTCCTTGAGATTTGCGTCTTTTTTCAGTGCTGTGGTCACATTATTGATCGCATAGACAATGGTAGAATGGTCGCGGCCGCCGAATTCCATACCGATGGCAGCAAGCGGCATACCGGTTACTTCGCGTACTACATACGCAGCGACCTTGCGGGCAGTTGAAATCTGGGAAGTACGCTTGCTCGAACGGATATCCTCCGGTGTAATGCCGTAGACATTTGCCACCTCTGCAATCACCTTTTCAACGGTGATCGGGATGGGCTGGTCGTCGGTGAGGATGTCGCGGATAACGCTCTGTGCCATGGAGATGGTCGGTGAGCTGTTGGCAAGCATTTTCAGAGCCTTGAGCTTCTTGACCGCACCTTCGAGCTGTCGGATGTTGGTCTTTAAGCGGTTGGCGATGAATTCTGTCACCTCGTCCGGAATTTTCAGGTCGAGAAGCTCCGCTTTTCTGCGGATAATGGCAAATCTTGTTTCAAAATCCGGTGTGCTGATGTCTGCGATCAGACCCCATTCAAACCGGTTGCGGATACGTTCTTCCAGTGTTTTGAGGTCGCGCGGCGGCTTATCGGAGGTAATGACGATCTGCTTGTCCTCGGAATGCAGCTTATTAAAAGTATGGAAAAATTCTTCCTGCATTCGTTCCTTGCCGGAGAAGAACTGAATATCATCGACGATCAGTACATCCGCATTTCTGTATTTATCATGGAATACAGAGGTATCGCGCTGGTCAATTGCTTTGATCAGCTCATTACCGAACGCTTCACCTGTTACATAAATAACGCTCTTGTCAGGGTTGCGGCGGATGATCTCATGCTTGATGGCAGTGACCAGATGGGTTTTGCCAAGACCGGACGGGCCGTAGATGAACAGCGGATTATAAGTAGAATTCGCGTCCGTTGCCACAGCTTTGCAGGCTGCATAGGCAAATTCATTGGATCTGCCGACAATAAAGGTATCAAAGGTATAATTGTACTCTGCATTCTCGTAGCTCTTGCGCAGTTCCTCGTGCTTTTCATCAAGCGCATCAAAATCCGGCAGATCCACGCTGTCCGGTGCGCGGTTCTCTTCCGGATTGTTGAAATTAACAACCAGACGCAGCGGGAAACCCATTACATGCTCCAATGCATTTTCCAGCACCGCCTTGTAGGTGGTCAGCAGTACGCCCTGCTGGAATTCTGTCTGCACCTGAAATACCGCATCCTTGCCGTCAATGCCCACGGGGGTCATTGCGTCGATCCAGGTTTTCATTGCAACATCAGAAATCATTTCATGCTCCGAGCAGTATTGCTTGACCTGCTGGAATACTTCGTCAAAGGAATTCATGTCACAACCTCCATTTTTATCAATCTTCTGCTATTTTCTCGCTCTGCCAGCGGCAGGGAGCGTTTTTAATGATACTATCCTATTCTATATTTTAACATATAATTGTTGAAAATGCAAGCCCTTTTCAAAAAATATATGGAAAAACCCCCTGACTTTTTCACAGGACAAGTTCTTTTCGATAATTTTCAACATTCAGAAAGTTGAAAGTGTCCCTATCTTTCCGGAAAAATCATGGGAGAAAGTAAGGCAGAACCGTTTTTTTGTGAAAAATGACGATTCCGGATGGAATGCTGCGTTAAAATTATGGCTTTTAAGGAAAATTTGAAAAAAACCCTTGACAGCGGCGATGGTATGGGATATAATAGTAAGGTATAAGAGTGCTTGTACTCTGACAATAAGGCGCGTGTCATCGGCGGGTGCTGAGGAACGCACCGCAAGCGAGAGGAGGAGAACGCATGAAAAGAACATACCAGCCTAAGAAGCTTCACAGAAAGAAGGAGCACGGCTTCATGAAGAGAATGTCCGATAAGAACGGCAGAAAGGTTTTAGCTCGCAGAAGAGCAAAGGGCAGAGCAAGACTTTCCCACTAATGCCAAGCATTGCAGGTGCCCTTTGATGAGCCAGACCACAAATGTTGATTTGTGGTCTTTTGTTTTATGTAAAGGGCATCTCTGAAAACCGGAACACGGGCAGATATTCTGCTGTGAGGGAGGTTTTTAGAGGTGTCTTAAAGACAATACCGCAAAGACAGCTCTGCAAAAGAATTGAGGTAAATTTCCATGATGCTGACTGAAGTAATACGGCAGAATAAAGAATTCCAGCTCTGCTACCACAAGGGGCAGAGTATCGGGACGCAGTATGTAGTCATTTATGCGCGCAGAAATCATCTGCCTGTCAACCGGCTTGGCATCACAACGGGAAAAAAAGTCGGCAATGCCGTATGCCGCAGCCGCGCAAGGCGGCTCATTCGTCAGGCGTGGCGTGAGAATGAGATCAATGCCCCGCTTGGACTTGACATTGTAATTGTGGCAAGAAACAAGCTTCTGGAGCTGAAATCGACGGAATTGAGCGAATATTTCCAGAAGCAGGCAATTCCGGCACTGCATCGGATCTACTCCGGCGAGCAGCAGAACATTCGCAGCAGGAGAGAGAAAAAATGATGCGCCGGCTGCTCATCCTTCCTATACGGCTGTACCAGAAATGTATTTCGCCATTCCTGCCGCGGTGCTGCCGGTATCTTCCGACCTGTTCTTCCTATGCTGTCACTGCAATTACGCGGTTCGGCGTAGTGAAAGGGCTGATTCTGGCAGTTTCCAGACTCCTGCGGTGTCATCCGTGGGCAAGGGGCGGTATTGACCCTGTTCCGGAGCAGTTCTCATGGAAAATGCTCCCGAAGTATTTCTGGCAGGATAATGGCTGAAATCCGTGAATAGGATGCAAGAAAGAGGTAGCTAAATTGAGTTTTTTAATTGATTTGATCGGTACACCGCTTGGATTCATCATGAAGTGGATCTATGACATTGTGGGCAACTATGGCGTTGCCATTATTTTCTTTACGCTTGTCACCAAGCTCATTGTATTTCCGATCCAATACAAACAGCAGAAAAATGTCGTGCATACCCAGCTGGTTCAGCCGAAGCTGAAGAAGCTGCGCGAGAAATATAAGAATAACCCTGAAAAATTCTCTGTAGAGCAGATGAAGCTCTATCAGGAAGAAAACATCAACCCCTATGCTTCCTGTCTGCCGATGATCATTTCACTGCTCATTCTGTACGGTGTGCTGGGCGTTGTATATAAGCCCATGACGCATATCCTCAGATATGACAATGCGACAGTATCACAGGCAATTCAGGTAGCCTCCCAGTTCAACGAGAACATCGACCCTGAGCGTTCCGACCTGCGTATTCAGCTGATCCTCATGGATGAAGTGCTGAAGAATCAGGATGCATTTGCAGAAAAGATGGCAACTGTGAACACGGAATTTGTACCGGAGGTCGTGGATTTTGCGGAAAGCTTCAATATCCTCGGCGTTGACCTGAACCTGACACCCCATGTCAGCGATATTACGAAGAATTTCCCGTTGTTCCTCATCCCTGTGATATCCGGTCTGATTCAGCTTGCCATGACGATTTATATGCAGTCTGTGCAGAAAAAGCGCAATCAGAATATGGATGGCATGGGTGCGATGAACGCAATGCTCTACATCATGCCCCTGTTCTCTATCTGGCTGGCATTTACTGTGCCTGCCGGTGTGGGCTTCTACTGGATTTGTTCTTCTGCGTTCTCCTTCCTCCAGTCCTTCGGACTGAACATGTGGTTCAATGAGGAAAGAATCTCAAAAATCGGCGAAAAGGAACGTGAAAAGGCAAAGAATGCCAAGCGTCGTCCTTCCATGATGCAGATGATGCTCGAACAGCAGGAAGAAATGATGCGCCAGCAGCAGGGCGGCAGCGCAAAACCGACCAATCGTGTCAGCTATTCCGACAGCAGCAGCGGCGAAGTCAAGCTCTCCCGTTCTGAGCGTGAGGAATTCAATACCGCAATCATCCGCGACGCAAGAAAGCGCATGGCGGAGAAATACGGGGAAACCAATGAATAACAGCACTACTGCGTGTAATGCTGAAAACCAATAGGATGGAGGTCATGAAGATGACAGAAATTTTTACTGCGAAAACCGTTGACGAAGCCAAGGAACTTGCCGTTCGTCATTTCGGTGCAGCCCCCGATGACATCACCTTTGAGGTTCTCGAAGAACCGACCAAGGGATTTTTCGGGTTCGGAAAGAAGGGCGAAGCGCGTGTCCGTGCGACCTATATTTCCGTGAATGTGTCCATGGACGCAGCTGTTCCGGTTGAGCAAGCACCTGCCGCTGAGGAGAAAAAGCCCACGGATTCCATTGATGTTGCAGTTGTTAACCGTCCCCTGCCGGAAGAACCGGCACCGGTGATTGAAACAGAATGCAGCGAAGCTCCGGCTGCGGAGGAAGTACAGGAAGCTCCTGTGGAGGAAGAAGCTCCGGCTGCGGAAGAAGCTCCGGCAGAAAAGACCAGCGAGCAGCTGGATGTATCCCTGATTACAGGCGAACCGTCCGCATCGGCACTGGCAAAGATTGAGAAAGCAAAGAACTATCTGACAGGCATTCTCACACAGATGGGCATTGAAGCAGAGCTTCATGTAACCGCAGGCGCAGAGAGTGCAATGATCGACATTGTGGCTGCGAACAACGGCGCAGTGATTGGCAAGCGCGGTGAAACACTGGACGCTTTGCAGTATCTGACCTTTATGATCGCCAACCGCGGCGACAAGGAGTACTACAGAGTGATTCTCAACAGTGCAAATTACCGTGAACGCCGCCGCAAGACGCTTGAGGAGCTTGCAGCAAAGATTGCAAGAAACGTACTGCGTTCCGGCAGACAGACTTCACTTGAGCCGATGAATCCCTATGAAAGACGCATCATTCACTCTGCGATTGCAGAGATCGAGGGCGTAAGCTCCAAGAGTGTGGGTGAGGAGCCGTACCGCAAGGTTGTGATCTCCTCCCTGAACAAGCCGCCGCGCCGCCGCAGAAATGACAGAAACGACCGCGGCGACCGTCAGAACCGCGGCAATAACCGCAGAAATGACCGCGATAACAGAAACCGCCGCAATCCCGATGCACCGCCGACAAGAATCAACATGGATTCGATGAAGACGAGCTTCGAGAAGGATTACAAGCGTCCCAAGCCTGAGGATGACCTGAACGCTGGTCTGTACGGTAAAATTGAATTCTGATACGAATCTTCCAAACCCGAATGCCGGCTTTGTCGGCTGACTCTGACAGACCTTGTCCATCAGAGTGAAAGGGAATCATATCAAGTATAACGGCGAAATTTCGTGGAGGCTGGACGGATGGTTCAGCCTCCTTTTATTTGGAGGAACTATGGAAACGATTGCTGCCATTGCAACCCCCCATGGAACGGGCGGTGTTGCAGTTATCCGGATTTCCGGTGAACATGCCATAGCCCGTGCGGACGCGCTGTTCCGTCCCCTGCACGGAAACCGCCCCTCGGAGCTTGCAGGGTATACCTGTGCTTACGGGCAGATTCTGCGCGATGGGGCAGTGCTTGATGACTGTGTGCTGACGGTGTTCCGTGCGCCGCACAGCTATACGGGCGAAGATGTTGTGGAGATTTCCTGCCACGGCGGCAGATTTCTCACCCAGAAAATTCTGCGCACGGTGCTCTGCGATACAGTGCGCCTTGCAGAGCCTGGGGAATTTACCAAACGCGCATTCCTCAACGGCAAGCTTTCCCTGACGCAGGCAGAGGCGGTTGCGGATCTGATTTCCGCATCCGGTGAAAATGCCGTGAAATGTGCCCGTTCCCTGCGTGATGGAGCAACTTTCCGCAGAATTTCGGGATTTTCCAATACCCTGCTGGAACTTCTCTCCGACCTTGCCGTATGGGCTGACTATCCGGATGAGGACATTCCGTCCGTGGATGGCGGTGCACTGGAGGCGCGTTTGTGCGCACTTTCGGAGGAAATGCAGCAGCTCATGGCGACCTACGACTACGGGAGAATCGTCCGCGAGGGGCTGCATACCGTAATTGCAGGCAAGCCGAATGTGGGCAAATCCACGCTGTTCAACGCGCTCAACGGCTTCGAGCGCAGCATCGTCACCGACATTGCCGGCACAACCCGTGACGTGGTGGAGGAGCAAATCCGCATCGGCGGCTATGCACTGCGCCTTTCGGACACTGCCGGTGTGCACGATACGGATGAGCAGATAGAGCGCATGGGCGTGGAAAAGAGCCTTGCATTCCTGCGCGATGCCGACCTCGTGCTTGCGGTGTTCGATGTCAGCCGTCCCCTCGAACCGGAGGATTCCGCGCTCCTCGCGCAGCTGCCCATGGCACGGACAATTGCCGTGTGCAATAAGACGGATTTGGGTGCGCTCTGGCATCCGGAAGATTACGGTTTTGCGGATATTGTCGAAATATCGGCGAAAATGCTTGACGGCATGGAACAGCTGGAAACTGCCGTAGAAGCCTTTGCCAGCCGTCAGGCGACACCGGCAGAGGATGGCATGATTGCCAACGAGCGACAGCGTACCTGCCTTGCACAGGCGATTTTCGCCGTGGAGGAGGGCTTGGACGCGCTGCGCATGGGGCTTGCGTATGACGCGGTGACGGTCAGTCTGGAGGGTGCAGCGGACGCGCTGCTGCAGTTGACAGGCGAGCGCATTACAGATGCGGTCGTGGATGCCGTCTTTACGCGTTTCTGTGTGGGCAAATAACCGGCTGTACAGATTGTAAATTTACCAAAAATTTCCATATCCTATGTACGAGATAGGAGTAGTTATCCCTGAATATGGGGAAGAATCATAAAGAGGTATCACCAACATGAATTACGAAATGGGAACATTTGATGTCATTGTTGTGGGCGCAGGACATGCTGGCGTAGAAGCCGGACTTGCCGCGGCACGGCTTGGCTGTCAGACCTTGCTGCTGACCATCTCCCTTGACCAGATAGCGAATATGCCCTGTAATCCGTCCATTGGCGGCACAGCAAAAGGGCATTTAGTGCGCGAAATTGACGCACTTGGCGGCGAAATGGGACGTGCAGCGGATGCCTGCTTCATTCAGAGCCGGATGCTCAACCGCGGTAAAGGTCCTGCGGTGCACAGTCTGCGTGTGCAGGCTGACCGCGTGGCTTACCACAAGTATATGAAGCAGGTCTGTGAGATGCAGGAAAACCTGTACGTCAAACAGGGCGAGGCTGCGGAGATTATTGTAGAAAATGGCGAAATCAAGGGAATTATCACACGTCTTGGTGCGGTGTACCATGCAAAAACTGTGGTCATCTGCACGGGAACCTACCTCAAGGGCAAAATCCATATCGGCGAGGTTTCCTACGAAAGCGGACCGGATGCAGCATTGCCAAGCAACGCGCTTTCCCTGAGTCTTGCGCAGTATCTTCCCCTGCGCCGCTTCAAAACGGGTACGCCATGCCGTGTGCACAGGCGCAGCATCAATTTTGATGTACTGGAGCGACAGGACGGAGATGCCGAAATTACGCCGTTTTCCTTTGAACATGACGGTGCGGAGATGCAGAATATTCTGTCCTGCTACATCGCCTACACGAACGAAGAAACCCACCGTGTCATTCGTGAAAACCTGCACCGTTCGCCCTTGTACGGCGGCAGGATTGAGGGTGTCGGGCCGCGTTATTGTCCGTCCATCGAGGACAAAATCGTGCGTTTTGCAGATAAGGAACGCCACCAGATTTTTGTTGAACCCATGGGACTTTCCACGGAAGAATACTATTTACAGGGCATGTCCTCCTCGTTGCCGGAGGATGTGCAGCTTGCATTCCTGCGCACGGTCAAAGGGCTTGAAAATGTCGAAATTCTGCGCCCTGCCTATGCAATTGAGTATGACTGCGTAGACCCCACAGCCCTCTACCCCACCCTTGAGACCAAGGCAGTACGCGGCTTGTACGGTGCCGGTCAGTTCAATGGCAGTTCCGGTTATGAGGAGGCAGCCGCACAGGGATTGGTTGCCGGCGTGAACGCTGCACTGTCCGTCCTTGGCAGACAGCCGATGATTCTCGAACGTTCCGGCTCTTATATCGGCACGTTGATTGATGACCTTGTGTGCAAGGGATGCTCCGACCCCTACCGCATGATGACCTCGCGCAGTGAATACCGTCTTGTGCTCCGGCAGGATAACGCAGACTGGCGCATGATGCCGATTGGACGTGAAATCGGGCTTTTACCGGAATCACGGTATGCAGCAATGCAGGAGAAATACCGCCTTGTCGAGGCAGAGATCCGCCGTGTCAACCGCACCAACCTTGCACCAAGCGAGGCATTGAATGCAATGCTCACCGAAATGGGCACTGTACCGCTGAAAACCGGCTGTAAAGTAGCCGACCTCATCCGTCGTCCGCAGCTTGGATATGCAGTGACTGCGCCGTTTGACGTGGAACGTCCCGCACTTCCGGCGGATGTGCAGGAGCAGGTGGAGATTCAGATCAAGTATGAGGGCTATATTCTCCGACAGAATCAGGCGATTGCCGCCGCGCAGAAATTGGAGCGCAAGACGCTGCCGACAGATTTGGATTATACAAGCGTGCGCGGACTGCGCCTTGAAGCCATGGAGAAACTGAACAAGCGCAAGCCGCTGAGCATCGGGCAGGCATCCCGTATTTCCGGCGTGTCCCCTGCGGACATCACTGTCCTGCTCGTATGGCTTGAACAGCATAAGGAGGGACAGAATGCTTCCGGAATTTGACGCTGCAAAGGCAGTTTTTGAGGAATATTCGCTCAATGTTTCACGTGAAACATACGAAAAAATGGAACAATATGCCGCATTCTTGGTGGAATACAATGAAAAGGTCAATCTCACAGCAGTGACCGAGGGCGGCGAGATTCTGCGCAAGCACTTTCTGGACAGTATGCTGCTTGCAAAATACGCCGATATTTCGGAGAATGCCCGTGTTCTGGACATTGGCAGCGGTGCAGGATTCCCAGGTGTACCGCTTGCACTTGCAAGACCGGATTTGCAAATCACACTGCTTGACAGTCTGAACAAGAGGATTGTTTTCCTGCAGCAGCTCAGTGCATTGCTCGGCTGTTCCTGTACGGCAATGCACGGCAGGGCGGAGCTTTGCGCAAAAATGCCGGAAATGCGCGAGAAATTCGATGTTGTAACCGCCAGAGCCGTTGCGGCAATGCCCACTCTCGCGGAGTATTCCCTCCCCTTTGTCAAGGTCGGCGGTACTTGGATCGCAATGAAAGGGCCAAATGAGCCGATCAAACCGGCACTGCAAGCCATCCATATGCTTGGCGGCGAGCTGACGGACACTATCGAATACCAGCTGCCCGGCGGTGATGCGAGGGTGATTTATGTCGTCAAAAAAGTTTCGCAGACCCCGACAAAATATCCGCGCAACAGCGGTCAGATAAAGCAAAAACCGCTGTAAATGGCGTGAAACAGCATAGGAAATCCATTATTTTCGTAAGAAATAATGGATTTTTTTTGTGGCGTGTATTTCCTCGTTCTGTTATAATGAAAGAGTAGCTGGAAATCCCGTGCGGAATTCCGGAAATCCTCACAGAAAGAAACAGGAGGCACATTATGACAGGCATTTTCTCATTCACTAAGGAAAAGACGGACGAGCAGCGCGTGCTCATGCTTGCAGTCGAGCAGATTCGTCCCAATCCACACCAGCCGCGGACAAGCTTTACGGAGCAGGAATTGCGGCAGCTTTCCGACAGCATCCGGCAGAACGGAATCCTGCAGCCCCTGACCGTCCGTCAGAACGGCGACCATTACGAGCTGATTGCCGGGGAAAGACGGCTTCGTGCTGCAAAAATCGCCGGACTTCGGGCAGTTCCGTGCATTATCATGAATATCAGCGAACGAAATTCCGCGATCCTTGCTCTTGTCGAGAACATTCAGCGGCAGGATTTGAACTATTTTGACGAGGCTGCTGCCATCGAAAAGCTCATTTCTTATTACGGCATGACGCAGGAGGACGCAGCCATCAAGCTTGGCAAGGCACAGAGTACCATTGCGAATAAGCTCCGTCTGCTGCGGCTTACGCCGCCGGAGCGTGAGCTTTTGATGGAAGAACATCTGACAGAGCGACATGCACGGGCACTTCTGAAGCTCGGCAGCCCCGAAGAACGGCTGTCCATCCTTGAAAAGGTCGTAAAGCAGCGGTTGAACGTCGAGAAAACGGAGCGTTTGATTGACGAAAAGCTCGGAAAAATGCGGGAACGGGAGAGTTTCCAGAAGCGAAAGGTCTTGTTTCGGGATGTACGGCTGTTCACGAACACCATCCAACGCGCTGTAGAAACGATGCAGGCGGCTGGAATTCCGGCGGCATCGCAGAAAATGCAGTTTGACGACTACATTGAATATCGTGTGCGCATTCCCCTGACACCGCCGGTGGATGAATGATTCGACAAATTGTTTCACGTGAAACATTTCTAGTACAAGGGTAATGCATTTTAGCATGTGGAGGGTGTGCAGCACCCTCCTTATTACTCCGACTTTGTTTTGTTGGGGGCAGTTACAGAGGTACTGACCACTCGAACAACTGCATTGACGAGCTGCAATGTTTCACGTGAAACATTGCATAATTTTTCAGAGAAATCTGCAAAAAACCCCGAAATTGGCTTTACAAATCCGCAAAAAAGTGGTATAATGGTAGAGTACTATGAATGAGGAGGTACCGTCATGGGAAAAGTGATTGCTGTCGCGAATCAGAAAGGCGGCGTTGGAAAGTCCACAACGGTGGTCAATCTTGCAGCATATCTTGGCTCACGCGGCAAAAAAGTGCTCTGCGTTGACATTGACGCGCAGGGAAACACCACGACCGGATTTGGAATCAAGAAGAAAAGTGTCGCAGTTTCGGCGTTTGACCTGCTCATTGGCAGGGGGAAGCTGGAGGACGCGATAATTGAAACGGAGTTTGAAAACGTCAGCGTGATTGCCGGCACATCCGACCTTGCCGGCGCAGAAGTCGAGCTGATTTCCATGGAACACCGGTTTCAGCGGCTGAAAATGCAGATTCTCACCTGCAAGGACGAGTATGATTACATATTCATTGACTGTCCGCCTGCACTGGGAATGCTCACGCTTAACGGTCTGACCGCTTGTGATGAGATTCTTGTGCCCATGCTTGCGGAATATTTCGCACTTGAGGGACTGACACAGCTCATGCACACGCTGCGCCTTGTGCGGACAAACTATAACCCGTCACTGGAAATCTGCGGCATTCTGTTCACGATGTTTGACGCGCGTCTGAATGTGTCCATGCAGGTGGTGGACGAGGTAAAGAAGTATTTTCCGGATAAGATTTTTGAAACGAAAATCCCGCGAAATGTACGACTTTCAGAAGCACCGAGCTATGGCAAGCCCGTGATGTATTACGATAAAAACTCCAAGGGTGCGCAGTATTATGAGATGCTCGGACGAGAAATTCTGGGTGAAAAGCCCGAAGATAAGCCGAAACACCGCGTTGTCTTTGGCAGAAGCAAAAAATAGGAAAGGGTGATTTTATGGCAAAGGGCGGACTTGGCAGCGGCATGGACCTGCTGTTTGAGGACAATGTGTCACAGGTGCAGGTCAAGAAAACGCTCCGGCTTTCCGAACTTGAACCGAACCGTGCACAGCCAAGAAAAAACTTCGATGAATCGGCAATTTCCG
Source organism: Ruminococcus sp. (assembly GCA_015066845.1). Taxonomy (GTDB): domain Bacteria; phylum Bacillota; class Clostridia; order Oscillospirales; family Ruminococcaceae; genus UBA3855. Next base: position 2,764 of record SVNO01000023.1, on the reverse strand, counting down.
CGCTTGCAGACTCTATCCGCGAGCATGGAATGCTGCAGCCGGTTCTTGTCAGACCGCTTGCATTTGGCGGATACCAGATCGTTGCCGGTGAACGTCGCTGGCGCGCTGCAAGAATGCTTGGATTGGACGAAATTCCGGTTGTTATCCGTGATTTGACGGACATTGAAACTGCACAGATTGCGCTGATTGAGAATTTACAGCGTGAAAACCTCAATCCCTTGGAAGAAGCGCAGGGATTTCGACAGCTGCAGGACGATTTCAACATGAAACAGGATGAAATCGCCAAAACAGTTGGACGTTCCCGCAGTGCTATTGCAAATGCAATGCGTCTGCTCCGGCTGCCGGAACAGGTGCAGGAACTTCTGGTGGAGGGCAGTATTTCTGCCGGACATGCTCGTGCGTTACTTGGGTTTACTGACGAAGAACGCATGATTGAGGCGGCGCAAAAGGCTGCGGCAGGACTGCTGACAGTGCGGCAGCTTGAAAAAATGGCTGCAGAAAGCGAAAAACCAGAGGATGTGCAGCCGATCCCTCCGCTTCCGAGCTATTATCGGGAAATGGAAATCAGCCTGCACGAACGACTTGCGCGTAAGGTGAAAGTCGATTATAAAAAGAATAAGGGCACGCTGACGCTGGAATTCTACGATGAAGATGACCTGCGGGCACTTGCAGAAAAACTGGTGCAGGAGCTTTAATGCCCATATTAAGAGCAAAACAAATTTGAAAGGAAATGAAATACCATGTTGGACATGAAATTTGTCAGAAATAACCCCGATGCAGTCAAGGAAAATATCAAGAAGAAGTTTCAGGATGAAAAGCTCCCGCTGGTGGACGAAGTTCTGGCTCTGGACAAGGAATTCCGCGAAGCAAAGGGCAGATGTGACGAGCTGCGCGGTCAGGTAAACAGCAAGAGCAAGATGATTGGCGGATTGATGAAGAACGGCGACCGAGAGGGCGCGGAGGCTGTCAAGGCTGAGGTTGTGGCAATCAATCAGGAGCTTAAAGACCTTGAAGCGCGCGAGGAAGAGCTGCAAAAGCGTGTACGCGAGATCATGCTCGTGATTCCGAATATCATTGACGAGAGTGTGCCGATTGGCAAGGACGACAGCGAAAATGTCGAAGTTGCGCGGTTTGGTGAGCCTTTTGTGCCGGAATTCGAAGTTCCCTATCATGTGGATATCATGGAAAAGCTCGGCGGCATCGACATTGACGCGGCAAGAAAGACCAGCGGCAACGGCTTCTACTATCTTTGCGGCGATATTGCAAGACTGCACTCCTCCATTCTCGCCTATGCGCGTGACTTTATGATCGAGCGTGGATTTACCTACTACATCCCCCCGTTCATGATTCGCAGCAACGTGGTTACTGGCGTTATGAGCTTTGCAGAAATGGAAGGCATGATGTACAAGATCGAGGGCGAGGACCTCTACCTTATCGGCACGAGCGAGCACTCGATGATCGGTAAGTTCATCGACACCATCCTCCCCGAAGAATCCCTGCCGCAGACCTTGACCAGCTATTCTCCGTGCTTCCGCAAGGAAGTTGGTGCGCACGGCATCGAGGAGCGCGGCGTGTACCGTATCCACCAGTTTGAAAAGCAGGAAATGATCGTTGTCTGCAAGCCTGAGGAGAGCATGGACTGGTTCCAGAAGCTTTACACAAATACTGTTGATTTCTTCCGCAGTCTGGACATTCCGGTGCGCACACTCGAATGCTGCTCCGGTGACTTGGCAGACCTGAAGGTGAAATCCATTGACGTTGAGGCATGGTCGCCCCGTCAGCAGAAGTATTTTGAGGTCGGCAGCTGCTCCAATCTCGGTGATGCGCAGGCAAGACGACTGGAAATCCGCGTGAAGGACGCAAACAAGCAGAAATACTATCCGCATACCCTCAACAACACCGTGGTTGCACCGCCGAGAATGTTGATTGCATTCCTCGAAAACAACCTGAATGACGACGGCAGCATCCGCATTCCGGAGGCTCTGCAGCGTTACATGTTCACAGACACAATCAAAGTACCGGTGAAGAAGTAATCCCTAAATATTGCGAAAAACGGCGATGCATGGCATCGCCGTTTCTTTAGTTATCCGCAAACACCGCCGTCCCCGACAAAATCACCTCTCGCACTCCATCTTCAAACTCCACGATCAACCCCGCATCCTGCGAAAACCCGACCGCCGTTCCGATTGTTTCACGTGAAACATTTCCCGACAATACCCGTGAAACGACAACACGTTTCCCAAGTGTGTAGGAATGCGCCGTGTACTCCGGCAAAAACGAACGCTCCGGCAGGTGCGTGATGTATTCGTCAAGCTTTTGGAGAATCTGCGCGGTAACAGCGGATTTTGAGAGATGCAGTCCGGTTTCGGTCGCAATATCGGTCACAATCGGTACAAGCTCAGCCGGAAGATTCGCGTCCTTTGTGAGATTCAGCCCGATGCCGACAATGAGATAGTCCATCTGCGTTCCCTGCGGCGGAAAACCACCCTCGCAGAGAATGCCGCAAATCTTGCGTTCATGCAGGAACAAATCGTTCACCCACTTGATTTTTGTCATCACACCGCATTCGCAGAGCGCGGAATGCACAGCGGCGGCGGCACATGCGGTTGCTGCCATCAGGTCAGAAAGGGGCAGTGCAGGGCGCAAGAGCACGGAAAGGTATAATCCCCCCTCCGGCGAATGAAAGCTTTTGCCCATTCTGCCGCGTCCGGCAGTCTGGCGGTCGGCAAGCAATACCGTACCGGATGGCGCACCTTGCGCAGCA
>SVNO01000091.1 GCA_015066845.1 Ruminococcus sp. | reverse complement strand
CCCTGTAACTGCCCCCACCCCAACCCCTCCCCCAAAGGGGGAGGGGCTATTTTTCGGGGACTTCGTCCCCGAACCCCTTGTGCGGAGCTATCGCTCCGCGTTTGATTTTAGGTTTTTCGACAGACAGGGAGGACTGCCGCAAATACGGCAGTCCTCCATTTTCATCTCTTACTATAATTCGTAAACCCTGCCTCTGCCAGCCGTGAGGTCAGCGCGTCCATCGCATTGATGGTCGCAGTTTCATCCGTTGTAATACGAATTTCAACATCCTTCCCATACTGCTCCAGCTTCGTGATCAGCGTTTCCAGACCAATGCGATTGTTCTCGTACAGGTAATCCCTGCCGGATACCGTCACTTCTACGGACGTGACCACCGGCTGCGTTTGCTTGGGGGTTTCCACAATGACGGATGTGCTTGGGTTGGAACTGTTGACCGGTGCACTTGTCGTTAATGAGCCGAGATTCAGGGATTTTCCATCCATGCCCAGTACAAACAGCAATCCGAGAACTGCCACTGCACCAATCGTTACGCCATCCACCGATTTCTTTTTCTTCTTCTCATCGCCCATGTTTCATTCACCTCGATATGTTGATTGTTGTAAAGTACAGATTACTGTATTCTTCCTGCATCTCCCCGATGGCATCCTCAATCACGGGCACTGCACCGGCTGTACCATAGGAATTGCCGTCATATGTCAGCGTTCCAATGATGACATCCGCTTTGTCAAGCTCCGCATTCCGCATCATTGCACCCAGCTTCTCTACAAGCTTATCGCTCTGCTGCGCTTGTACCGTGCCGAGCTTTTCTTCTCCCAGCAGCACGTTGAGCGTCCATGCGCTGCGGCTTTCCACATCCTGCAAATTAAATGCCAGAACCGCGCCTTGGTCATAGGCAATCAATGCCTGCTGATTCTTTGCGGCATTGCGGTCAGCCTGCAAAAGCCGTTCCCATTCCGATTCCAGCTGTTCGAGCAGCTCCTCCTGCTCTATCGCCTGCTGTTCCATCTGCTTTTCATAGTTCAGCCGCGCATCCTCTGCGGATTTCGTCACGCTGTCCACTTCCAGTGTGCTGAACAGAATGAAGAAAAACAGAATGATCATGATGACATCCAGCAGGGAAGTAAAGTCCAGAATGATTTCCCGTATCTTCATGCCATCACCTGCGCAGGGAACGCAGCGCGGCAAATGCCGTCGGCAGCGGCAGATCCTCTTCCTCGGACGGGGTTTGCGCAGCTGTCTCCTCCTGCGGTGCATCCTCCGGCGGCTGCTCGTCGGTCAGGTTTTCCAGCTTTTTGAGAAGATCACCGGATTTCTGGATATTATTCTCGATATTGGTAGCAAAAACGGCATTGATGATCTTAAAGACAACGGCGAAAATGATGCCCCATGTCGTGGAAGTCAGTGCGTCAAAAAAGCCGTTTTTGGCACTGCTGATCGCTGCTTCACTGGACAGATCCAGTCCGAGCAATGCGGATACTGTGCCGAACATGCCGAACAGCGGAAACAGGGAAATGAGCGTGATGAACAGGGTATAGGAAATTGTCAGCATATGGTAGATATGCCGCGTAAATCGTAAATTCTGTTCCATTTCCCATTTTTTCAGGTCACTTTCCACGCGTTTCTGCGCCCAGAGCACTACCGCAAGACAAAGTGCTGCCGCAACTGCTGCGGCTAAAATATACCAGTCCGAAGTCAGGATACTTCCTGCAAGTTTCGACCAAAAACTCATACAATCACCTCTTTTTCTATTATACATGATTTTCCTGCAAATTGCAAGAATTTTTGACAAATTTCTGTGAAGAACGAATACACAGGACGAGTTGGAACAGTTACAGGGGTGCTGAACCCAGAAGCAGTATCGCAAAACCACCCCATTGCAGTCAATTTCTATGCCGCACTAAATCGTTGAAATGTCTTGACACTTTCCGTGAAATCTGTTATAATATGTATAATCATGCAGTTTGCATAAAAATGCCGAAAAGAGGTAGAGAAAGTTGTTTTTTCAAAAGGACATAGAAACCCTGCCGCGCAAGGAGATCGAAGCGATTCAGCTCCAGCGGCTCAAGCATCTGGTTGGCTATTGTATGAACAATGTTCCGTTCTACAACAAACGGCTGACCGAAGCCGGCGTGACAGCGGATAAAATCAAATGCTTATCGGATATTCAGTACATCCCATACACCACCAAGGCGGATATCCGCGACAATTACCCCTATGGGCTGTTTGCAGTTCCCTTGAAGGACATTGTCCGCATTCACGCATCCAGCGGTACAACGGGCAAGCCCACAGTTGTGGGATATACCCGCAATGACATCAACAACTGGAGCGACTGCGTGGCAAGATTCTGCGCGGCAGTTGGTGTCAATGACAATGATGTTGCACAGATTTCCTTTGGCTACGGCTTATTCACGGGCGCGCTCGGACTGCACTACGGTCTGGAAAAGCTTGGCTGTGCGGTCATTCCGATTTCTTCGGGCAACACACAGAAACAGGCAATGATTCTGAAAGATTTCGGGGCATCCGTTCTGATCAGTACGCCGTCCTATGCGATGTACATGAGTGAAGTTGCGCATGATATGGGCATTTCCAACGATGAACTGAAGCTGCGCATTGGTCTGTTCGGCTCTGAGGGCTGCACGGACGCGCTGCGTGACAAGATCGAAAAGGGCTTCGGGCTGTTTGCAACGGACAATTACGGCATGAGTGAATTGATGGGGCCGGGTGTTTCGGGTGAATGTGAATTCCGCTGTGGTCTGCACATTGCCGAGGACCATTTCCTCCCTGAAATCATCAACAGTGAAACGGGCGAGGTACTGCCTGCCGGTGAAAAGGGCGAGCTTGTGATTACAACGCTCACCAAGGAGGGCATTCCGATGCTGCGTTACCGCACAAAGGACATCACCCGACTGCACTATGAGCCTTGCAAATGCGGCAGAACCCATGTGCGCATGGAAAAGGTACAGGGCAGAAGTGATGATATGCTCAAGATCCGCGGCGTAAATGTGTTCCCGTCCCAGATCGAAAGCGTACTTGCCACAATTGACGGTATTTCGCCGCATTATGAACTGGTACTCACCAGAAAGAATTACACGGATTACCTCGAAGTTCGTATTGAGATCAATGATACTTCTCTGCTGGAGAATTTTGCTGACCTTGACAGACTCCAGAAGGATTCCGCATTCAAGCTGAAAACTGTTCTCGGTATTCAGGCGAAAGTAACGCTTGTCCCCCCGAAAACCATTCAGCGTTACGAGGGTAAGGCAAGGAGAATCATTGATAATCGTAATATGGATAACGAATAAGGAATATTATCAGGTCTGAAGGACATTGGCGAAACGACATGGGATTCCAAAGGGATGGGATCTCTTTGGCAGGGGATGGGGGACAAAGTCCCCAAAATACTACTTAGGAGGAAAATAATGAAAGAACTGATGATAGGCAACGCAGCCGTTGCCAGAGGTCTGTATGAAGCCGGATGCCAGATCGTATCCAGCTATCCCGGTACACCGAGCACCGAAATTACCGAATTTGCCGCAGAATATGACGAGATGTACTGCGAATGGGCACCCAATGAAAAGGTAGCTATGGAAGCAGCATTCGGTGCATCCCTCAAGGGTGTGCGCACGGCTTGTGCAATGAAGCATGTTGGTCTGAATGTCGCTGCTGACCCGCTGTTCACACTGTCCTACACAGGCGTAACCGGCGGTCTGCTCATCTGTGTGGCAGATGACCCCGGTATGCATTCTTCCCAGAATGAGCAGGATTCCCGTCACTATGCCATTGGTGCAAAAGTGCCGATGCTCGAACCTGCGGATTCTTCCGAATGCAAGGAATTTGCAAAGCTCGGCTTTGAGATTTCCGAAAACTTTGACACGCCCTGTATGCTCCGCGTCTGCACAAGAATTGCACATGCGCAGAGCGTAGTAGAGCAGGAGGAGCGTGTTGTGCCGGAGGTTAAGCCCTATGAAAAGAATCCGGCAAAGTACATCATGATGCCCGGCAATGCCATCCGCCGTCATCCCATCGTAGAGGAGCGCACACAGAAGCTTGTGGAATTTGCGGAAACCTCCCCGATCAACCGCGTGGAAATGGGCGATACCAAGATCGGTATTATCACATCCGGTGCAAACTACCAGTATGTCAAGGAAGTATTCGGCGACAAGGCAAGCGTCCTGAAGCTCGGCATGGTGCATCCGCTGCCGGTACAGAAAATCAAGGATTTTGCCGCAGCAGTCGAAAAGCTGTACATTGTTGAGGAGCTTGACGGCATTATCGAAACACACTGCAAGAATATCGGCGTGGACTGCGTGGGCAAGGAGCTTTTCACACCGCTGGGCGAATATTCTCAGAAGAGCATTGCAGCAGTATTTGGCATGGAAGAAAAGGCTTCCGTTTCCGCGGATACTGCCATCCCGAACCGTCCGCCCGTCATGTGTGCAGGCTGTCCGCACAGAGGCATGTACTATGTACTGGCGAAGAATAAAATCACGGTTCTGGGTGATATTGGCTGCTACACACTCGGCGCAGTACCGCCGCTGTGCGCATTGGATTCCACCCTCTGCATGGGTGCATCCATCTCCGGTCTGCATGGCTTCAACAAGGCAGGCGGTGCAGAAACAGAGGGCAAGACGGTTGCAGTCATCGGTGACTCTACATTCATGCATTCCGGCATGACTGGTCTTGCAAATATTGCCTATAATGGTTCAAATTCTACGGTTCTGATTCTGGACAATTCCATCACCGGCATGACCGGACACCAGCAGAATCCGACAACGGGTTACAATATCAAGGGCGACCCTGCAACAAAAATTGACCTTGAAGCACTCTGCCATGCACTGGGCATCAATCGTGTACGCGTGGTAGACCCCTACGATCTGGACGAATGTGAAAAGGCAGTCAAGGAAGAACTGGCTGTGAACGAACCGTCCGTTATCATTTCGCGCCGTCCCTGCGTACTTCTGAAGTCCGTCAAGGCAAAGCCGCCGGTCAAGGTGGATGCGGACAAGTGCAAGAGCTGCAAGAAGTGCATGAAGATGGGATGTCCGGCAATTCACATGGAAAGCGGCAAGGCTGCAATTGACAACACACTTTGTGTTGGCTGTGGCGTATGCAAGCAGCTGTGTGCATTTGGGGCGATTACTGACTAATACTAAGTAAACTCTAAATCTTAAATATAAAGCGGGACTCGGGGGTGCAACCCCCGCATATCCCTCCCCCGCTTTGCGGGGGAGGTGCCGCCGAACGGCGGCGGAGGGGGCAGCTCTTGCTATCTGTTCAATTTAAGAAGCATCAT
>SVNO01000090.1 GCA_015066845.1 Ruminococcus sp. | reverse complement strand
CCTGCAAAGCCTGCGCCGTCCACAGCGTCAACCTGCACATCCATTGTGCTGCCGTGCCAGCCCTCGTAGCTTTCCTCAAAGTGGTTGTATACAGCCTCTGCTGCATACGTCTGCATAGTGCCTGCCGGCATCATGCCCAGCATTCCTGCACAGCATGTCAGTGCTGTTAAGGCTGCTGTCAGTCTTTTTGTGTTCATGTGAAATGCCCCCTTAAAATGTAGGTGCAGTGCTGCTGCACTGCTATTGCCGTTCTGTGATTTTTCACAGAAAATCCAGTCTTTTTCTTTCTGTTGCGGAGAGATCTCTGCGGGCACATCCGTGAAGAATGTGCCGCATAACACTCCTTCCTGGTTCTGGGCAATATCGCACAAAGGCCACCTGACGACTTTGTGCGGCATTGTCCACGGTTGTTTCTTTATTGCTTGTTCACAGTGATTGTACTTCCCTGCATTTCAACGTCCGTCATGCCTATTATCATTGTAAACTTTTTTTGAACATTCTGCAACTCAAAATTTGCAGATTTGGTGGATAAAATGCAGGACTTTTTTCAAGAATCAGCAGAATCTGCACAGTCTTGCGCTTGAATTTTTTTGAAAATATGGTATAATAGAAGTAGAGGACGATGCAAAGGAGTGATTCCATGTTCGATGAAACCGGAAAAAGGCTGATTGGTGTTATTACTGCCAGTGCCGCGAAGAGTGAGCAGCGGCAGATTCTGGAGGGAATCACCGCACAGGCACAGCGGCTTGGTGCAGCAACAGCGATTTTTTCCAACATCTACAATTCTTCGGAATATTATGCCAATATTGAAATAGAAAACCGGATTTACGACCTGATTTTATCGCGGAAGCTTGACGGTCTGATTCTGACCGATGAATCCTTTCTGAATCCGGATGTACACAACGACATTTTTTCACTGCTCAAACGCCGTGCAGACATTCCCATTATCATTACCGGCGCGGAATACGACAATTATCAGTGCATCAACAATGATGTCGGCGCGGATATTTCCGATATTACCGAGCATCTTGTGACGGTGCATGGCTTTACGGATATCGACCTGCTCACAGGCTGGCGCGGTATGCCGACCTCGCAGGAGCGTGTGGACGGTTTTCGCAGAGTATTGCAGGCACATGGGATTCCCTTTCGGGAAGAAAACATCATTTATGGCGATTTCTGGATGAATTCCGGAGAACGTACTGCCGTGGAATATTCCTCCGGTGTGCGCCGGATGCCGCAGGCAGTCATTTGCGCGAACGATTACATGGCGTATGGACTCTGCGATTCCCTGCTCATGCATGGCATTTCCGTGCCGGAGGATGTGACCGTTGTCGGGTATGAATATGTCGGCGAACGCTACTACCACAGCCCCATTCTCACGACCTATCAGCGCAGCCGCTATGCACTCGGACAGCGGGCGGTCAATCTTCTGTATGAAAAAATGACCGGAATTGCGCAGGAACCCATTTCCCTGCGCGGAAAAATGGTCTTTGGCAACAGCTGCACCTGCGGTGCGGACAGGGGATTACTTGACAGGGAGCTTCGCGCCGTCCGCCGTGAGCAGTTCTACAGCAATCTCAACCTCGTGGGAAATTTCGAGCAGCAGCTTGCACTGTGCCGTTCCATTTCCGACTATATCAGTGTTTTGCAGCAGTTCACCTATCTCATCCGCGATATTTCCGGTGTGCATCTGTGCCTGCATGAAAACTGGTGCAGCACGGATATTTCCGGCGGCTATCGCGAGGATACGGAAACGATGGTCTGTCACCGGATCGTCAGCCGCAATCAGACACCGGAAGTACCGGCTTTCTACCAGAAATACAACCTGTACCCCGATGAGCTGCTTGCTGCCGGCAGTGGGGATATCCTCTATTTCTGCCCGATTTTCTTCAGCGGACGTGAGCTTGGCTATTTCATTCTGCAATACGACCATCCCGACTGCTATGACATCATATTCCGCGACTGGATCAAAAGTGCCGCAAACGCACTGGAATTCCTGCGCATGAGAAATGACATCGGTACATTGATGGAATGCCGCAGCCTTTCGGAAATGCACGATTCCATCACGGGACTGTACAATGAAAACGGTCTGCGCAACGCGCTGAAATATCCGCTGCGGCAAGCTGATGAAGAGGACAACGTGCTGCTTTTGCTCATGCGCACGGAATTGTTCTTCGACAGTTCCAGTCTGGAGCAGCAGGAGCTTTCGGTTCGCATGAGCATGGAACAAACCGAGCAACTGCGCAAGATTGCTGCAATCAAGGATATGTTCTGCGCACGAGTTTCCGACAAGCTCTACGCGATTGCAGCCGTGGGAAATTACACGCAGGCAGATGCAGAACTGCTTGCGGATAAGCTGCACACGCTCATCAGCCACGCGCCGCTGTACAGCGCACATTGCAGTGCGGATTCCCTGATCGTCTGCACCATCTGCCGTTCCGCACTCGATTTCGACCTCAAAACAGTACCGAATGTATTGTACGACCAGATTAACGAGCAGACCGCGGAGCGTGTTGCAAGGCGGCAGCACAAGGATTCACAAGAATACACGGCACTGCGCGATATGATGTACTACCATCCGGACGAGAACTGGGACGTTACCCAGAGCTGCCGCGATTTCCACCTGAGCACGGGACATTTCCGTGCAGTGTACAAGGAATTGTTCGGCATCAGCTTCCATCAGGATATGATACGCTGCCGCATTGAACTTGCCAAATACCTGCTGCTGACAACGTCGCTGAGCCTGCCGGTGATTGCGGAGAAATGCGGGTATGAGGATGATAAATATTTTCTGCGGCAGTTCCGGCAGATTACGGGGATGACGCCGAATGCATATAAGAAGTAAGGAAAGTATCGGAAGGACGGCGTTTTTGCCGTCCTTTTCCATTTTCATCACCCCTCCTGACGCACGACCTCTGCAAGCCCTACAAGGGATTTGTCAAGCTGTACCACCGTGCCGGTGCTCTCGTCCGTATAGTTGTAAATCATGATTTCCACGCTCTTTGCCTTGGGCGGAATGTCAAGTTGCAGCTGCAATTCGCCGTTTTCATCGAATTGATGCTTGCCGAGCTGCGTGTCGTCATTGTGCTTCCATACACCGTTCTTGCCCGTTTCCTCATCGACCGCGAGAGGATCCCAGTAGCCATAGGCAAGACGCAGATAATGCCTCGGTTTTCCCGTGAATTTCATCGTCACCGTCTGTTCTCCCATGCCGTCACGGATGCGCCATTGTCCTGCCTTGGTCGCCCAGCAGCCAACGCGTCGATCCTCCGGCGGCGGCGTATTCCAGCGATTCTGAAGCCGTTTGAGCACCGCACAGTCAAAGCCGTCCACACAGTTGTCACCCGTCAGCTCTGCCTGCGCCGTTACTGCATCCGTCCGTGCAAGCAGCATATCCGTCAATGCGCGGACATCCGCTGCATTCACTGTACCATCCGTATTGACATCGCCGCGCATGGTGTAATCCTCTGCCTCCAGTGCAAGCATTACCACCGTCATTGCCGGAATTTTCAGCGTGAACTGGTTGTCCGTAATATCCTCCACCGTGCCGAGCAGCTGGATCTCACTGGAATCCCCCGTGATGCCGTATACGGTCGCGTGGGTGTAGGATGCGGAAGAATGCAGCGTAATATGAGCATTCTGCGTATCTGTCAGGCTCTTGTTCGTCACGACCATCGTCATGCGGGATTCATCCGTCCCGTCAATTGCCGCAAATGCACTGCCCTTGGAAACGTCCGAGGTCTGTGAGGTCAGCAGGGTGTTCCCGAATGCAGAACCCTTGCCGTCATAATTCGTATAGAGATTGATGGCGGACAGCTGATAGCTGAAATCCTTGTTGATTGCCCAGAGATTGGACATATAAACGCCGTTCTGCGCGAAAACTCCAAGTAAATCCGCCTGTGCCACCGCACCGGAAATATGATTGCCGCCGCCCAGATTGTACTCCGTCAGGGCAATCTTCGTGTCCGGATAATAGGTCGCAATCGACTTGTGAATGCGCGGAAACAGCGGCAGATACTCCGGATATTCCGTGGCAAGCCAGCTGGTTTCCAGATAGGTCGGATCCCACAGAGAACGCGCCGCCTGCATTCTCGCTTCAATGCAGGAAGTGTGCAGGGGGTCTTCACATTCCGTCACGCGGCATTCTCCCTTGGCTTCGGAATAATAATGCACATCGAGCACATCCAGCAGCCGCTTGCCGTGCTCCTGTTCTGCCTTTGCCATTTCGTCCAGATAATACGACAAAAACCATTCATACTCTGCGGCATGTTCCTCCCAGTCGGGGGCATTGTTGAAGTGGATATAGGCAGGTACGCCATAGAGTGCAAGCCCGAAAATCTCCGCTTTCGGGTCCACTGCCTTAATCGCGGCAGCATAGCGGATGGATTTTGTCACGATCTCATTGCACGTCACCCTCTCCGGATGCATCCGCGCATGTGTGGCATTCCACAGACTCGGTTCATTATCCAGATTATAGCCCTGATAGCCCGTTGCAGTGGACGCGTCACCGAGATGATGCACGAGGTAGTTGACATATTCATCGATGTACACCACACCATCCGTCTTGTCCGGTGTCAGGGAAAATGCACTGCCCTTGGCAGGCTGTACCTCCACCCAACGGGGCGAGGGGGCAATCTCGGCTTCGGTGACTTCGCCGTCATCATCCGCCGCAGCATAGCCAGCCATCTGAATGGTCGTGACCTTGTAGGGCACACGCTTCGCGGCAGCCTCTCTTGCAAAACCCAGAGCCGGCGCACCGGGGATGGCAAGCTCTTCCTTGTCGAAATCGACAAGGTACTGGTCGGAATTGTGCAGCCAGTCACGGCCGGCATTGGAAAAATTGGTTTCCCAGTTATAGCCGGAAAACCGGTTGCCGCCCTGTCGTGCACCGGTTGCGTGAGCGTTATAGAGATATTCCTCCTTGCGGAAATCGCTGTTCACACCGTAGAGATAGGGGCTGATGGGTTTGCGGTAGCCATCGGCATCCACCTGAATGTCAAGGTCGTATTGATTCGCCGCGTAAATTCCCTGCGGTACTGCGGATGCACCTGTCACCGCGCAGATGGATGCAGCAAGGACGGCAGAAATGATTTTCTTTCGCATCGGTTGATTCTCCTTTCCTATATACAGCAGTCTTAGTAGTTTGTAAAAGCTAAAACTTGATGATGCTTCTTAACTTGAACAGATAGCAAGAGCTGCCCCCTCCGCCGCCGTTCGGCGGCACCTCCCCCGCAAAGCGGCAATGTCATCAACTTAATCGGGGGTAAGGGGCGGCAGCCCCAAAAAACCGCCGCAGGCGGAAGCGGGGATCGGGGGCGCAGCCCCCGATTTAATCCCCCCTCCCTCTGGGAGGGGGGCAGGGGGGTGGGCGATTTTTGCACAACT
>SVNO01000022.1 GCA_015066845.1 Ruminococcus sp. | reverse complement strand
CGCTGTGGGGGCAGCCTGTCCCATCTCTGCCATCAGACGCTGCAGCTCGGAATCTACCTTTGCATTGGTCTGAATCTGTTCAAATGTTTCCATTTCAGAGGAGCTTACGCCGTTTGCGCCTGCGATTTCTGCAAATGCCTCAGCTTCTGCTTCCTTACGCGCTACCTTTTCTTCCATACGCGCGAATTTATCAAAAGAACTGCTGGTGTCGATACCACCAATGGACTGCGCCAGATTCTTCTGGGTATCTGCCATCTGGGAACGTGCGATCAGCATTGCCTGACGGCTCTTTGCCTCCTCCAGCTTGGACTTGAGTGTTTCCACCTGTGTACGGATCGCATCCGTCTGCTCGGAAATTGTCTCAAACATCTGCTTGTAGTTTGCAGTTTCCTCGTCAGCCTTCACCTTTTCCTGCAATGCGCGCTTTGCAAGGTCAGTATTGCCGGCAGCCAGTGCAGCCTTTGCCTTTGCTTCCCAATCAGCAGCCTTACGAGCAGCTTCTGTGTACTGACGCTCAGCCATACGCTCACTTGCTACAGCCTTGCCCAGAGCCTGTGTGGACTTGCTCAGTTCTTTCTGCATGTCTGCAATAATCTGCTTTACCATCTTCTCCGGATCTTCTGCGCGGTCGATGAGGTCGTTGACATTGGACTTAAAAATGTCACTGATTCTCTGAAAAATTCCCATAATGTGTTCCTCCGTTCTGTGTTTTGCAATTTGGAAGTGATGACGCTAAATACTGCGCAGATTTTCGAGCAGAAATTTCATGCAGAATGCGTGAAACTTTGCTGAAAAAATGTGTTGTCAGGCTTAGTGTCAGCACGACCTGGTAAGCATTTTCGACAAATCCCTATACGCTATATATGTATGATACCACAAAATTGCACAAATGTCAAGTATAAATTTCAGCCCTGCATCAAGCAGGGCTGAAATGGCTATTTTTCGGTTTTTTTGAGAATTGTCCCGTTATCGCAGACAATCCGTGCAAGCGGCGCAGCCGCCGTCCAGTCCGCACCGCACTCCACCTGTTCCCATTGCGGAACTGTGCCGCGAAAGCGCAGCTGTGTGAGTTGCTGTGCATTGGCAAAGCAGCCGATTTTCGCAGGTTCTTCCTGCAAAAGCCGCGGATAACTGCCGGACTCAATATGCCATCCCATGGTATTCCCCCTTTGCGCTTTCTGAGGATGTCCCTCAAAACAGGGGGGATATGCAGGGGAAAGTTGCACGTTTTGATGCAACATCTCAGGCAAACAAATCGGAAGTCTTGATCACTGCGTCGATCGCATCAACGCTCAGGTTATAAGCCCAGCGGTCGTTGGTATTCGCGCAGGTATATACCCTGCCGTTTTCCACACTCGTTACCCACATGATATGTCCGCAGTCATTTGTCAGAACACAATCACCCGGTTCGATCCAGCTGATGGACGGATACTCCAGACGGTCAATGCCGTAGGTACGCTTCATGTACGGTCCAAATTCTGCAACGCGTACAAAAGGAAAGCTCTCGTCACGGAATTCTTCCGTTTCCGGCAGACCACCGGCTACCAGAATCTGGCTGATGTAAGTCATGCAGTTGTTGTCCTCGTAATAACGATACGCCGGATTCGACGTATAGCAGTACTTCTCTGCATAATTGTAGGCTGCCCAGAAATTCAGCGTTCCCTTGACCTCGGAGGAGCTTGCAGCTGCACCTGCATTCGGCTTGGGTGTGCTGACTGAGGCATTCAGTACAGGCTTGGATGTGCTGCCGGATGCCGCAGCATATTTCGAGGAAATCCAGCCGGTTTTTCCGTCATAGCTTACCTGATAAAAACCGTTGGAGCTTGCCAGAACGTTCAGTGTTACGCCATTGTTGATCCAGTCGATCGCATCGGATTCCGCTGTCGCACTCTTGCGCATGGTCACGGAAACCGGCGCAGTCACCGTCACACGGCTGCCTGTGGATGCCGTGTAGGCTGCTGTGGAACTGCTTGCAGACGTTGAACCTGTGGATGCAGAACCGTTGGAGCTTGCGCAAAGCGGTGCATAAATCCAGCCGGAAATGGTCTTGCCGCTTGTACCTGCAATACTCTCTGTGTACAGCCAGTCGCCGCTGACCTTTGAAGCATAGAAGTCCGTTCCCTCACACGCATACCCGACCGCATCGCCGCCGGCACTGTCACGGACTACAAGACTGCAGCAGTCCACAACATAGGTCGCCGTGCTATAAGCAGACGCGCGCACAGGTGCGCAGAAACCCAACAGAAAAATGGCGGCAGCAAAAAAAGCTGCCAATGCGTAACGCATCGTCAGTGTCTTGTTCATCTTGGTATTCTCCCTCTTGTAAAGTTTCTTTTCAGACACTGCGTTCCCCACTTAATCTGCCTCTTCATTACAGTATCTTAGCAAGCTGCACAAAAAATGTCCATGGGTTTGTACAACTATTTTTCGACATATAGTACAATGTCTGTACAATATTGCCTTAAGTTTATTATACACCTCCGCAATCATTTTGTCAAGGAGTATTCATATTTTCTACGTTTCGTGGCATTTTCACCCTCCAAATGCACTAAAATTGGAAATATTATACAATTCCGTTCTTGAAATTTGTGCACTTTACCGTAGTAATCTATTACAATTCTGTTAACGCATCTTTCTTAATAGGACAAATTTTCGCAGGAATACAGCGAAAAAAACGCTCCGCAGCAATCTGCGGAGCGTTGGAAAAATCAGTTTACTTTTGCATAGCGTCCGGAAATCCAACCGGTCTTGCCATTGTACACAACCTTGTACCAACCATTGGAAATTTCGGAATACTGCAATACTGTGCCGCCCTTGATCCATCCGATGGCTGCGGAAGAAGCGGTCGGTTCCTTACGCAGGGTAACGGATACTGCCGCGCTGACAGTGACCTTACCGGCAGCAGGAACGGATTCATTGATTTCGGTATCCTGCTTTACCACATAACGGGACATAATCCAACCAGTCTTGCCTGCATAGGTCACGCGTACCCAGTCAGTTACGACTTCCTCAACAACCAGAGATGTACCATTGGGGATAACGTCAACCGGTACAAATTCCGTACCTACGCCGGAACGGAGGTTTACGGAGCTGGGAGCAACGATCTTCACCTTGTCATTCACCTTGAAGCCCTGCTCTGTGGAGGGAGTGGACGGTGTGGGGGACTGTTCCTCATATTTCTCGCAATACTGGGATACAAACCAACCAGTTTTGCCGTTGTACTCGGTTCTGAACCAGCCGTTGGAAGCTTCGAGAACGGTAACAACTGCGCCTCTCGGAATAGTGCCCAGTACCTTGTAGGATGTAGACGCACCTGTACGCAGGTTGACTGCTACGGCTGCATTGATTTTCACTTTTGTGCCGGCTGCAATTGTACCGGAGGGAGTGGAGGGCTGTGAGGGAGCAGGTGTGGTTTCGGTGTACTTCTCTGCATAACGGGAAGTGAACCAACCAGTTGTGCCCTCATAGGTCACTCTGTACCAGCCATCTGCTGTCACTTCCTCAACTGTCAGCACTGCATCACGCGGGATAGTGCCGAGCAGTGCATGTCCCGTGCCTGCGCCGCTGCGCATATTGACTGCATTCGGAGCAGTTACCTTTACCTTTTCACCAACCTTTGCATAGTTGGTGGTCGGTTCCTGCGTCTGTTCCACATACTTCTTACAGTAACCGGAACTGAACCAACCATTCTGGTTGTTATAGGTTACGCGGAACCAGTTGCCGGAAATTTCCAGTACAGTCAGGACTGTACCGCGCGGAATCGTGCCGATTTTGCTGTAGGTCGTACCTGCGCCGCTGCGGAAGTTTACCACATCGGTGTTGGTAATTTCCACCTTATCGCCGACTGCGGCAACATTGTTGGTGTTCGGAACGTTCGGCTGTACGGGTTCTGTGTACTTCTTCGCATAATCGGAGGAGAACCAGCCGTCCTTGCCATTGTAGTTGACGCGGAACCACTTGCCGGATACCTCGGAAACGGTCAAAACTGTGCCGCGCGGAATCGTGCCGAGCAGTGCATAGCCCGTGCCTGCGCCGGTGCGGAAGTTCACATTGTCGGTATTGGCAACCTCTACCTTATCGCCCACCTTGGCAACGGTCGTGGTCACAGTTGTTTCCACATATGCCTTGCAGTATGTGGACTTGAACCAGCCGTCCTTGCCGTTGTAGTTCACACGCAGCCATGCGCCGGAAACTTCCATAACGGTCAGAACTGTGCCGCGCGGAATTGTGCCGATTTTGCTGTAGCTTGTGGACGCGCCTGTACGGAAGTTAACTTCGCTTGTGTTTGCGATCTGCACTTTGCTGCCCACAGCATAGGATGCACTTGTACCGGTATCGGACGGTGTGGAGGTCAGTGCACAGTTTTCAAGGAAAATCCAGCCTGCGATCTTTTTGCCGTTGGTTGCCGGAATACTGTCGGAATAACCCCAGCTATCGTCAATTTTCGATACGGTGAAGGTAGAGCCTTTCACTGCGTAGCCCAGAATACTATCACCGGGAGTTTCACGGATGTTCGCACTCTGTCCAGAAACGGTATAAGTGCCGGTGCTGTATGCTGCGTTTGCAGACAGCATAGCAGTCGTCGGGATTACAGCAGATACGGTCATGCAGCAAGCTGCCAATGCAGCACTGATTTTGCGCTTCAGGTGTTTGTTCGTCATGTGTTTCATTCGATACTCCTCCTTTAATTATCACATCAAAAAAATATAGCAAAATCCGGACAAGCCCTGTGCTGCCCGCAATTTTATACCTTATTATACCACATTTCTCCTGTTTTGTCAAGTTTTCCCCTATGTTTGGCAGAAAATTACGCAAAAATTTCTGTTTACAAATCCCTTGATTTTTGTGCATTCCCCCGATTTTGGGAATCTTTGCGTACAAAAAAGGACGACACGCGCAGTATCGTCCTTCCATTTGCAATTGAATAAATTACTGACCATTGAGATAGCGGTAGAATTCCTGCTTGCTCTGGCACTTGTCGATGGCATCCGGTTCGGAAACGATACCGCGCTTTACCATACGCGCAAGCTCCTGGTCAAGACACATCATGCCGTGCTGCTTACCGGACTGGATTGCAGACAGCAGGAGGTGTACCTTATCATCACGAATCATCGCTGCACAAGCGTCAGTTACAGAGAGAATTTCCATTGCGGCAATTCGTCCGCTGCCGTCACGCTTCGGAAGCAGTGTCTGGGATACGACACCAACCAGTGTATTTGCCAGCTGTGTACGAATCTGACCCTGCTGATGCTCCGGATATACGTCGATGATACGGTTGATGGTATCAGCTGCGGAGGTGGTATGCAGGGTGGAAAGAACCAAGTGACCGGTTTCAGCGGCAGTTACCGCAGCGGTGATGGTTTCAAAGTCACGCATTTCACCTACGAGGATTACGTCGGGGTCTTCACGAAGTGCGGCACGAAGTGCGGACGCAAAGTCCGGAACGTCGTCGCCAACTTCTCTCTGGTTGATCATACAGAGCTTATGCTGGTGCACATACTCAATCGGGTCTTCGATGGTGATGATGTGCGCACTTCTGTTTACGTTGATGAAGTCCAGCATACCAGCCAGTGTGGTGGACTTACCAGAACCGGTAGGGCCAGTGATGAGCACCAGACCACGAGGACGCATTGCGAAATCCGCGAGAACCGGCGGCAGGCTCAGGTCTTCCAGTGTCGGGATATCGTTACGGAGCAGACGGATCGCAATCGCCGTCTTGCCTCTCTGGAAGTACACGTTAACACGGTGACGATAGCCAGAGGAGCTTTGGAAAGAAAAGTCTGTGTCCTTGTGCATACGAATGCTTGCCATCTGCTGCTCGCTTGTCATCTGATTGGCAATATCCATGATGGTTTCTTCATCCATTTCCGGATATTTGCTCATCTTACGCAGCATACCGTTCAGACGGACAATGGGGGTGATGCCGTATGTGAAATGCAAGTCCGAACAGCCGATTACACGCGCTTCGTTCAGAATACGATTAATATCAATTGTCATTGATAGTTCCTCCTGTCAAATCTATATTGTCGCTTCCTTACGCAGGAATGCGATACCTTTTCTTATACAGCGTAGGTTACACGAACCAGCTCATCCATGGAAGTAACACCCTTCTGTACCAGCTCGGAAACGTTGTCACGCAGAAGCTTTGTGCCGTTCTTCTTTGCCTGCTCCTCGATTTCCTCCTTGCTGCCGTTTCTTGCAACGATGGTGGAAATACCGGATGTACAGTGGATGATTTCATGAATCGCAGTTCTGCCGCGGTAGCCGGTGTTGTTGCACTCGGAGCAGCCAACAGCTTCGCATACCGGAACAGAGGTTGCGATCTTCATCAGACCATTTTCTTCTTCATTGGACATACGCTGCTTCTTGCACTTCGGGCACAGTACCTTAACGAGTCGCTGTGCGATAACGCCGATCAGAGAAGTTGCTACCATGTAAGGAGCAACGCCCATGTCAACCAGACGGACGATGGTGGAAGCTGCGTCGTTTGTATGCAGTGTGGAGAGTACCAAGTGACCTGTGATAGCGGCACGGATACCGATATCCGCAGTCTCAGAGTCACGCATCTCACCGATCATTACGATATCAGGGTCCTGACGGAGGATGGAACGCAGAGCAGCTGCGAAGGTCATACCTGCCTTGGAGTTAACCTGTACCTGATTGATGCCGTCGATTGCTTTTTCGACAGGGTCTTCAACGGTGATAACGTTTACATGGGGCTTTGCAATTTCACCAAGAGCCGCATACAGTGTGGTCGTTTTACCGGAACCGGTAGGACCAGTTACCAGAATAACGCCATGCGGGCACTTAATCATGGATTCAAAGAGCTGGTAGTTATAATCGGACATACCCAGGTCAGTAATCTTACGCAGTGCGATCTGACCGGTGGACAGAATACGAATTACGATCTTTTCGCCGTTTACTGTCGGCAGGGAGGATACACGGACGTCAAGTGTTGTACCATCTACAACCTGTGTGAAACGACCGTCCTGCGGGATACGCTTTTCAGCGATGTTCATGCCGGAAATCAGCTTCAGACGTGTGGTCAGTGCGTTATGTACAACATTCGAGACATTCATCAGCTCTACCAGGTCGCCGTTTACACGGATACGGATTCTGGTATAGGTCTTGAACGGCTCGATATGAATATCGGTTGCCTCTGCACGGTAGGAGTTTTCGATGATGGTTGTAGCCAGCTTTACGATCGGCGCACTCTCAACACGGTCACGGGATTCTTCATCCTCTGCTTCTACAGAACCGTACTGCGATACACTCTCAAGTACGCTGTCAACATTCTCCATGGAATACAGCTGACCAATTGCCTTGTTGATGGCAGTCTTGGTCGCCAGTACCGGAATGGTGTCCATACCGGTCTGCATCTTGATATCCTCAAGAATGTTGAAGTTGATCGGGTCATCCGTTGCAACTGTCAGTCTTCTGCCCTGAATATTGATGGCGATAACAGTGTACTTCTTCGCAAGATTTTCCGGAATCTTACGAACTGCTTCTTCATCAATTTCAATGTTGCCAAGGTCCACATAGGGTACTCTCAGCTTGCCGGCAAGTGCCTGTGCCAGACGTACTTCAGAAATGAAGCCCATCTCCACAACCATGTCGCCGAAACGCTTGGAGCCCTGTGATTCCTTCTGCGCTGCCAGAACCTTGTCGAGCTGCTCAGGTGTGATTAACTTCTGTTCTACAAGATAATCACCGATTCGAATGTTTCTCATTATGATAACCTCCATACATAAAAATTCTACTTGTAAAATGTCTTACATTATGCTATAATATATATATCATCGACCTTAAAGGAGGACAAACATCATGCTGCACAATGAATTCATGGACATTGGTTTTTACCTGATGTTCTACCCGATCGTTTTTTTCTATGGTATTTGTATCGGCAGTTTTTTAAATGTTGTCATTTACAGACTGCCCGAAAATGAATCCCTGATCAAACGGTCATCGCACTGTATGAGCTGCGGTGCAAAAATCCGGTTCCGCGACCTGGTACCGATTTTCAGCTGGCTCTTTCTCAGAGGAAAGTGTCACAGCTGCGGTCAGAAAATCTCGCCGCGTTACCCCATCGTTGAGGCACTCAACGGTATCATTTATGTGGTCACCTTTGCCGTGCTCGACTTCAATCTGCATTCCATTCTCTGCTGCATCTTCTTTTCCATTCTCATCTGCGTCGGGTTTATCGACTACGACAAGCAGTGGATGGACCTTGGGATGCTCGCACTCATTCTGGTACTTGCTGTACCGGATGCAATTTTCACGGAAGCTGTCAGCCTGCCGGATCGTCTGATTGGGCTTGTCTGCATCAGTGTACCGTTCTTCCTCATTGGTGAGATCGTTGCCGTCTACAAGAAGGCGAAAACCGGTGAACGCATTCGTGGCATTGAGCTGGGCGATACCATTCTGATGGCTGTCAGCGGTGCGTTGATCGGATGGAAGGCGGTTTGCATTTCCGCATTCTTCGGCATCCTGCTCGCAGCAGTCGGCGGTGTCATCAGCAAGTACCGCAGCGGCGAATCCATCTTCGCATTCGGCCCGTATCTTGCAATGGGACTGTTCCTCGGAACACTGTTCGGAGAGGCAGTCATGGAGTGGTACATAGAACTGCTGACATATGACCCCTACGCAGTAGTTGTCATGGAATAGCTTGTAAAATCCGGCAGTCGGGAGCAATCCTTCCGACTGCCGATTTTTTTACTTAGTCTGTTTCGATTTCAGAACCATAACTATAGATGAAGCAGTAGCCGTCATTTGTACCGCCCACATAGTTGATGATTTTGCCCTCCGTCAGCTTACCGTACTTACGGGAATTGGTATGTACAGTGTCATAGCTGGTAACGGTCTGGGCTACACCATAACCTTTGCTGATATCTACAATATACGGTACAATTGAACCGCCCTCTGTTTCCTCAGTCACAACATAGTATGTGCCAGTGGGAACGCCGCCAGACGCACGGTTGTTATAGAGGTTAACGAGTGACATTGTGGAATTTGTTACAAAGGAATAGTCTGTATTGTTTCTGTTTGTTGTTGCACGAATGCTGAATGCAGTGTTCTTATTGGAAAGACTGTTCACGAAATTCTGATAATCAACAGGGTCTGTCAAATCAAAACCACTCTCGTCATAAGTTCCGCAAAGAATTTCAAACTGATAGGTATCATAATATGCCTTGTTCACTGCGTACATGGAGGAAGATTCATATACAATATCTGCATCGGTAACACCAATGCCAAAGTCACTGACTCTGTATACGATCTCGCTGATTCTACCATTGTTATTGTTGTCAATGAGAAGGACATGCACCTTACCGTTACCGTACTGCGGAGATGCCGGTCTTGCGCCATCCTTCAGAACACCCTCATAGAAGCGTTCAACAAATTCCTTTACCATGCTCTTGTCAGCAAGCTCAAGCTCATTGCCGCCCTTGTCATTGATTACAGGCATTGTATCAGTCGCATACAGGTATTCAGCCGTGGACAGCTCACTTTCGAGGTAGTTGGAAATACTGCTGACAGCAGCATTTCCTCCCTCATGGACATCCGCCTGCACCATCATTTTCAGCACTGACGGGATCAATTGCAGTGCGCCGAACATGATGATAGCAAAGACTGCCATTACAACAATCAATTCAATCAGGGTAAAACCCTTAACTCTTTTTTTCATGTGAATCCTCCTTACTTAGTGGATATCATAGAACACGAGATCGCCGTTCATATGCTTGGAGGTATCACAATTTGTGCCGTTTGCTGTTGCCATTTGTGCAGCCGCACCTGTGGAATAGCGTGTTACTGCAACATCATTCGTGTAGCCGCGGGATGTGACAGTAACCGTAAGGTCCGTCTTACCCATTGCAGCGTCCACCTGCGCAGCATCAGCGGGGTCAACAACAACAGTTTTCGCAGCATCCTGCAATCCTGTAACATCGCGCACAGCACCGATGGGAGATTCTGCTGTTGTTTTGTTTGTCAGGTGATTGGTGGACATCATCAGGGATTTTGTCACCGAACCTACTTCTACCATCATGGCAGTGAGAACGGTGAAAATCGCCAGAGAAATGATGACCTCAATCAGAGTCATGCCCTTTACGCGTTTTTTCTTCAGTTTTTTCATAAACAGCACTCCTCTCATTAGTAGTAGTTATAATACAATGTGGTGAATCTTGCCGGAATAGAACCGGAAGGCGTAGCACCGGTACAGATACAGCCCGGAGTGCCACAATTACATGCACAAGTACTCGGACTTGTCACGTTACAACGCGGACAACCACAGCTGCAAGATGCGCCTGCACCGCCATCGGTAACGTAAAGCATACCCCACTTCTGGTTGTTGTCCATTACGATCTGACCAGCGATAAGCTGACCAACAACGCCCAGCGAATTTGCGTCTGCGGAATAGCTGCCGCCCGGTCCATAAATCATGGTGCCGGTACCGATGTACTCAATCTTATTACCGAGCTGCATACCCATCTTCTGCAGGAACTTCATCTCAGGTGCACGGACATGTGCAGTTACCAGAGAGTTGTTCGTGGACATATCGAGAACAGAATTTTCTTCACCATAAATGATAACGTTCGGATAGAACCAGTCTGTTACGGATGCATTCTGTCTGACAGTTGTCACATCAGCTGCCATGGGAAGTGTGCTGGATGCTCTTGTACCTGCAAACCATCCGCCGCCTCTGCCATGTCCGGGGTTACCCGGTCTGCCGGGTCTGGGTGCCAATGTATGGGTATCGCCATAGATAGCGTCCATCCAATCTGCGGTAACGATGAAACCACTGTCAATCTTGGTAGTACCTCTGATAAAGAGTGTTACCTGGCTCTCATCGTCAATGATGATCTGCGTCTTACCGCCGCCGCCGTCCTGACTCATTCTTACATTGTTCAGGATAACGGTAATCGGGTTGCCGTTGGGCTTAATGTAGATGTTGTCGTTGAACGTACCAGTCAGCTCGCAGGAGGTAGTAATTTCAAACCATTCATCCTGTGTGTTGCCGCCCGGAATATTCTTCTTCATGCTTGCCAGATTAGCTTCGTTGTACGTCGGGATCTTCAGTGTACCGGTTGTCGAATCGTAAACGTTCGGGCCAAGCTCAGAAATCTTGGTCGGGTATACATTCTCATAATCCGCTGCTTCCGGCTGTTTTACAATGCCGTTTGCGGGGTCGAGCAGCTTCTGTCTTGTGAAGTCAGGCGGATAAATGTCGCCATACACTCCAGCAATGCTGTAGAGGTTTTCCACTGTTGCATTTGCTTCGCCGCTGTTGCGACTCTTTTCCATGACTTCATGGAATTCCGGCACAGTTGCCTCGAAGAACTCCTCAAATGTCTGACCGGATGCCGGATCATAACCACCGGTGTAAATCATACCAGTTTTGGGTATGGTAGTAATAGCACCAAGAAGGTCTACATACTCATTATAGGAATACTCACAATTCTGCGCTGCCGCATCAGTACGAATTACAAAATCATCATACCACACTCTCTTCGCACCGACAATGTCGGCAGCACTCGGTGTGTGCGGCACATAGGGAGTAGCGCATACAACATTTCCGATATCCGCTGCAAAGGAATGGACAGAACGTCTGCACTCGATTTTGCCGCTATTACTGATGTCGCTTGCATAAATTCCTGTTGCAATGACATTATTGCTGCTGTTATACAGTGTACCACCGCATACGATGTTGCCCTGTACATTGAGCTTGCAATTGCCTTCAATATAAATGTCATTGTCTACGCGAAGGTCGCCTTCAATAACAATATCTCTGTTGCCGCTGAGTCTGACAGCACCCATGGAGTACCAGTTACCAAGCTCAGTGGTAGTAGAATCCTTCTTCTGCAGTGTCTTTGCAGTCCACTTATACAGTTTACTGTCTGCACCGTTACTGCCGAGTTTGTTTTCTGTACCTGACTCAAAGGTATACAGGTCACCATAGAGGTTCAAGCCGACATCGCTGTGAACATCAATGTTGCCGCAGTAGAGGTTTACTGCATAATCGGGTTCACCGAAGGGGTTGAAATTGTTGACTCTCTTGTACTGAGAATCCACCTTGAATGTGCCGCCGATAAAAATGTACGGCAGCTGTTCGTAGGACTGGTCTGTGAGTGTGGGATCCCACTGGAATCCGTCAAAAACCGGAATCAGACCACCTGCGTTATTTGCTGTGTAATTGCCTGTTACAATAAAGGAGTCGCCGGGCTTTGTGAAGTGGAAGAACACTTCGTTTTCTGCATTAACATTGCCCTTTGCAAAGAACGGCGCATCCATAATGGTTTCACCCATGTAACCGAGCTCATAGTCATGCTCTGCCTCGCCTACACCGACATAAGTACCGCCAGTGATGTAACCACCGGTACCGATTTCGCTTCCGCCGAGGTCACCCATGGAGACGAACGCACCGCCGCCGCCATTGCTTCTTCTGGTAACTTCGTGCTCACCTACGATGTATGCACAGAATGTTGTATCTGCCAACAGCTTGCTGTTGACCGCAGCAACTTCATAGACATCACCGGTTACCCACTGTGTTCTTGCTTCATCATACAATGTCTTTTCGCCGACATTGGTGATTTCTACATCGTGGTCCACACCCTCCAGTGTAACCGTTACCGTCATGGAACTGCCTACGGAGGTCAGTCCATTTACCATCTGTTGACGGATACCTGTCGTGGTGGTGTCATCTTCAATTGTCTTAACAACGGAATCAAGCAGCAGTCTTGCGGTGTACTCGGTCTGTTCTTTTTGGTAATTGGTGTAAGACCGTCTGTTTGCTGTTGCTGCAAGTGCCAGCGTGCCCATCAGAAAAACGATGAGCACCATGAGCACGGAAACAACAGTGTACAAAACGGTACCCTTTACCTTCGGAGTACTTTTGTTATCCTTCATCATCCTTACCACCTTTCCGATGAAGTCTGTTGCGATTTCATTTTTTCTTGTACTTATGCGATTTCACCAAGATCAGGCTCGTCAATCGGAACTGCGCTATAGAAGCTGATATTGATGATTACTCTGGATGTGCCAGTGTTCGGTTCAACCTTCTGAATCACAGCTGCCTCATCACCTGCACCACCTGCGGAAGGAGATTCACTCTCGTCGAACTGATAGTTCTCAATGTTCACTGTAGTTACCAGAACCGCATTATTGTCTTCGTCAATCTTCGCGAGGAACTTCATCAGGTTTTCTCTCTTGCAGTTTACAGTCAGCTGAAGATTCTGAACCATTACCTCTGCAACCTGACGCTCGTTCAGTACTGTATTTTCCTTCATGATTTTTGCAACCTTTTCAGCATGGTTGCCGTTCACATCCGCAGCTTCCAGCAGAGAATGTGTTACAACATCGGGTTCGATGAAGTAGTAGGACATTTCCTCAGAGTCAACCTCATCAAGCGTGAATGCTTCTACCTTCAGTTCACACTCATCAATGGCTGACTGGAGATATTCGTCAATCTCATAGCTGGACTTTTCATGTGTCCAGGATTCGTTTGCAGAAACAAATGCAGTATTCTCAAATACCTTTGCTTCTTTTTTTGCTTCCTCGTAATTCTTTGTGATAGCCTTCTGGATAATCGGGATCTGTTCGAACTTCTTCTCGATGCCTTCCCACTCTGTTCTTACAACTTCCAGTGCCTCTTTACTTACCTTGAGTTCCTTGTACTTCGGTCTGATCAGTGCAAAGAAGCCGCCTACCAGAATCAGAATAATAAACAGTACGATAAGAATGATTTTATCGCGATAACTCATTTCCATTTTCATTGTGTTCACCCTCCTTTAGCTTGCTGCTTCCTCAGTGGATTCCTCCACTGCATCTCTGTCGAGATCCGGCTTTTCATTCTGCTGCAAGTTCAGAAGCAGTGAGAAATGAATTTCCTTACCATCACGCGCACCCGGTGCTGCAGTTTCACCTTCAATCACTGTTACTTCATCTACAGTATAACCAACATATTCTACTTCGCCAAACAGATCGCCATACTCATTATAGAGATGATCTACAACCATTGTCGGATACTTCTGGGAGAATTCATCCACTGTCAGAATTTCAATCGGTACAGCAAGAACACCCTTATCATAGTCGCAGCGTTCAACAACTGCCGCCTCGCGTGTACCCGGATTCTGCTCCATCATCAGCTTGAGTGTCTCATCCACTGCTACAAAAGCCTCTTCAACCAGAACCGGACGGCTCTTGTATGCTTCGCTGGAGTTTGTAATGAGAGTGTGGTAATTCTTGACTTCCTCTCGGAGTACCTTCAGGTCCTCATACTGCTGCAGCTTTGCAGCTGTTTCAGGGCTGTCAATTTCTGCCTGCAATCTCTTGGTTTCATTCTTTACACTGTTATTCTTGAGTGTCAGGAAACCCCATGAACCCAGAACAACTACTGCACTCAGTACTGCACAGATAAGCGGTACTACCGGAACGCCGCCCTCGGACTGACGTGCCTTCATTGCATTGGTCAATGCATTGCTGATATCGCCATCGAGCAGGTTAACGTGTTCAGTAATCTTGTTACGCTTGAACATCGCACCGATCGCGTTAGCATACAGGGAGAATTCGAGGTTCTGATAACCATGAATCTGCGGCGGTACGTTCAGCTGGCTTACGCTGATTTCGTTGTTCTCCATCTCATCAACCAGACGGTTGTAGAGGTTCGGAGATGCGTTAATGTCACCATAGAATACAACGTTGGAAATTGCTTCAGAGCCACGGCTTCTTGCGAACTGAATCATACGGAAGATGTTCTCGTTCACAGCCTCGAATACATAGTCGTCCGGATTCTCGTAGTCCTCAGGATCGATGGACGCGAAACGGGAGAAGGACAGCTGGTTATTCTCGTACAGGTTGAGAGAGATGAAGTTCTTGTCAATCTGTACAGCCAGCAGCGGCATCAGGCTCTTTACCTTTACATCAGCAAGCAGTACCTTGGTGATCGCGTTACAGCCAATCATGATGGTCTTCAGGGTGATGCCCAGCATACTGAAGATACGCTTGTAGCAGTCAACCACATCATACGGACATGCTGTTGCAAGGATGCGCTGTACCTTTTCGCCATGCTCATTTTCTTCCAGTTCGCCCACACTCAGGTAGCCCACTGCATAGGAGTCATCGACGTTGATCTGCATCTGCAGCTCATGACGAACGTTCTTGAGGAACTCGCTCTCCTTCGGATTCGGAGGAATCAGAAGCTCCTTGAACACGGTCTGGTTGGAGGAGATGCAGACGATGGCCTCTTTATCGGTCATGCCGTTCTGCTTACATACCTGATTGATCATCATAGCCACGCGGTTAATATCGTTAACATGGCCATTGACGATTACTGCTTCCTCCAGGTCGAGGTTAGCGGCTGCACTGATTCTAATCTTGCCGCCGTTTTCAGTACCTCTGATAATGCGTATATTTCTATCGGTAATATCAAATGAAAGCATTTACTTTTCCACCTCTCGTTAATTGAATTGGTTTTATGCTGCGATAGCCTCGAAAGAGCCATACATTGCAGGCAGTACAGATGCAACGACCAGAGCTACAGCGATACCCATGATGATAATCATAACCGGTTCGAGCAGGCTGACGAGTCGTCCAACTGCGGAGTCCGCTTCTTCATCGTAGTAGTCGGAAGTCTTTTGCAGGATGGTATCCAGCGCACCGGCTTCCTCACCGACGTAGATAATGGAGCAGAACATGGAGTCGAAGATTTCCGTTCTGGTAATGGACGCAGACAAGGTTTCACCCTGTTTTACTTCATCGACTACATTTTCAAAGCACTGGCTGATGTAACGGTTGCCGAGAATCGCAGAAGAACGCTGCAGGCACTCTACCATCGGGATACCGCTGGAGTACAGAGAAGCCAGTGTTCTTGCAAAACGTGCTGTATAAATCTTGACAACCAGAGGGCCGAATGCCGGACCCTTGATGATGAATTTGTCCCATTTCAGACGAGTGTTCGGGAGCTTCAATGCATAGATAATTGCAAATACAACTACAACAATGACACCAAGATAAACGAACCAGTAGTTTACCAGCGAATCACTGAAGCCCATCATGACGCGTGTCAGAGGCGGCATATCTTCTTCGCTTTCAAACAGATTTGCGAACGTCGGCATGATAAAGGTAAACATACCGATAACGATGGCAATACAGAGTATCAAGAGGATGATAGGATAGGTCATCGCACCCTTGACGGTATTGTTCATCTTGTTTTCCTTTGCATAATGGTCACTCATTCGCTGCATAATAATATCAAGCGAACCACTGGACTCACCTGCGGATACCATTGAGATCAGGAAGTCAGGGAATACGCCCTTGAACGCTTCCAGGGACGAGGAGAAGGATTCACCCTTCTGCACGTTCTCATACACGCTCTGCCAGACTGCCTTGGATGCCTCATTGGGCTGCTCCTTACTCAAAATGTCCAGTGCTTTGACCAGCGTCAGACCGGATGTCAGCATTGCTGCAAGCTGACGGCAGTTAAATGCCAGCTCCTTGGTCTTGAACTTCTTCACAGTTTTCTTTGCGCCGATTTCTTTTTCCTCATAGCTGATGAGAGTATAGCCCTTTTCTCTGAGCTTCGCACTGAATTCTCTCTCATCCTCCGCGTTGATTGTACCCTTTATCTGCTTGTTTGCAGGGGTTTTTGCAACGTAGGAAAAACTCTTCATTCGACCACCTCCAATAATTTTTCTGTAAAAGTAGTGAGTACAATACAGCATAATACTCCAGTATCATAATTATACCATTTGATTTTTAAAATTGCAACTGCTTTTTTACATAAAACAAGAGAAAATTTTTAGAAATAATCACTAAACGTTCATATTTTTTATACTTTTGGTAGAAAGTGGAGTGAATTTAATCCTGCTCATGCCCCGTAATATTATGTAAGTTAAATCAGTTAATCAATTAGAAGAAAGTTAGCTCTATTTCTTTGTACATCTTAAACAAATAAGAATTCAATCACTAATTAGCTTTGTGTAATACTCTGTGATATGCGGGGGGTTCAGGAGGGATGGATACAAAAAAATAGAAAAAAATTCACATTTTGTTGTATATACTGGTTTTGCAGCGTTTCCCTATTATAATAGGTATAGCGGCGTTATCGAGAGGATGCAGCACACCCTCCACCTGCTTTTCTTTGGAGCTTGCGGCCTTGCACCCGATTCGGCTTCAATGGGAAAGATGCCGGAAAACCATGCTGTCACCCCTTTTTTCTCCGGTAGAAATTGACAAGCGAAAAGAATTGTGGTATAATAAATCCAGGATAGTACAGAAAATTTGATTTAATGCTGTAACATTTTATCCTTTCAGTGCACTAACATTCAGACAATGCCGTTCCAACGGTTTGTCATACAGAGTATTCTGCATACTCTGAAAATTCTGAATAGGAGATGGATTTATGAACACAACAGAAAAAACCCAAAGCTTTGTATTGACCGCCATGTTTACGGCAATCATCTTTTTGCTGGCGTTTGTTCCGTACCTCGGCTACATTCCGCTTGGCGTGATCAATGCAACCACCATCCACATTCCGGTGATTGTCGGCGCGATCTTTCTCGGCCCGAAAAAAGGCGCGTTTCTGGGAGCAATGTTCGGCGTGACAAGTCTGATGAACAATACGCTGAAACCGAGTGTCGTGTCCTTCGTCTTTTCCCCGTTCCTGTCCGCAGGTCTGGAGGGAAACGGTTTCCTCGCTGCCATCAAGAGCCTTGCCATCTGCTTCCTGCCGCGTATCCTCATCGGCGTGACTGCATATTATGCATTCACATTGGTGTATAAGCTGACAAAGAACAAGAAGGCAATTTCCTACATCATCGGCGGTCTTGCCGGCTCTCTGACCAATACCATCCTTGTCATGGGCGGCATCTATGTGCTGTTTGGTGAAGCATACGCTGCGGCAAAGGAGATCGAATTTGAAGCATTGTACGGCGTGATTATGGGCGTTATCGGTGCAAACGGTGTACCGGAGGCAATTGTAGCCTGCCTGATTACAGCGGCGATCTGCCCGATTCTGCGCAAGCTGCGTCCGCTGCATATCGAGCTGAAAAGCGAATAATGCAAACTGACGGACTGCACGATGCAGTCCGTTTTGTTTACAGGAAAGGGTGATTCTGATGATTCTCACAATTGATGTCGGCAATTCCCATCTGGTTCTGGGATGCTATGATGGGGAACGTCTTGCGCTGACCGAGCGCATTTCCACGGACACACACAGGACGGGACTGGAATATGCTGTCATTTTCAAGGCAGTGTTCCGCCTGCACCATGTACCGCTGTCCGCCCTTGAGGGCGCAGTGATTTCCACGGTTGTGCCGTCAATGACCACGGTGCTGCGTGATGCACTTGCAAAAATTGCACCGGATATCCCCATTTTCAAGGCGGACAGTTCAACGCCTGCCAATGTGCCGCTGCTCATTGACAATCCCGAACAAGCCGGAAGCGACCTTGTGATTACCGCAACGGCAGCGCACGAAAAATACGGTGCACCGGTCATTGTCATCCAATTTGGCACAGCAACGACACTCTCCCTTGTGGATGTGTACGGCTGCTATCTGGGCGGTGCGATTCTGCCGGGTGTGGAATTGTCACTGCATTCTCTGGTATCGGGTACATCCCAGCTGCCGGGCATCAGCCTGCAAAGACCGGCGCATGTCCTCGGCACGAACACGGTCGATTCCATGCGCAGCGGTGTGATTTTCGGCAATGCTGCGGCAATCGACGGAATGATCGACCGCATCTGGAAAGAACGCGGCTATGCATCCACGGCACTGGTTGCCACGGGCGACCTTGCGCAGACGGTCATTCCCTGCTGTCGGCACAATATTATTGTGGATACAGAGCTGCCGCTGCTCGGTCTGCGGATTATCTACGATTTTTTAAGGGAGGAGGATGCGCCATGCTGCTGACCATTGACATGGGCAACACAAACATTGTCCTTGGCTGTCTGGAGGGAGAACGTGTCCTGTTCACAGAACGCATGGCAACGTCCCTGCGCCAGACGGAACTTGAATATGCGGTGATGTTCCAGTCGGTTCTGGAGCTTTACGGCATTTCGCCGCAATCACTTGACGGCATCATCATTTCCTCGGTCGTACCGCCCCTGATTCCGGTACTCCGTGCGGCACTGGGCAAGCTCACGGAAACTGCCGTCATGGTGGTGGGACTGGAACTGGACACGGGGCTGCGCCTGCGCATGGACAATCCGGCGGCAGTCGGCAGTGACCTGATCGTGGATGCCGTTGCTGCTTCCGCGCTCTATGGTACGCCCGTGATCGTCATTGACATGGGCACGGCAACCACCTTTTCCGTACTCGACAAGCAAGGAGATTATGTGGGTACGATTATCCAGCCGGGTGCACGGATTTCTCTGGATTCGCTGACTTCCCATGCAGCAAAGCTCCCGAAAATCGGGCTGACTGTGCCGGAAAAGGTCGTCGGCCGGAATACTGCTGACTGTCTGCGCAGCGGTATTCTCTATGGTACGGCAGCGTCACTGGATGGGATGATCGACCGCATCTGGGAGGAGCTTGGCTACGAAACGCAGGTCGTGGCAACGGGGGGACTTTCCCATATCGTTGTACCGCACTGCACCCATGCCATCACCTGCGATGATGATTTGCTCTTACAGGGATTGCGAATGATTTACGAACGAAACAGGAGGAACTGACCATGGATCTGACAGGAAAATGCATTGTCCTTGCCGTAACCGGCGGCATTGCCGCGTACAAGATTGCCGGACTTGCGAGCACATTGAAGAAAACCGGCGCGGATGTCATTGTCACCATGACGGAGAACGCTACACAGTTCATCAGCCCTGTGACCTTTGAAACGCTCACAGGCAACAAATGCCTGATTGACACGTTCGACCGGAATTTCCAGTACAGCGTGGAGCATGTGGCAATTGCTAAGCGAGCGGACGTGGTACTGGTTGCACCTGCCACAGCAAATGTCATTGCCAAGGCAGCGCACGGCATTGCGGACGATATGCTCACCACCACGCTCCTTGCCTGCCCGTGCCACAAAATTATTGCACCGGCGATGAACACGAACATGTACCGCAACCCGATCGTGCAGGACAACCTGAAAACCCTTGCCGGCTACGGCTTCGAGGTCATTGCCCCCGACTGCGGCTATCTTGCCTGCGGTGACATCGGGGACGGCAAGCTGCCCTCGGAGGCAGTACTGCTGTCATATATTGAAAAGGCGATTGCCTGTGAAAAGACGCTTGCCGGAAAAAAAGTCCTCATCACGGCAGGCGCAACGCGTGAGCGCATTGACCCTGTACGCTTCATCACCAACCATTCCACCGGAAAAATGGGCTATGCACTGGCAAAAATGGCAATGCTCCGCGGTGCGCAGGTAACACTTGTCACCGGTGCAAGCGCACTGACACCACCGCCCTTTGTCAAGGTCGTGCAGGTGGAGAGCGCGGCGGAAATGTTCGCGGCAGCAACGGAACACGCGCAGGAGCAGGATATTTTCGTCATGGCAGCAGCGGTTGCGGACTATCGTCCAGCGGTCACGGCGCAGGAGAAAATCAAGAAATCCGATGGGGAAATGTCCATTCCGCTGACAAGAACGCAGGACATTCTTGCCCATCTGGGCGCACACAAGCGCGAGGGGCAGTTCGTTTGCGGATTCTCGATGGAAACGGAGAATATGCTTGAAAATTCGCAGAAAAAGCTTTTGAAAAAGAATGCGGACATGATTTGTGCCAATTCCCTGCGGCAGGAAGGTGCAGGCTTCGGCACGGACACCAACATCCTGACGCTCATCACAGCGGACGGTGCACTGGAGCTGCCGTGCATGTCCAAGGAAGAAGCTGCCGACCGGATTTTTGCAAAGATTCTGGAGAGGATGGGGGAATAAGCCCCGAACAGAACAAAAACATCCCCGATACGCGATGCATCGGGGATGTTTTCATAGGTGAGCAAACCACGGAAAATCGTTCTTCATGGAAAAGATAATGCGCTCTTTATGCGTCAGAGACTGTTCACATATCCGTACAATCCCATTGTTCCTCCGCTGCCTTTATAAGCAGCATATTTGAGCATCCACGCAGCGTCCACGGCATTCATGGTACCGCTGCCGTCCACATCCATTGCGCATTCCTGCAAAGCGGAGCATCCACTCTCCCCCGTCACGCCCTCCTGCGCGGCGGCATAGAGCAGGATGGCAGCGTCACTGCTGTTGACAGCCGTATCTCCATTGCAGTCGCCGAGCTGCTCCAGCTCCAGAAAGCCCACGCCTGTGTCATAGGCAAGGGATTTTGCCGAAGAATTGGCAATACCGCGTACAAAGGCATCGGGGGTGGTATAGAGATGATGGGAGATCTTTTCCATCATAAGGTACTGGTCAAACCACAGATAATCCCCCGTTCCGAACCAGTCCACGTTGTAGTAAGCCACAGCATCATAAAAGTAAGGGTCAAACTCCAGATACTCCGCCATGTACTCCGCTGTGAAATTGTCGGGGTTTGCTTCCATCAAACAGCCGACCATATCGCACAGTGTACCGTATGCCATTGTACCGAACCGGGTATCACCGGAAAGCACCGTCAGGGTGTCCAGCTCCTTGCAGTTGAAGAAGGCATAATCCCCGACAGACTGCACATTCTGTCCGAGCGTGAGCGCGTCAAGCCGTACGCAGTCAAGGAAGGCATATGCTCCGATTGTGGTGACAGCTTCAGGGATGTTGACGGAAGTCAGCGTGGTAAGATTTGCAAAGGCGTAATCGTCGATGATTTCGACAGAATCGGGCAGTGTGATCGTAAAATACAGATCCTCCACTGTTCTCTTATCAAAGGGATCGGTCAGAATGGATTCACTCGATTCCTCCATCAGATTGCCGAACGCATTCGCGCCGATGGAGGTCACGCCATCGGGGACAACGATGTCCGTCACCTCGGTGTAGTCGCAGTATTGCAGCCTGCCGCCGACAATGACAAAGGGATTTTCGGCAGTCATAGCAGTGCCGTTCAGGCAATGCTGATGGAACTGCGTCACATGCTCCAGCCCTTCGATTTCGCGCAGCTTCGGGCAATCCTGAAACACCCGCGCGCTCAGGCTTGCAAAGCCCTCTGGCAGGATGACGGATTCCAGCGCGGAATATTCCCGAAAGCAGTCCGCATCCGCACCTGTCACGCCCTGTTCAATGATGATTCCGGTGATTTCATCGGCGTACTGTCCCCAATCCGGATATTTTGCAGAATCTCCATCGGGAAAGCCCGTATCATAGACAATACGCCCCTCTCCGCCAATGGTCAGCACACCATCGGCAAGCGACCAGTGCAGTCCCTCATATTCACCGCTTGTATTTGTCGCAGCCCACGCACCAAGCGGCAGCGTATTGGCACAGAGCAGGAACGCAGTCAGAGCTGCGGTCAGTTGTTTTTTCATGTGTATTCCTCCATTCTGTGTGAGGCACAAGCCCTTTATTTATATAACAACTGAGAGGGGGAAATATTGGATGTATTTTGATAAAAATGAAACCGCAGTTTCTTGACAAAATCCGGTATCTATGGTATACTTAATTCAGAAAAAGTCATACTATCAAAGCAGAAATGGAGGGGAATAGTATGCTCAAAAGCTATGAAATCACCAATTTCAAATCATTCAAAAATCCGACAACCATTGACCTGACAACTACATCCTACGAACTGCTCACCGACCGCAACACGAAGGACGGCATTTTGAAGGGATTGTTGTTTGTTGGTGCAAATGCTTCCGGTAAGTCGAATGCAATTATTGCGATGAGATTTTTGTTAGATTTGTTATTCAAAAATGAGGAAATCAACATTGGTGCTTATCAATGTTTGTTTTGTGATGATTCAGTCATCCAACTTAGATATACATTTTCTGTGGGCGAATCCGAAATTATTTATGCAATCGGGTTTGATTTAGAAAGAGGCTGTACCTACGAAAGGCTTTCGTCAGACGGTCAGGTTCTTTTAGAACGAGAGGGCAGCTATGCGAAAGTAACGATCGATACGCCGACTGAACATAATAATCTGCCTGAGGAGATTCTTTTTCTTAGAGAAATCTATTTTAGTACTAAATTTCGTGGCAATTCTACACTTCAACTGTGGTTTGAGGAGCTTCGGAATTCTGTATATTTTGATTTGTATAAACCAGAGGGTAGGAGATATATTAATGCAGATCTTGAACTGCCTGAGTATTTAAAAAAGAATGGTGCGGACAGAATCAATACCTTTTTTCAGATGTATCGTTTTGATCAGAGTGTTGAATATGCAAAGAAAGTTGTGGGTACGCACTTTACATTCAGCACAGAATCGGATGAAAAATACATTTTTTTCAAGCGTCATTCCATTAATGAACCAATACCTTATGACATGGAATCCCTCGGCAACCAGAACCTCCTCCGCCTTCTCCCAGCCATTTTCCACTGTCTTGACAACAACGGCATTTTGTTGATCGACGAGTTTTCCAGCGGTTTTCACAATGATCTGGAAAGACTGTTAGTGCGGTATTTCATGCAGGAATCCAAGGGGGCACAGCTGATTTTTGTATCCCACTCTACTAACCTTCTTTCCATGGGGCTGCTTCGTCCCGATCAGATTTATACAGTGGATTTTGATGATGACGGCAGCCGGCTGAATCGTGTTTCGGATGAGAATCCAAGACCGTCTCAGAATATGGAAAAGATGTACCTTTCCGGAAGATTCAATGGAGTACCGAATTATGAAAATCACATTGAATAAAAACAAAAATATCGGCGAGGTTTTGTTTGTTGTAGAAGGAGCTAAAACGGAATTCTATATTTTAAATAAAATATTTGAAAAAATTTTCGATTACCAATACGAAACTATCAAGCGTTCCCAAAATTTTGAATACAAATGCTATAATCCCAAAGACAATCCGAATGCAAGAGTTTTTGTTATTAACACGGAAGAAAGCAATATTAAATATATCAAAAAAGATAACGAATTTTTAAATCAGCTCTTCTCCAAATTGTTAGAGGATTATGCTTTTGATGTGGACAACGCGGCTATTTACTATCTGTTTGACAGGGATGATGAATCCAATACCGATGCCGCATTAATACAAGATCTGATGAACAGATTAGTCAATGCCTACGACAATCCTGATGCTGAGGATGGACATGGAATGCTCCTGCTCAGCTATCCGGCTGTAGAAAGCTTCACACTCAGTAATTTCAGAACCAATACATTTCAATTGCAGTTTTCAACAAAGGAAAGTGATGGGGTAAAAATCAAGAATTACCTGCACTCGGAAAAAATTAACCAGAGCAACATGACGGAGGACACACTAATTCACGCAATAAATGAGCTCCTTCTGTCATTGGACATCATTAATGGTTGCAAATATGAGCTGGATAACTTTGGTAAGTGCAATCGTGATGTATTTACATACGAAGAGGCACAAAAACAAAAAACCAATCTCTACAATGCCCTAAGTCTGATTGGCATTGCACTGCTTGACTTGGGCTTAATTGAAATTACTAAGGATACATAATTTCATCATTTCCCCCTTGACAAACCTCCGAAAATGTGCTATCATAAGATTACAATCAAAAACGCAGATGAGGAAGACAATGCAGACAGGAAGATTCCACCATCCTACAGAGAGCCGTGAGCAATTGGGCTGAAACTCAGGGCAGGATGTGTCAGCAGTGTATACCACCTCGGAGTCCGTGCTAATCCACGGCGGCTCACCACCGTTATCGGGTGCGCAATGAGGCGCATTCTATGCGCAAATTCGGGTGGAACCACGGTATTGTCATCGTCCCGAAGTTACAGGAAAACTGTGACTTCGGGGCGTTTTTGTTTTGGGAGGGATTGGATGTTCTGGGAACAATATTGCCGGATCAGACTGCATTCGCCGCTTTCCGCAGAGGAAACAGCTGCAAGGCTTCAGACAATGCTCAATGACTGTCTTGATGAAAAAATCGTCAGCAAATGTGTGCATGTCCAGCATGTACCGCCTGCATTTTCCGTTTTAGGCGGTTTGCAGTACCAGTTCAACCCAAAGAAAAATGGTTGCACCATTACCATCAGATTTGTCATGGGCAGACTCTGGCGGATTCTCATTTCCCTGTGGGAATTCCTGCTTTTGACGGCATCAGTTTTCTGTCTGATCTGTGCGTTTCATGAGAATGAAAATAACTTTCTGCTGGTCGTGCTTGCTGCACTGCTGTTCATACTCGCAGTGCTTGGGGAAGTCATTCCGGATCACCTGATCAAGAAAATGATGTCCAACCAGCGTGATCAGATGGAACAGCTGTTTCAGGCGGATCATCCCGATAAAACCACATCGGTCTGATTCCCCGGACAAATCCAATCAAAATTCAGATAGAGGAGAGATTCACAATGTTAAAACTCACACTCAAAGACGGCAGCATTCGTGAAGTGGAAGCACCGGTTTCCGCTGCGGAGGTTGTCAAGGGCATTGGCATGGGACTGTACAAGTCCGCTTGCTGCGTGAAGATCAATGGCGAGGTCTGCGACCTGCGTACCGTTCTGACAGAGGACTGCACATTTGAAGTGCTGACCTTTGACGATGCAGAGGGCAAAAAGACATTCTGGCACACTGCATCCCACATTCTGGCACAGGCTGTCAAGCGTTTGTATCCCGAAACCAAGCTTGCCATCGGTCCGGCAATTGACAATGGTTTCTACTACGATTTCGATGCTCCCCATCCGTTCAGCCCCGAAGAACTGCTGAAAATTGAAGCGGAAATGAAGAAGATCGTCAAGGAGAATCAGGCACTCGAAGCCTTCACCCTCTCCCCTGACGAGGCAATTGCAAAGCTCAAGGAAATGGATGAGCCGTACAAGGTGGAGCTGTGCGAGGAACACGCTGCCAAGGGTGAGCCGATTTCCTTCTACAAGCAGGAAGAATTTGTTGACCTGTGCGCAGGTCCGCACCTGATGAGCACGGGCGCAGTCAAGGCATTCAAGCTCCTGTCCTGCACGGGCGCGTACTGGAGAGGCTCTGAAAAGAACAAGATGCTCTCCCGTGTATACGGTACTGCATTCCCCAAGGCTGCACAGCTTGACGAGGAAATCCAGCGTCGTGAAGAAGCAAAAATGCGCGACCACAACAAGCTCGGCAGAGAGCTGGAGCTGTTCACCACTGTGGATTGCATCGGTCAGGGACTTCCCGTTCTCCTGCCCAAGGGTGCAAGAGTCATTCAGCTCCTCCAGAGATGGATCGAGGATGAGGAGCAGAAGCGCGGCTACCTGCTGACAAAGACTCCCCTGATGGCAAAATCCGACCTGTACAAGATTTCCGGTCACTGGGACCACTATCTGGACGGCATGTTCGTTCTGGGTGACCCGACCGATGAAACAAAGGAATGCTTTGCACTGCGTCCGATGACCTGCCCGTTCCAGTATCAGGTATTCCTGAACCGTCAGCGTTCCTACCGTGACCTGCCGATGCGACTGGGCGAAACCTCCACACTGTTCCGCAACGAGGACAGCGGCGAAATGCACGGTCTGATTCGTGTCCGTCAGTTCACCATCTCTGAGGGACACCTGATTCTCCGCCCTGAACAGCTCGAAGAAGAATTCAAGGGCTGTCTGGAGCTTGCAAAGCACTGTCTGGATACTGTTGGTATGCTGGAGGACTGCACATTCCGCTTCTCCCAGTGGGATCCGGCAAATCCGAAGAACAAGTACGAGGGCACTGCGGAGCAGTGGGAAGAAGCACAGACCATCATGGGCAAGATTCTGGACAATCTGGGCGTTGACTATGAGATCGGCATTGACGAGGCTGCATTCTACGGCCCGAAGCTCGACATTCAGTACAAGAATGTATTCGGCAAGGAAGATACCATCGTTACCATCCAGATCGACATGCTGCTAGCTGAAAAGTTCGGCATGGAATATGTGGACGTGGACGGCTCCAAGAGAAAGCCCTATATCATCCACAGAACCTCTCTGGGCTGTTATGAGAGAACACTTGCTTACCTGATTGAAAAGTATGCAGGTGCATTCCCGCTGTGGCTGGCTCCGGAACAGGTCAAGATCATCCCGATTGCTGACCGTCACCTTGACTGGGCAGGCGAAGTACAGGCAAAGCTGGAAGCTGCCGGTATTCGCTGCTCCATTGACGACAGAGCAGAAAAGATGGGCAAGAAGATCCGCGAGGCTACCCTTGCAAAGACTCCCTACATGCTCACTGTGGGCGATCAGGAAGTGGAGAACAAGACCGTTTCCGTTCGTTCCAGAAAGGGCGACAATCTGGGTGCAATGGATATGGACGCGCTGCTTGGCAAGCTTCTGACAGAGATTGCAGCCAAGGCAAGATAAACAACACAATCCCCTGTGTATTCCTACACGGGGGATTTTCAGAAAGGATATACAATGAAAAAATTAACTGCATTTACAATTGCTGCTGCGCTTGCATTTTTGCAGACATCCCCTACGGCATATGCCAGCGGCAGCCTCCCGTCCGTCACCGTACAGCCCACCAATCTCCTCAATGTACAGGTGGTGGATGAAAAGGGAAATCCTGTGAACGGTGTTTCTGTGAGCTTCAAGGATTCCACGGGCGAGTATATCGGTCGTGCGATCACCGGTGAGAGATTCTACAGCTCCTATACAAGCAACATCTACAACTGCACATCCACAAGTACGGAGTATCCCGACTATTTCTACATTCCGTGGAGTGAATTTGAAGCAATGATTCCGAGTGGCTATGTCCTGCACGAAGTTTATGAAGCATCTGACGATACGTTCAGCAGCGGATCGCTCACACATTCTCCGGGTTCGTTCTATTTTGAAGAGGAGACAAGCAACTATATCCAGCTCGGCTATCATCCTGCTGCAGAGGAAAGCATTCGCATTGAGCCGAATCAATGGGGTGTCTATATTGACCCGAAATGGAAGGATAATCCGTACCGCGCCTATCTGGAGGTGGACGAGAGCAAACAATACCTGAATCTGAGCGATACAGGCAATAATCTTTACGGCAAGCTTCTCCGATTCTCTGCACCTGCCGGCTCGGTGAAAAACGCAGCTGTCGGCTCGGACAATTTTTTCCATTACGATACGCTTGAAGGTCGTCTTGGCAGTAAGCATTCCCTGAATTATCTGGAATGCTATGACGAGGCAACGGAATATGTGAAATGCCGTATGTATCTGCCGGACATTTTCAAGGGCCACGATACATGCATTTTCACCGGAAAGACGACCTTCACCATAGATGGAAAATCCTACGACCTTGCCAAGCCCAATCCCCAGACCGCTGCAATCCTCTCCCTCCAGAGTGGCGCAATGTCCTCGGTGGTCATTCCCGACAAGGACGGTTATGTGGAATTCTACACCAAAGAGAGTTCACGGCATATCAATGCCGTGCTCAGCTACCATTATCTGTACGGCAGCTATGGCATCGGCGGTTCATGGACTTCACAATATTACAGTTATACAAGTCCGACCAAAAGAATGATTGTCAAAGCCGCAAATCTCCCCGATACCGGAGTCAACATGGCAAGTGTTCCGGCAGGCACTTATACAGTGAGCTGCAGTGACCTTCCCAAAGGCTACGCAGAACCCAAAATCACCTCTGTCACGGTCAAGGATTCCAAGGATTACCAATATCTGAAGCTCACACTGGAACGCAAACTGCTCCTCGGTGATGTCAACCTTGATATTGATATCAATGCCGCGGACGCTGCACTGCTCCTGAAAGCGGCTTCTGCCATTGGTTCCGGCAATCCCTCCGGTCTGAACACGGAACAGACCACTGCCGCCGACCTTGATAAGAACGGTACAATTAACGCTGTGGATGCCGCGCTGATTCTGCAATATGCCGCATACACAGGTTCAGGCGGAAAATGGGAGATTGATTATTTTCTGTATCAAACGCTCAAATAAGGAGGAATACCATCATGAAGAACCATATCACTGCACTGCTTGCGGCAGGCATCCTGCTGCTGCAGTCCGTACCACTCTCTGCATCAGCAGGTCTGATCGAAGTCGCACCGGGCAATATGGTATTTCTGGACGTACAGTATCCCGACGGCAGTTCTGCTGAAGGCGTGCGAGTCACTCTGCACAATGCAGCCGGCACGGAGATCGGCGGTATTGTCAATGATGAGAACTTTTTTGTACGCAATAATTCCGGAATTGACGGCACGGAGCTGGGAGATGACCGCTATTGCTACGATGTTCCGTGGAGCACATTCACGCCCTATGTTGCACCGCAGACACTGCACGCCATCAAAACCTGCCGTGCAGACTGGGAGACGGGAAGCTATCAAATCACTCAGAATGAGCCGTTCTTCATCAACGGCGGCATTCCTTATAAAATACAGCTGTACAGCTATGACGCATCGCAGGCAACCGCACTGACAGTTCCTGCTAACCAGTTCAGCATCTATGTTGATCCGAAATGGGCAAAACGTAAAGCTGTCGGACATGTAACAACACCTACCTTCACATATTACTTTAACCGGAAAAATTCCCCCAGTTTGCTGGAGTCCCTCAGCAATATTCCGATTGGTGAGGTTTCCATGTTCAGTGCCTTTCATACCGATTATGACGCATATATCGGGCTGGAATATGGAGATTGCGGCGGTTCTGTCAGCTCCAATTCCATCGAAATCAGCAATGCTGCAACACAGTATGTCCTCTGCCGTCTGCCGCTTCAGCAGCTCAGCTCCCAATTCCGTCAGGACGGAAAGTATGAAAGAGACGGTCTGCTCTATGATTTGCAGCAGGATACCCAATATACCAGTGCCATGCTCACCATCCAGAGTGGTGCGGTCATCAATGTCGTGATTCCGGATGCAAATGGCTATGTGGAATTCTATGTGGACAAGACAACCAGAGAATACACATTGGATTTCTGCTACAATTACAGAGATGTTCCGACCGGCAATGGTCACAGCTACGGCGGCAGCGGGTTTAGCGACAGCGGCATCGCTGCCAATCTCACGGAGCATTTCCTTGAGGCACTGCAGCCTCCTCTGGATGAAATCGTTCTGACGCAGGTTCCAGCAGGAACCTACACTCTGACCTATGAAGATATTCCAAAAGGCTACGCTGCCCCAAAAACCACAACGCTCACCGTAACCAATTCGCAGAAAGTACAATATCTCCAGCTTATGCTGGAGGAGGCACCGTTGCTGGGTGATGTCAATTCTGACAGGCTGATCAATGCCACGGACGCTGCACTGCTCCTGAAAGCGGCTTCTGCCATTGGTTCCGGCAATCCCTCCGGTCTGAATACGGAACAGACCACTGCCGCCGATCTTGATAAGAATGGTACATTTAACGCTGTGGATGCCGCGCTGATCCTGCAATATGCTGCATACATAGGTTCAGGCGGAAAATGGGAGATTGATTATTTTCTGCAACAAACGCTCAAATAAGGAGGAATACCATCATGAAGAACCATATCGCTGCACTGCTCTGTGCAGGCGTGTTCCTGCAAACGCCTCTGTCGGCATATGCTGCCGATGTGACATATACGCCGCTGAATATTGTAAATTTACGGGTGACGGACAAAAGCGGCAGAGAAATCACTTCCTATTATGGGCAGCTTTGCAATGAAAATGACGTTCTGGCATACTTAGCACTGGACGGCAGTTTTTTCGAAAACGAAACGGACAGTGACATTCTCGGTGCACGCGGCGGTCAGAAATGCTTTACGCCTATTCCGTGGTCGGTGTTCGAGCCTCATGCATCGGGCGATACCATCGAACAGCTGACCATACCGGGCATCGGCCATTCCACGCTCTACACCTACGGCAAGAATCATCCGTA
Organism: Ruminococcus sp.; assembly: GCA_015066845.1. Classification (GTDB taxonomy): domain Bacteria; phylum Bacillota; class Clostridia; order Oscillospirales; family Ruminococcaceae; genus UBA3855. The sequence goes on along the minus strand of SVNO01000022.1, from coordinate 1,346 downwards.
TATCCACTTCGGAGAAAGTGAAACCTTTGAAATTCAGAGCTATTCCTCCACCGCTGCTCCTGCATTCACACTGCCTGCCAATACTGTGGCTTTCTATGCGGACGCAGCATGGAAGAACAAGCCCATTGGTTTTACCATGGAAACCCTTTGCGGCAGTATCAATGTCAATTATCCGGCAGATTCCGCAAACGAGCATGGCTATACACAGTTCGGAACAGTTGCCACCTATCCGAAATCTGCAGCAAGCAGCGATGACATGCTCTATGCCACTTATCCTGACAAAACGTCATCGTTCATGTCCCATGGTGTCTCCCCCATCCTTGCAGAAGAAGCAGTGGGCTACGACCTGCGCCGCGTCCATATGCAGGATCTTTTCAGGGAAGCGACGACGGATGGAAAGGTGGTCGTTGAGGGGAGAACCTACGACCTGCGCAACGATACGAGGGAACGCGCTGCATTGCTCCTTCTGCGCAGCGGCAGTGCCGTGACGGCTGCCATCCCCGATGCAAATGGCTTTGTCAATTGCTATGTTTCGCGCAAGGCCAACGATATTTCCGCGGAGCTGACCTACAACTTCAGGGACACGAACCTCATGGGCTGTGACGTTCTCAGCGGCAGCTGCTACGGCGGCAATCGGGATGCCATCACGGTGACAGTGCCCGCACTCCCTGAAACGGGCTACAATCTCGCCCATATGCCGGCAGGAAACTACACCTTGTATCTGAGTGATATCATGGATGAATCCGCTGAACCGAAGCCCTATCCCTTTACTGTCAGAAATGCGGAGGATGTGCAGTATGTGGATATCATCATCGGAGAGAGCATTCTCTATGGGGATGTGGACGAAAACGGGCAGGTCAACGCAGCGGACGCTGCATTGGTACTGAAAGCGGCTTCCTTCATGGGTTCCGGCGGCAATTCGGGGCTGAGCAAAACGCAGGAGAACGCTGCGGATGTCAATATGGATGGTGCTTTTAACGCAGCGGATGCCGCGCTGATTCTTCAGTATGCAGCATATACCGGCACCGGCGGCAGTCTGATGCTGGAGGAGTATCTCAAGAAATATACATAAAAGAAAGGTCTGCTGTCATATTGTACAGCAGACCTTCCAGTCTGTCAAAAAACCTAAAAACAAACGCGGAGCGATAGCTCCGCACATGGGGTTCGGGGACGAAGTCCCCGAAAAATAGCCCCTCCCCCTTTGGGGGAGGGGTTGGGGTGGGGGCAGCCTTGGGGTGCTAACCCCAGAAAAAGACTTTTTCGACAAGCTGAGGTCTGCTGTCATAAGTACAGCAGACCCTCGTTTTTATACTATTTCCGAAATACACGTTTCTCCCAAACACATC
>SVNO01000021.1 GCA_015066845.1 Ruminococcus sp. | reverse complement strand
CCCCCGATCCCCGCTTCCGCCTGCGGCGGTTTTTTGGGGCTGCCGCCCCTTACCCCCGCTTAAGTTGATGACATTGCCCGTTGGTGGAGGGGGTATAACTGGAGCAAGTTTAAGGACGGTGTAACAGCCGTCCTTTCTTCTTGAAACAGAGCCGATGCTGCTCCAGAAACAGGATTTTTTGAATCAGCAAATTTTTTGAAAAAACATGTCACACTTTCAAAGCCTCCTGTGTCTGTATGGGTGAAAGCTTTCATAAGGAAAAAAAGAAACGGAAAGGAATCCTGCCATGAACGAGGAAACTACACGCCAGAGGATGGTATACGATACCTACTTCAATTATGTCTATGCCATCGCTCTGCGCATCCTGCGTGACAGCGGCAGTACAGAGGATGTAGAAGAATGTGTAATCGACACCTTCGCCGAGGTACTGCCGCGCTTGCCGGAGATACGGGAGGACGCTGTGCGAGCCTACCTTGGTACTGCTGCAAAGCACCGTGCACTGAATATGGCACGTTCGCTCTCACGCCAGCGCAGCCGCAGTGTACCGATGGACAGCATCACAGAGCTGTCTGCACCGCAGGCGGTGGAGGAGAATGTCGAGGATGCACAGCTTCGCACCCTGCTTTTGCAGAAAATTGCGGAGCTGGGCGAACCGGATACGACCATCATCATCCAGAAATACTATTATGACTGTGATGCCAAGGAAATCGGAAGGCGCACAGGATTGTCAGCAGCAGCAGTCAGACAGCGTTGCAGCCGTGCCATCAAACGACTCAGAGAAGAACTCTCTGACTGGGATCTGCAAGCTTAAAGGAGGAATCAATATGAAAGAGAAACGACATATCGGAGAGATCCTGCGCGGCGCGGACGAGCCGACCGCAGAACGCATTGCAGAGCTTTCACCGCCTGCGGATGCTGCAACAAAAGACCGCATTTTTGCACAGATTCAGGAACGCATGGGCACACCGGAAAGTCAGGCAGAGGAGCATTTCACCGTCACGACAGTGCATCGTCCGTGGAAGAAATATGCCGCAGCCGCCGCCAGCCTGCTTCTTGCCATCGGCATCGGGGGCGCAGTCCTCACGCGCGGCTTTCCGTCACAGTCCCCCGTGCAGGAGGAGCTTGCGGCATCACAGTACGCGGAGGAAACAGCGCAGGACATCTCCGAGCCGGAGGAAACCCATGCGGAAGCTGTGCCCGAAACAGAAGTCCTGCCCGAACACGCATGGACGCAGGACGAGGTCTGGAATCTGTGCATGAAGTCGCACGAAAACCTGATGGAACACGGACGCTTTTCCTGCGATTTTTCGGAGGTTTTCTACACCGAAAATGCCAGTGAGCTGAAAATGCAGGGTGTGGTCGAGCTGGATTTTACAACACAGACCTACAATAGCTGTGCCAGTCTGTTTGACGGCTATCAGAACGATTCCATCACAATACAGGAAAATCAGTGGTACTATGCTGACGGCTGTGAGCTTTGGCTGATCGACTATCAGTATCCGGACACCAGCACGGAAGATTTCGGACAATTCAACCAGACAGAGCAGGCTTTCCTGTTTGAAGGACGCGGAAACGGCGATATTGTTTGCAATACGCCGTTCTATACGGAAACCTACCTGTCCGATTTCGGCGCATGGGAAATCATTGGAACGGATGTCTACTGCCATCGTGCCGATGACGGCTCCGGTCAGGAAACAGAACGTGCTTGTATCGTGCTGGAGATTGCAGACGGTGTATTTCAGGATCAACTGGAAGCTGCAAGCCATCGGGTATATGTCGATGAAGAAACGGGTATTTGGCTGAAGGTGGAGAATCTTGACAAGGACGGGAATGCCCTTGACAAAATACAGCTCAATGATTTGAAATTCGGTGCGGATGCCGAAATCACACATCCGTACATGATCGGGCAGAAAATCAAGAACGGCGATTATTACTTTGCAGCACCGACTGCACTGACGGATGTTTTCCTCATTTCTCCGACTGCTGCGCCGGAGGAAACCATAGCAGAAGAGGAAAGCACTGTAGAGCCGACAACGGTAGAAGAAACCATGGCAGAAGAGGAAACCACTGTAAAGCCGACAACGGCAGAAGAAACCACGGCAGAAGAGGAAACCACTGTAGAGCCGACAACGGCAGAGGAAACCATGGCAGAAGAGGAAACCGCAGCAGAGCCGACGGCGGAAATCGTGGTGGAGAGATAACTTCCCTTTGGGGGCAAATTTCGCAAGACCTGCCCTTGCAATCGTTCCTACACAATACCGCACAAAAAACCCGTGAAGTGATTCTTCACGGGTTTCAGCTTGTCAAAAAAGTCTTTTTGTGCCCAAGGGCACAAAGGCGTGGAACCCGCGCTGGTGATTTGCTGCCTTTGCGCTTCGCGCAAGCGGCAGCGCGTGTTTGTGCCCAAGGGCACAAAGGAAAGGCATACTAAGAGAACGGGTAGGGGGAGTTTTTTGCAAAAAACTCCCCCTCTCAAAAAAATGAAATGCTCCCCTTTTGTTAGACAATGTGGTATAATAAAGATATACCCCAAACCAAGTCTAACGAAAGGGGGCATTTAAATGCCAAAAGGAGTACCAAACAAGCGGTATACACCAGAGTTCAAAATCATGGTAGTAGAAACAATGAGAAGAGAGAAGTTGAGCTATCATGAAGCAGCCCGTCAATTTGATGTAAGTGAGCATCATGTTGTAGCCAGATGGGAACGCATCTACATCGAAGAAGGAGCAGAAGGATTGCGGATTGAACGACGTGGGCGAAAATCAACAGGGAAATCGCAGAAGCCCAAAAAGGACGTAAAAGAGGACTTAATTGCCGAAGTACAGCGGCTTCGTGCGGAGAATGCATACCTAAAAAAATTGAATGCCTTGGTTGCCGAGAGGGTACGGCAAGAGAAAAAGCACAAGTGATCTGGGAGCTGAGGCATGAACATAAGCTGGTGCTGCTCATTGATATTGCCGGAATTCCTCGCAGCACTTACTACTATTACAGCAAGCAGTTTAAAGCAGATAAGCCTAACAAATATGCCGAAGTAGAAACAGAAATCCGCCGAATCTACGATGAGAGTAAGGGACGTTACGGATATCGCCGCATCACGGAAAAGCTACGTGGCACACCTTACTATGTCAATCACAAGACAGTACAGCGTTTAATGCGAAAGATGGGCATATTCTGCAAGGTTCGTATGCGGAAATATAACTCCTATAAGGGAGAGGTTGGAAAGATCGCTCCCAATCTGCTGGAACGTGATTTCAAGGCAGACAAGCCGAACCAGAAGTGGGCGACGGACGTAACAGAGTTTTCGTTATTTGGCGTAAAGCTCTATTTATCACCAATTATTGATCTTTTCAACGGTGAAGTCGTGTCTTATAACCTGAGCTATCATGTCAATCTTATGCAGATAACAGACATGCTGGAAAAGGCGTTTGCCAAGATTCCTAATGGAACGAATCTGATCCTGCACTCGGATCAGGGCTGGCAGTATCAACATAAGCGTTATCGGAAAATGCTGAAAGAAAAGGGCATTCGTCAGAGCATGTCCCGTAAGGGAAATTGTTTGGATAACGCCTGTGCAGAGAATTTCTTCTCTTTGCTAAAAACAGAATTGCTCTATTTACAGGAGTTTTCCTCTGTTGAGCATTTCATTGCGGAGCTTGAGGAATACATTGAGTGGTACAACAACGAGCGGATCAAACTGCGGCTGAACGGCATGTCGCCTGTTCAGTATCGTGAGTCTGCCGCCTAATGCAAAGCGACCAAGCTTGTCGCTTGGTCACTTTGCATGGGTTTGTTTAAAATTTTTTGTCTAACTTTTTGGGGTCGGTTCAAAACAGTCCACAGGACTATTTTTTTGATTCACCCCTGAAAAAAGCGACGGCTTAAAGAGATTTCGCGCACTGCGGTGCGCGACCAGAGGGCGTTGCCCTCTGGACACCCACGAGCTTTTTGAAAAAAGCTCGACCAAAAACTTTTCCATTGCCTCCGGCATAAGAGGATAGTTTTTCGACAGACAGAAACCCGTGAAGAGAGCCTTCACGGGTTTTTGATTATGATTCACCTAAAAATCGGGAATTTCCTTTATCTCAGCTTCGCTCCACAGGGGAAACTTTCATCTGCAAACATTACCTGTGCACTGCCATCGGGCATATCCGCTGCGCAAATCATACCGCAGCTTTCCTCGCCGCAGAGCTTTACAGGCTTGAGGTTTGCCACAATTACAACCTTTTTGCCAATCAGATCCTCCGGCGCATACCACTGTGCAATGCCGGAAACCACCTGTCTGCCGCCCATGCCGTCATCCAGCTGTAAGCGCAGCAGCTTCTTGGATTTCTTCACCTTCTCACATTCCAGTACCTTTGCAACACGCAGGTCAACCTTCATGAAATCATCAAATTCGATTTGCTCGCCCTGTGCTTCCGGTGTGAATTCCGGTTCTTCCGCTTCCTGTGCAGGCAGGGAATTGCGGATGATCTGGTTCAGCTCCTCGATCTCCTTTTCCACGTCAATACGCGGGAACAGAATCTCACCCTTGCATACGGTCACATTTTCCGGAAGTACGCCGAATTTTGCCGCATTCTCATAGGTCACATCCTCTGCCTTTGCACCAATCTGCTCCCATACCTTGGGCATGGTGGTGGGCATGTAGGGGGAAAGCAGCGTGGAGATGATACGAATGGTGTCAAGCAGATTGTACAGTACAGCCGCAAGTCTTGCTTTCTGACTGTCATCCTTGCCAAGCTTCCACGGCTCTGTTTCGTCAATATACTTGTTCGCTCTGTCCACCAGTGTGAAGATGGTTTCCAAAGCCTGCTTGATCTGCGTCTTGTCGATGAAATCATCCACCTTTTCACGGATGGAACATGCAAGCTCTTTCAGCTCCTCATCCACCGGTGCAGCCTCGCGCTCCGTGGGAATTGTACCGCCGAAATACTTGTCCGCCATTGCAACGGTACGAGAAACGAGGTTGCCGAAACCGTTTGCAAGGTCGGAATTGATGCGGTTGATGAGAATTTCATTGGAAAAATCGCTGTCCGCACCCAGAGCCATCTCGCGCAGAATGTGGTAACGAATGGCATCGGGGCTGTAACGCTGACCGAGAATGAACGGGTCTACGACATTGCCGATGGACTTGGACATCTTCTGTCCGTTGAACGTGATCCAGCCATGCACGGCAAGATGGTCGGGCAGGGGAAGTTCCAGTGCCATTAGGATTGCCGGCCAGATAATCGCATGGAATCGCATAATATCCTTGGCTACCATGTGGGTGTTTGCCGGCCAGTATTTTGCAAAATCATCGTACTGGCTGTTTTCATAGCCCAGCGCGGTGATATAGTTGGAAAGCGCGTCGATCCAGACATAAACCACATGCTTTTCGTCAAACGATACCGGTACGCCCCACTTGAAGGAGGTACGGGATACGCAGAGGTCCTCAAGACCGGGCTTGATGAAATTATTCACCAGCTCCGTTGCACGGGTTTTGGGCTGGAGGTAGTCCGTTTCCGTCAGGAGCTTTTCCAGACGTTCCGCAAAGACGGACATTTTGAAGAAATATGCCTCTTCTTCTGCATCCACAACATCACGTCCGCAGTCGGGGCACTTGCCATCCTTGAGCTGAGAGGATGTCCAGAAGCTCTCGCAGGGTGTGCAGTATTTGCCTGTGTACTTGCTCTTGTAGATATAGCCCTTATCATAGAGAGCCTTGAAAATCTTCTGTACGGATTCCTCGTGGTAATCGTCAGTAGTACGGATATAGCGGTCGTAGCTGATGTTCATGTATTCCCAGAGGTTCTTGAAAATGGCAACGATCTTGTCAACATATTCCTTGGGGGTTACGCCGGCTTCTGCTGCTTTCTGTTCAATTTTCTGACCATGCTCGTCCGTACCTGTCAGGAACATGACATCATAGCCCTGCATTCGGCGGTAACGTGCGATGGAATCACACGCAACGGTTGTATAGCAATGTCCGATATGGGGATTACCGGACGGGTAATAAATCGGGGTGGTGATATAAAACGGTTTAGACATAGGGGTTTTCCTCCTTGATTGGATGTCCGCCGTATGAAACGGCGCACTTTTATTATACCACAGTTTTTGGGATTTGTAAACAGGTGGGAGAAAAAAAGCGTAAATTTTCCGTGGGATCTCCGGCATAGGAGAACAGTTTTTCCAATACACAAAAATCCCATGGATTTCTCCATGGGATCCAGCTTGTCAAAAAAGTCTTTTTCTGGGGTTAGCACCCCAAAGCTGCCCCCACCCCAACCCCTCCCCCAACGGGGGAGGGGCTATATTTCGGGGACTTCGTCCCCGAACCCCTTGTGCGGAGCTATCGCTCCGCGTTTGATTTTAGGTTTTTTGACAGACTGAATCCCATGGATTTCTCCATGGGATCTACTCTTATTGGCACGCACAAAGGACAGTGCATCCTGTTTTATTGCTTTGCAAGCCGGTCGATGGTGTTGGAATTGAGCTTCACGGTCAGGCGCAGGCGGTCAAGTTCCTTGTGTAGATCCGCAATTTCCGCTTCATATGCCGCAAATCGCTGCAAATTCCTGCGCTGCTCCAGCTCCAGTCCGGCAATCGTGTCGAGAGCTTGTCCGAGCTGATGCGTCAAAAGCTCCAGCTTTTCCGTCAGCTGTGCATTCATCGCATTCTGCCGTTCGCCGAAGTCCTTGAGATTCTGACCAGTTTTTCCAAACCCTGCCATGTCCTGATAGGTGTTACGGTTCAGCCGCTGTACCCCCTCATTTTACCGGAACGCCGAAATTCCGCCGGTTGTGGTTGAGCATCGTCCGCAGTGTTTCTTCCAGTGTATATTCTGCCGTCCAGCCTGTATCCTCGCGCAGCTTGGAAATATCCGCTTCGATTATCGGTACATCGGACGGGCGCATTCTCGCTGCATCCTGCTCCACGGCAATCGACTCCGTACTCTGCATGAGCAGAATGTCCAGAAGTTCCTGTATGGATACCGCATGACCGCTGCCGACATTGTAGGTTTCGCCGGATCTGCCCTTTTCCATCAGCATCACATAGGCTCTGACCACATCACGCACATCAGAAAAATCACGCTTTGCCGCCAAGTTTCCGACCTTCATGACCGGTGCACGGAAACCTGCCTCCATCTCTGCAATTTGCAGGGCAAAATCCGCTGCGACAAACTGCGGCGACTGTCCCACACCGATGTGATTGAACGCGCGCACCATGACAATGCCCATGCCGTAGGCTCTTGCATACACGCTGCCGAGCATGTTCTGACATGCCTTTGTCACCGCATACAGATTGCCCGGATGCAGTGCCTCGGTTTCCGGAATCGGACAAGCACCGCCGCGCAGATAACCGTATTCCTCACCCGAACCGACAAGCAGTATGCGCGGATAATAATCCTCCACGCTGCGGATGGCTTCGAGCAGGTGCAATGTCCCCTTGATGTTCACATCCACCGTCAGCTCAGGGTCTTTCCATGAAACCGCAACGGAGCTTTGTGCGGCAAGATGGTAAATCTGCGCCGGTCTGTGCGTCTGGAGGAGCATCCGGATATCGCCCTCTTTTGCCAAGTCAAGGTCAAATACCTCACATCCGCCCACGCGGATGCTCTCATGGGGGAGCTTGGTTGCGCCCACGGATTTTCCGGCGGACAAAAGCTCCTGTATCAGATAGCTGCCGACAAATCCACCGGCACCAATCACGAGTGAATCCATATATTATACCTCATTTTCGTCACTTGCGAACTCCGCCGGGCGCAGCACCGCAAGAATTTTCTCCATATTCTTCTGGTAATCATATTCCGTCAGCACACGTTTCCTCGCATTGACACCGTACTTCCGGCGCAGCGGCACATCCTTTGCCAGTGTTGTAATCGCCTGTGCCAGTGCATCGACATCGCGCGGCGGTACGGTCAATCCCGTTTCGCCGTGAATGCTCACATAGGGTACGCCTGTAGGGATGGATGTGTTAATGACGGGCTTTCCGTACACCATCGCTTCCTGCTGGACAATGCCGAACGCTTCGGAATTTTCCACGGAGGGAAGAACGAACACATCACAGTCGGCGAATGCGGATTTCAGCTCCTCATCCGTCAGTCTGCCCAGAAAATGCACCGGCAGATCCGCTGCTTTGGCTTTCAGCTCCTCCTCCAGCGGCCCTGTACCGCAGATGAACAGCTCACAGCCGCGCACCTTGCGGAATGCGTCAAGCAGGACATCCACGCCCTTGTAGTAGACCAGCCGCCCGACAAAGAGGAATTTGACGAAACCGAAATTTCCACACTGCCTCGTGAGAATGGGGAAAACCTCCGCGCTGCGGTAGGGCTTTTCGTCCAGTCCATAGGGGATGATGTGGCATTTTTCACGAAATTCCGGCAAAAACGAAGAACTGTCAATATGCCCCTGTGTTGCTGTGATAATCGCGTTTGCACGTTTGAGAAAACGATGCAGGATGGGTTTATAAAAGCGGAGCAGTTTTTTCTGCTTGATGACATCGCTGTGCCATGCAATCACCACGCGCCCCCGATAGCCCGACAGCAGCAATGCAAGGTCGCCCAGCGGAAAGGGGGTGTGAAATTCGATCACGTCTGCCCATTTCGCCATTTTGCGGAATTTCCACAGGAACTCAAAGGACAGCGGACAGGAAAAATACGTTCCCAGACTGCCGGCGCGTGTAATTTCCGTACCGTCAATGGTTTCCGTACAGCCCTTGCCCTTTTCCTGACAGACAAGCACCTTTGCTTCCACATCTGCAAGACCGGAAAAATATGCCGCGCGTTGTTCAATGACGGTTTCGATGCCGCCGATATGGGGAAAATAAAATTTATTTACCTCTAAAATTCGCAGTTTTCTATCCATTTACAATTTCCTCGTAAATTTCATACAGCATCCGTGCACTGCGTTCCCATGAAAAGCCCTCTGCACGTTCGCGCCCCTGTACGGACAGGCGGCGGCGCAGTGCTTCATCGGTATACAGGCGTTCGAGTCCATCGGCAATGGATGCCGTGCTGTCTGCTTTGACAATGACAGCGCAGTCCCCCGTCACCTCCGGCAGGGAGGCTGCATCGGACACGAGCACTGGCGTACCGCAAGCCATTGCCTCAAGCGGCGGCATTCCGAATCCCTCATAGAGCGAGGGGAATGTGAAAGCGAGTGCACCGGAGAGCAGTGCGCACAGGTCGTGCGCGTCTATGTATTGGGTGAACAGGACATTCTGTTCCAGTCCGAGTTCCTGCACCCTTGCAAAAATGCCGTCATACAGCCAGCCTTTGCCGCCGGCAAGTACCAGTGCAGGCGGATTTTCGTGGTTCTTTGCAAATGCCGCGTATGCGTCAATGAGCCGTTCCAGATTCTTGCGCGGTTCGAGTGTGCCAAGATAGAGGAAATATTCCTCCGGAATGCCGTAGGCTTCACGCATTGCCGCAATTTTCGCAGCATCCTGCTCCGGATGGAATTTCTGCATATCCACACCACAGGGAACAACGCGGATTTTGCCGGAAAATTCGGGGTAATACTTGATAATCTCCGTTTTGGAGAATTCCGAATCCGTGACAATGCAGTCGGCACGGCGCATGGAACTGACAAGCCCCAGATCGAGCATATGCCTTGTCCGTCCGCGCACAGTTTCAGGATAGGCGCGGTACACCATATCATGGACAGTCACCACCGTTTTTCCATGGACAAAGGGGGGGACGATATAATTGAAAAAATGCGTGACATCCGCCTTTTTCCCGAAAAACCAACGATACGGCAAGGGGAGAAAGGTGGATACAAGCCGGTACAGGTAGGGATGGCAGAACACATGCTTTGCCCGTACATTTTCACGCAGATAGGGATGAATATCGGCTTTTCTGTCATTCAGATGCCGCATGGCGAAATAGTTGAGCGTAAATGCATCCTCCGGATGCATCGCCGTCATCGCGGAAACCTGTCCGGCTTCGCAATAGCCAATGCCCGTCATTCTGCCCATCAAAGGCAAAGCGTCAAATGCAATCTTCACAGTATCCCTCCTTCGCTCGTGTTATGGGGGGACGCTGTCCCCCTCATACATCAGCCAAGCTGGCTTACTTTCATTTCCTTTTCCACGATGGCAAGGTCATTCTTGACCATGCGCTCTACCAGCTCTGTGAAGGAAATTTCTCTCTCCCAACCCAGTGCTGCTTCTGCCTTTGCCGGATTGCCCAGCAGTACGTCAACCTCTGCCGGACGGAAGAACTTGGGATTGACCTTGACGATCACCTTGCCGGTTGCCTTGTCCTTGCCGACTTCATCAACGCCAGTGCCTTCCCAGACAACCTCAATACCGGCTGTGCGGAATGCGATTTCTACAAATTCACGGACAGTTCTTGTTTCATTGGTAGCAATGACATAATCATCCGGTGTATCCTGCTGGAGCATGAGCCACATTGCCTTGACATAGTCCTTGGAATGTCCCCAGTCGCGCTTGGAGTCCATATTGCCCAGCTCTACGCAATCCTGCACACCGAGCTTGATTCTTGCAACAGCATTGGAAATCTTTCTTGTCACAAACTCCAGACCGCGGCGTTCGGATTCATGGTTGAACAGAATACCGGAGCAAGCGTACATGTCATAGCTCTCTCTGTAATTCTTGGTGATCCAGTGACCATAGAGCTTTGCAACACCGTAGGGACTTCTCGGATAGAACGGTGTTTTCTCTGTCTGCGGCATTTCCTGCACCAGACCGAACATCTCGGAAGTGGATGCCTGATAGAAACGGCAGGTGGGCTTGACTGTGCGGATGGCTTCAAGCATATTGGTAACGCCGATTGCGTCAATATCCGCTGTGCCCAGAGGCGTATCCCAGCTTGTCGCAACAAAGGACTGTGCTGCAAGGTTGTATACCTCGTCTGCCTGTGAGATCTGCATTGCCTTGATCAGAGAAATCGGGTCCGTCATATCTGCATAAATCAAAGTCACCTTGTCCTTGAGATGTGCAATATTGCCGTAGTCCACGGTTGCCTTTCTTCTCCAGATGCCGTAAACCTCGTAACCCTTTTCCAGCAGAAGCTCTGCCAGATAAGAACCGTCCTGTCCTGTAATACCTGTGATCAATGCTCTTTTCATACTCTTGTTCTCCTTTTCTTCTGATATTATAACAATTCTTCTCTGCCATGTGCGCGCAGGCTGGCAAGTACCTTCTTGATGTCCTGTGTGCTGTTCTTATCACAGACAAGCACCGCATCGGGCGTGTCCACAACCACAACATCCTCCAGACCGAGCACGGCTACCATCCGCGCACCGCCGCAGACCGTGCAGTTTTTGCTGTCCACATTGATGACATCGCCGGAGAGCATGTTGCCATCCTCGTCCGTTTCATTGATGCGTTCCAATGCCAGCCAGCTTCCCACATCATCCCAGCCGAAATTGCCGGGGATGGTGTAGATATCCTCCGCCTTTTCCATAATGCCGAAATCAATGGATTCCGCCGGAAGCTTGCAGAAATTATCCTTGAGTACCGCGTCAAAATCCGCTGTGCCGTATGCCTGTACAATGGGCTGCAAGCCCTCATAGAGGTCGGGCATATGCTGCCGGATGTTCTTCAGGATGCTTTCGGTTTTCCAGATGAACATACCGCTGTTCCACAGATAGCCGCCGTCTGCCAGATATTCCTGTGCTTTTTGCAGGTCGGGCTTTTCCACAAAACGCTCCACCGCATACACGCCATCCTTGCCGCTGCCTCTGACATAACGGATATAGCCGTAACCCGTTTCCGGATAGTTCGGGGTAATGCCGAGGGTAACAAGGTTATTCCCCTGCTGTGCAGCCTGTGCCGCTTTGCGCAGGGTGTCGATGTAGATCTCCTCCGCGTGGATGAGATGGTCGGAGGGCAGGACGAACATCACCGCTTCCCCGTACTTCTTCTCAATCACTGCGGCTGCAAGTCCGATACAGGGCGCAGTATTTCTTGCGCACGGCTCTGCAATCACATTTTCAGCCGGAAGCTCCGGCAGCTGCTCTGCAATGAGGTCGAGGTAGGCGGCATTGGTGACGATATAAATATCCTCCTGCGCCACAAGGGGAGCAAGCCGTCTGACGGTTTTCTGAATCATGGTTTCCCCGTCCGCTGTCAGGGATAAGAATTGCTTAGGGTAGTTTGTGCGGCTTTTCGGCCAGAATCTCTCACCCTTGCCGCCTGCCATAATGACTGCTGTTGTTTTCATTCGTTCTCCTCTCTTGTTTTCCTCTCTCCGATCTGCTCCGGATGCAAAAGCTCCGCATTGCTTTTCTGGATGGGGAACATGGTGGTTTTCAAGGTCATCAGCACGATCTGAATATCCTTGAGCAGAGAATAATTCTCTATGTACATCAGATCCATTTTCAATTTATCATAGGGTGTTGTATCATACACACCAGTTACCTGTGCATAGCCCGTCAGACCTGCCTTGACATGCAGGCGGAAGCGGAATTCCGGAAACTGCCGTTCATACTCCTCGCAAAGCTCCGGACGTTCCGGACGCGGCCCGACAACGGACATATCGCCGCGCAGGATATTGAGCAGCTGCGGCAGCTCATCGAGCCTGCACTTGCGCATAAACCTGCCCACGGGCGTGACGCGCTGGTCATTGTCGCAGCAGACCTGTGCGCCGTTGGGTTCGGCATTGATGATCATGCTGCGGAATTTATAGACATCGAATTCCTTGCCGCCCTGCGTCAGTCTTCTCTGCTTGTAAATGACAGGGCCTCCATCACAGAGCTTGACGGCAAGCGCACAGCCGAGCATGATGGGGGATGCAAAAATGAGCACGACAAAGCAGAACAGCAAATCAAAGGCGCGCTTCATCAGCCGCTGTTCAAAGGTCAGCCCATAGTTTCTGCAAAGGAGCAAGGGGGTATCAAAGAGCCGGATCTCATCCGCGCCGCGCAGGATGATGTCCGAAATTTTCGGGACAATATAGGTGCGCTGCTGCACATCGAAGCAGTGTTTGAGCAGATCATTGCGCAGCTGCGCCGGAATATCGCAGATAATCACGCCGTCATACTGCTGGATTTTTTCGACAATGGTAGCAAAGCCCTGTTCCGCGCTGACGGATTCACAAATCATGTATTTATCCACGCGGTAGCTCATTTTCATGACAAGAGCCGCCGCAGCCGGACTGCCGTAGACAATGGCAAGGCGGCGCGGGGGATAGAGCATGAAATAGATCTTTCCGGACAGGAATGTCCAGCACAACAGAATCACCAGTTCCACCGCAGTCAGCAGGAGGATGGGGGGAACAAGTGCGAAATCACGCAGGATCAAGCTGATTTGCAGGTAGGTAATGACGTTTGAACCAAGTATGGACAGGATTTGGGAGAATAATACATCCGTCCGGCGCAGGTAGCCAATTTTAAAGCCGCCGTAAACCTGAAAGAACAAAAAGAGTACGGCTGCATAAATGGCGATCACCACCCAGTTGCCGCGCCTGTAGAAGGGCAGCACCATCCGGTCGGAGTAGTAGGTATACCAGATATTTGCAAATTGCAGCGTCAGAAGCCCCAGCAGGATGACTGCGGAGAAGAACTGCACCATACGCTTATATTGTTCTCTGTGATGCACGGCGGTTTCTTGTTTTTCTTCACGCACTTTTTGCATCGCCTCTCTTTTTTTCTTCTTTTTCTGTTGGGAATCAATACCACATCTTTTATTATACCAAACCCACACAATACTGTCAATAGGTTCTATGGGTAAATTCGGTGACAATCCGGTGTCAGAGGTTAGAAATATTGCCGAATTACTGGCGAATTTGGGAATTGTGACAGGTTTGTATAAGGAAATTGTATCAATTCATGGAATGTTCAGAAAAGAGGGGCATTTCTTGGGGACAAAACAATCCCCCTTGCCGTCAGCAAGGGGGGGAAAATTGCCTTATGTCACCACATACAACGTATCTTCATCCGGTGTTTCAAGTGCCTCAAATTCACTGCGCGTCAGCGTGACCACGGGCTTGACGCCCTCAAGCCGCTGTTCAAGTGCTGCGACTTTTTCCGTCAATACCATCAGATTTCTCTGCATCTGCGCCATTGCATCGTCATATCCCGCAATCTCTGCCTGCACTTCCTCCGCGGTCTGCTCAATCATCCTTACCGCGTCATTGGCTGCCGCGCGTACCTCCAGCAGAAATTCCGTGTAGCTGTGGCTGTCCAGTACGCTCTCGCTCTCCGGAAATGCCTGCACCTCCACCGGCGGCAGCAGATAGCGCACAATGACCTGCGGTTCTTCCGTTTCATCCAAAGCAGCTGCGAACAGATCCAGTGCAAGTGTACCGGCTTCTGTGGTGAAAGTGCTGTCCACGCGCCATTGCAGGCGCAGCACGGTTTCTTCCACAATTGCCGGAATTTCCACCAGTGCCTCACCGCCGGATTGGGTAAGTCCGCGCATGAAAAACCGGAATTCTGCAAGGTCATGCCTGCCGTAAAAACGGTCGATCTCAATCGTGACATCATCTGCCAGCTGTTCCTCCTGCCTGAGCAGGTCGTGAATGGGCAGGGTGTCGATATACTTTCCAATTGCCTTGAGTACCATAGTTCTGCTCCTTTCCGAAGGGTTTCCCTCCTGCATAAGAGCCGCAATTCTGGAAAAGTTGCACGTTTTCATGCAACCTGTACCGACAATTCCCCGAAAATTACCGGAGCCGCACTGTGCAGTGCGGCTCCGCCCTCTTTATGAATTCCCGTATTTGTTGTACATGCTGATATTTTCGCTGGTCGTCAGAATAAACGCACAAAGACCGCTGAGTACAATCGCAGCTACATACAGCAGCCCATTAAGCAGTCCATGTCCGGCTTCCTTCTGAATCAGCAATGGAATGCCCGGGAACAGGCATAACACGAATGTCAATCCGTTGAGGAATTTTGCAATTCCGCGGAGAGCAGGGAGGGGAGCACAGATCACCAGTGAAGCGATCGCTGTTGCTGCACCGAGATAGACACCATATTCCTTGACCATGGCAAGCCATCCCAGTTCTTCCTCCATTCTATAGCCGGCACCGAGTGCGCCGGAAACGAACAGTGCAAACGCAATGCCTGCAATCGTACCGAACACCGTCAGCAGAATCAGCTGCCTGAAGCCCTTTTTCGCCAGCTCGCGCTCGCGCTCCTCACGCAGCATCGCCATAATACGGCGGTTTTCCTGCTTCTGCTCCTCCGTCATTTCCATCTGCGGAGGGGGTGTGTACTTCTGCGGCTTCTTGGATTCTTCCTTCGCACGTTCCAAATCCTCGTCCTTGAATTTCGGCACATATGCCTGCGGCTTGGGGGCTTCTTCAAGAACGGGGGCTTCTGCTTCCTCGCCGGCAGGTGCAGTCTGCTCCAGCTTCGGACGCAGCTCACGCGGAATGGCAGGTACGGGAATACCCATCTGATTTGCGCGCATCTGTGTTACCTGCATCTGTTTTTCCGCGTCAAGCTGGGAAAAAACAGCTTTCAGGTCGTCAGTTAACTGTAATTTCTGGTAGAATTCCTCCACCGGATCATAGGCAGTATTGGCATCGCCTAAAATATCTGCCGCGGATGCAACTTCCTGTACAGCCGCAGTTTTCGGCTGTTCTGTGTAAGCAGTCGGTGTTTCCAGCAGTACGGGTTCATCCACCTGCGGTGCACCTTTCTTTTCTTCCTTTTTCCATACAGCAGCAGGGTCATCGAGCAGCACAGGCTCATCCACAACGGGTGCGCCTTTTTTCTCTGTCTGTGCAGACCATGCCGCCGGCGGCGGTGCTAATACATCATCCAGCTCCGGCGCAGCGATCTGGGGTGCGCCTTTGCGTTCGGGTGCGGTATAGGTGGGCTGTGCAAAATCCTCCAGCCCGTCAAATTTATCCGGCATCGTCATTCACCTCGTTTGTTAAAAATAGTGTGTTGCAGCGGCTTATCGTTCGATCATCTGGTCGCGGTCAGGGCCTACGCCTACCATTGCTACCTTGCATTCGCAGAGTTCTTCCAGACGCAGGATGTAATCCTGACAAGCCTTGGGCAGCTCCTCAAATGTGCGGCAGCCGGTGATATCCTCGTCAAAGCCCTGAATTTCCTCGTAAATCGGTGCACATTCTGCAAGCTCCTCCAGTGAGGACGGGAAATCATGCAGCGTTGTGCCATCGGGCTTGACATAGCCTACGCATACCTTCAGCGTTCCAAGTCCGCTGAGTGTGTCCAGCTTGTTGATGGCAAGTCCGTCCAGACCATTCACGCGTACAGAATGACGTACAATGACCGCGTCAAACCAGCCTGTACGGCGCGGTCTGCCTGTGGTTGTACCGTATTCGCCGCCCTTTTCACGAATCTGGTCGCCGATTTCATCAAACAGCTCTGTCGGGAACGGGCCTTTGCCCACTCTTGTTGTGTATGCCTTTGCAACACCGATAATATTGTCGATCATGCGCGGGCCTACGCCTGTACCGACGCAAACACCTGCGGATACCGGATGGGAGCTTGTGACATAGGGGTAAGTACCAAAATCAATGTCCAGCAGGGTTGCCTGCGCACCCTCGAACAGAATGGTCTTGCCTGCCTTGTATGCTTCATAGGTCAGTACGGATACATCCGCTACATACGGACGCAGACGCTCGCCATATGCCGTGTATTCTGCAATTACCGCGTCAAGGTCGTGTGCCTGACCGCCGTATACCTCAGTAATGATTTTGTTTTTGAGAATGCCGGTTGCTCTTGCCTTTTCTGCAAAAACTGCGGGATTGACAAGGTCGCAGACACGGATGCCGCATCTCTCATACTTGTCCATATATGTCGGGCCAATGCCGCGCTTGGTCGTGCCGATATCACTGTTGCCGCGGAACTGCTCGGACAGTCCGTCCAGTGTCAGATGCCACGGCATAACGACATGGGCACGGGGGTCGATCTTCAGATTGGCTGTGGATACGCCGCGCTGCTCCATTTCGTCAAGCTCACCAATGAAATCCTTCGGGTCAAGTACAACGCCAGCACCGATCAGGCACTGGGTATCCGGATACAGAATGCCGGAAGGTACAAGATGCAGCTTGTACACCTGTCCATTGCTGACGACAGTATGACCGGCATTGTTGCCGCCCTGAGAACGAACTACGACTTGCGCACGGGATGCCATAATATCAATGACCTTGCCCTTGCCTTCATCACCCCACTGGGTTCCGATTACGATATTTGCAGGCATGAATGTTCCTCTTTTCTGTTATTTTTTTGTGTTCCGCGCTGATGCGGAAACAGACACCTATTATTATACCAGAATATGCACCCGATTGCAAGTCTTTTTTCATTTTTTCATTTTGTGTTCATGGTTTCGGTTGCAATTCCTGCAAAAATATGGTATGATAGGAGCAGGAGCAAAGGCATTATCATAAAAAGGAGCAGACACATGAAACAAGTACAGATTTTCACGGACGGTGCTTGCAGCGGCAATCCCGGACCGGGCGGCTGGGGGACAATTCTGCGCTATGGGACTGCGGAAAAGGAATTATCCGGCGGCGCACCCGATACCACCAACAACCGCATGGAATTATCCGCTGTGATTGCAGGTCTTGCCGCACTCAAAGAACCATGCGCAGTCACCCTCACCACGGACAGCAAGTATGTCGTGGACAGCATCACCAAGGGCTGGGTATACGGCTGGCAGAAGCGCGGCTGGGTGAAAGCGGACAACAAACCGGCACTGAATGCTGACCTCTGGGAACAGCTCCTCCCCTTGCTTGACAAGCATCGGGTGACATTTGTCTGGGTGAAAGGTCATGCCGGACATCCGGAGAATGAACGCTGCGACCAGCTGGCAGTGCAGGAGCGCATGAAATATCAGTAAAGACAAAAGAAAAGCCCCGTAAAACAGGGGCTTTTCATCTATTCTGAAGCAGAACAGTCCCTCCGCGTTGTAAAAAGGGCTGTTCTGCGGACATCTTCTGCGAGCCGCAGAGGATGCCACCCTTTTCCGGCAAAGGCTTTCTCCGCTACTCTATTCTATGCAGATTTTCCGGTTTTGCAACTGGGAATGTATGGGGATAGCGCGCGCCTGCATTTCGCGTAGGGGAGTACACCGGAAAGAAACGTGCACTGCCCGCGGTGTGGGTACAGCGAACCGCAATGTGCCTTTACTTTTTTCTTTTTGTGTGAAACTACTGAAAAAATTGGAAAACTTCATGAAAAGTGTTGCATTTATACCCCCGATATGGTATAATGATTGTGTATTGATATGTATGGAACATACATATTCTTAATAGGGGCAATTTCCTGCCCTGACAAATCCGGCAGCCCAACGGCTGTCAATCTGAGAGGAGAATCCATTTATGTGTGGTATTGTAGGATATGTAGGCCACCGCGATTGTGCGGAGGTACTGCTCAACGGTCTTTCCAAGCTTGAATACAGAGGTTATGATTCTGCCGGTATTGCGGTATTTGAGGATCAGAAAATCCATGTGGCAAAATCCAAGGGCAGATTGCAGGATCTGCGCAACAAGATGGAAGCCGAGGGCAAGCCCAACGGCATTGCCGGCATCGGTCATACCAGATGGGCAACCCATGGTGAACCGTCCGACCGTAATTCCCATCCCCACGGCGGCGGCAGCGTGACGCTGGTACATAACGGCATCATCGAGAATTACAAGCGTCTGAAAGAATTTCTCGTTTCAAAGGGCAGAGTCTTTGAAAGCGACACGGATACCGAAGTTGTGGCACAGCTGCTTGACTATTACTATCAGGGCAACCATGGCAACCCCATGGAAGCCATCGTGGAAACCATGCACGAGCTGGAAGGCTCTTTCGCACTCGGTGTGATTTTTGCAGATTTTCCGGACAGAGTGTTTGCAGTACGCCGTGAAAGCCCCCTGATTATCGGCGTGGGCGAAAATGAGAGCTTCATTGCATCCGACGTGACAGCGATCCTGAAATACACCAAGAATTACTACCTGCTTGAGCATGACGAAATCGCCGTGCTGTCCAAGAGTGGTATTAAGATGTATGACCTGCACTACCAGCGCATTGAAAAGGAACTGAAAACTGCTGACTGGGATGAAAGTGCAGCGGAAAAGTGCGGCTATGAGCACTTCATGCTCAAGGAGATCTACGAGCAGCCGACAGCCATCAAGACAACCATCATGCCCAGAATTGCCGATGGTCTGCCGAATCTGGAGGAATGCGGCATTACTCCCGAATCCCTCCTGAAGTTCAACAAGATTCACGTTGTTGCCTGCGGTACGGCAATGCACGCCGGCATTGTGGGCAAGTATGTCATTGAAAAGCTGGCAAAAGTGCCGGTGAATGTTGATATTGCATCCGAATTCCGTTACCGTGAGCCGCTGGTGGGAGAGGGCGACCTTGTGATCATCATTTCCCAGTCCGGCGAAACCGCAGACAGCCTTGCTGCAATGCGCCTTGCCAAGAAGCTTGGTGCAAAGACGCTTGCCATTGTCAATGCAAAGGGCAGCTCCATTGCGCGTGAAGCGGATATGCTCATCTACACCCATGCAGGCCCTGAAATTGCAGTTGCATCCACCAAGGCATATATGGTGCAGATTGCGGTAATGTACCTGTTCGCATTTGAACTTGCACTGGCAAACGGCAGCATTGACGAGGCAGAATGCCGCAGACTGACTGCACTGCTGCAGGAAACACCGCATGAAATCGAGAAGATTCTGGAGAACAAGGAGCGTACACAGTACATTGCATCCTCCCTGATTACCGCAGACAGCCTGCTGTACATCGGCAGAGGTCTGGACTATGCACTGAGTCAGGAAGGTTCTCTCAAGCTCAAGGAAATTTCCTATATCCATTCTGAATCCTATGCAGCAGGTGAGCTTAAGCACGGCACGATTTCCCTGATTACGGAGAATATGCCGGTCATCGCCGTGGCAACACAGAAGCGTCTGTTTGACAAGACTGTCAGCAACATCAAGGAAGTCAAGGCGAGAGGGGCTAAGGTTATCCTGATTTGCGATGAGCAGTACGAGCCGGAGCAGGATGTGGCAGATTACAAGTTCGGTCTGCCGGAATTTGACGACCTGCTCATGCCCATGCTTGCGGTCGTTCCGCTGCAGCTGATTGCCTACTACACCGCTGTGTACAAGGGCACAGATGTGGATAAGCCGCGTAATCTTGCGAAATCCGTTACAGTTGAATAATTCTGATTGCCCCACCATTGGTGGGGCAATGTAAACAAAGAGGAAGGAATCATATGAAAATCAAGGCATCCTTACTGGCAGCTGCCATGCTGCTTGGTGTATCGCCGCTGACGGCATACGCAGAAACAGACGTTACCGAACCGCCCACGGAGACAGAAACTGCTGCGGAAACCGTGGAGGAAACCACGGAAGAAGCTGCCGAAACAGAAACCGAGGCTGAAACTGAGGAAGAAACCGAGGAAGAAACGGAAGAAACCACGGAAGAAAAGTTCAAGACAGAGGATGGCATGTTCAGCTACAAAATCAATGAGGACGGAAGTGTGCGCATCTTCAATTACAATGTCACGGGCTTTCCGGGCGAGGTTGTCGTACCTTCTGAAATTGACGGCAGACCTGTCACAAAGCTGAGCAATGCGACCTTTATGAATGCATTCGCCATCACTTCTGTCGTACTTCCGGCAAGCCTGACGGAGCTGGGGGACAGCGTATTTTTCGGCTGTTCTTCCCTTGAATCCATCCGCGTAGAGGAGGGCAATACTGCCTACAAGAGCGAGGACGGCATCCTCTTTACAGCGGACGGCAAAACTCTTTACTGCTATCCGGCTGCAAAGGCGGATACACAGTACACCATTCCGGACACAGTGAACAAGCTTTCCCCGTCCTGCTTTGCCTATGCAGAGAATCTGAAACACATGAACATTCCGGACAGCATTGGTTTCATCCCCGGCTGGGGCTTTGCCTATTCCAATCTTGAAACCATCACCCTTGCAGACAGCGTTACAGAGATTGACGACTATGCATTTGCATACTGCAAATCCCTGAAAGACATTGATTTCGGCGAAGGACTGGTACAGATTTACAATGCCAGCTTCCTTGCCTGTGAATCCCTGACAGAAATCACCATCCCCGCATCCCTGACGCGTGTCGGACAGTACGCATTTGCCGGCGCAGGAATGCGTGAAGTGACCATCCCCCCCACAGTGTCGGTACTCGAATACTGCTCGTTCGGCTATACGGAGGATATGTTTGCAATTTCGGACTTTGTGATTCGCGGCTATGTCGGCTCTGCGGCACAGACCTACTGCACGACCGAGGACAGCGAGAACGATTACAAGAACGATTTTGTATTTCTGGAAATCGAGGACGAGGCGGAGGATATCCCCGTTCCGTCCAAGGAAAATACCCCCGCTGCGGAACAGGAAACCGAAACATCCTCCGTTTCCGCTGCCCCTGCACAGAATAGCGGAAACCGTCTGGGCGTGATTCTGGGCATCTGCGGCGGCGTTGTGGTCGCATTGGCAGGCGTACTGGCAGCTCTGCTGCTGAAGAAACCCAAGAATACGGAATCTGTGCCCGAACAGAAACCGGAAGCTGCGGAGGAAACAAAGTCCGCGTCCGATGAGGAATCAGTATGAGTATGAAGAAATTTTGCAGAACTATCGCGCTTTCCTGTGCGGCAGCATGGATGGCGGCGCAGCCGTTGGCAGCCCTTGCCGCACCCCTGTTTCCGGGCGGCTATGAGCCGAGCACAGGCGTATCCCTTGATGGTATGTGGTCATATGTGGACGATGGCACGGGCGAGGTGTTCCTCTCCTGCAAGGACAAGACGATTACCCATGCAGAAGTTCCTGAACAAATCAACGGCATCACCATTACCACCATCGAGCAGGACTGCTTTCTGGAAAATACCCAGCTGGAGTCGGTCGTGCTCCCCAAAACCATTACCCATATCAATGACTGGGCATTTTCCGGCTGTACGAGCCTGAAAAGCATTAACCTGCCCAACGGACTGGAAGCCATTGACTGGCAGGCATTCCATGGCTGCTCCTCTCTGGAAGAAATTACCATTCCGGCAAGTGTGAACCAGATCGAGAAATTCATCTTTGAGGGCTGTACTTCGATGAAAGCAGTCAATGTTTCCGACGGGAACAAGCATTATGTGGACGTGGACGGCGTATTGTTCACCGCGGACATGGCAACACTGATGTTCTATCCCCCTGCCAAGGAGGGGACAAGCTATACCGTACCGGAAGGCTGTACGCGTATCGAGGACTGGGCATTCATTGGCAATACCAGTCTGGAAACGATCGACCTGTCCAATGTTGCGGAAATCGGTGAGGATGCATTCTATCACTGCACCTCCCTGAAAACGATTACCATTCCGGAAACGGTCACTGTCCTTGAGCCGCGTACATTCGGCAATTGCATGGCATTGGAAAGCATTCAGCTTTCCCCGATGCTTGACGAAATCGGGGAGCATTGCTTCTACAACTGTCTTGCACTGAAAGAAATCCAGATTCCCGGCAGAGTGGACACCATCGGGGACAGCGCGTTCCTCAATTGTCCGGAGCTGAGGCGCATTACCCTGTATGACGCTGTGAAGAACATCGGCGACCATGCCATCGGCTTTTATGTGGACGCGGAAACGCAGAAATACCAGCTTGCACCGGATTTCGAGGTGGAAACGGACAAAAACACTGCCGCACACCAGTACTGTTCAACTTACGGTGTAAAATGCACCGCCGGCATCACACAGAGCAGTGTTTTTCTGACAGTAATCATTGTCATTATCGTACTGGTGATCGGAGCGACCATTGCGCTGATCATCATCCAGAAGCGCATTCAGAAACGTTATGAATTGAGATAGGAGCATCCTGATGAAATTTTGGAAATCCCTTGCCTGCCTGCTTTGTGCAGGTCTGGCGATCCCTGCCGTCCCCCTGTCGGCACAGGCATCCCACGACGTGTATGCCTACACCGTGCAGAATGACGGTTCTCTTGCGGTGACATGCAAGGATAAAAACATTGTTAATGCCGAAATTCCGGCAGAAATCGACGGTTATATGGTAACTGCGCTTGCGGAGGACTGCTTTCTCGACTGCACGTCACTGGAAACGGTAACATTCCCGACAAGCATCAAAAAACTCAATGATTCGGCATTTTCCGGCTGTTCTGCGCTCGATTCCATCACCATTCCGGCGCATATCATGGAAATCGGCTCTTTTGTATTCGAGGGCTGCACTTCTCTTTCGGAAATTGCCGTTGCACCGGAAAGCACAACGTTCTGTTCCGATAACGGGGTGCTGTACAACTTTGACAAATCGCTGCTGATTCGCTATCCTGCGGCAAAAACGGACGAGAGCTACACGGTTGCACCGGAGTGCAGAACCATTGAGCCGTGGTGCTTTACCGACTGCGCGTATTTGCAGACGCTTGCCATGTCCGAGGTCAATGCCATTGGTGCGGACGCATTTTTCTATGCGACAGCCCTTGAGGAGGTCTACCTCTCCGAGGGAATCACAGAGCTGATCGGGCCGAGCTTTGCCTACTGCACCTCGCTGAAAAAGGTGGAGCTTCCCTCCACGCTCAAATCCATCGGACAAAAGTGTTTTTACGGCTGTGTGAATTTGCAGGTCATTGCATTGCCGGATGGTCTGGAAAGCATCGGCGAAATGGCGTTTTACGGCTGTGTGCAGATGAAAGAACTACTCGTGCCCTCCACCGTCAAGGAAATTGGTGAAATGGGCATCGGCTACAGCGTTGATCCGGAAACGAACGAAAACACCATCATCAAGGATTTCAAAATGAAAACCCTGACTGGCAGTAAGGCATCCAATTACGCGCGAAGCAACGGCATCCGGTATTCTGCCAAAGCCACCGCCGGTTTTATCACGCTCTGGGTGGTCATTGCAATTGCCGTACTCTCTGCGGCAGCCGCTATTTTCATCTATTACCGCCGACAAGAGCGCGCTTGCCGTGAGGCACTCGAACAGCTTGCCAAAAAACAGGAAGAAAAGCGCGTTCGCAGACAGGAACGCAAAAGACGATAAGGACGGAGGTCTACCATGCATCTGAAACGACTTTCAGCCATGCTGCTTGCGGCATGGACGCTGACCGCGGCACTTCCGGCATTGCCGGCAGCGGCGGCGGATGAGGATTTTTCCATGACGCTTCTGGAGGATGGCACGGCGCAGATTACCTGCATCAACAAAACCCTCCAGACGGTCGAAATTCCTGCCACGCTCAACGGCTATCCAGTCACTGCACTGGCAGAGGGCTGCTTTGCGGAATTTACAGACCTGACCGCAGTTACAATGCCGGACAGCCTGACCACCATCGGCGAATCCGCCTTTTTTGGCTGCACTGCACTGGAAAGCGTGACCATTCCGGAGAGCGTGACGACCATTGACGCAATCGCATTCAGCGGATGCACGGCTCTGACGGAGTTTACCATTCCGGCAAGCGTGACGCAGATTGGCGATTATGTGTTCGACAACTGCGAGCTGATGACGGAAATCACCGTTGCTGCGGAAAATACTGCCTACGCATCGCAGGATGGCGTACTGTTCACCAAGGACATGGCAACGCTCCTGAAATATCCGGAATCCCGTCCGGATACTGCATACACTGTACCGCAGGAATGCAAAACTATCGCAAACTGGTCATTTATCGGCGCACAGTATTTGGAGGAAATTGACCTTGGCAGTGTAACTTCCATTGGTGAGGACGCATTCTATTACTGTGTCGGGCTGAAGCATATCACCGTTCCGGAAGGAATTACAGCACTTGCGGACGGTACATTCTGCTATTGTGCAGGCTTGCAGAGCGTGACACTTCCCTCAACGCTGCGCAGCATCGGGGAAAACTGCTTTTTCTCCTGCACATCCCTGACGGACATTGCACTGCCAGAGGGACTGGAAGCCATCAGCCCTTACGCATTTTTCCACTGCATTTCCCTCGAATCCCTGACCATTCCCCCTTCGGTCGTCACCATGACAAGCTGCTGCATCGGCTACTGTTATGACGAGGCAGCGCAGGGCAATGTGGTGCAGGAAAATTTCACGGCACTTGTCACAAGAGCTTCACCGGCATACAGATTTGCGTCAAGCAATGACATTGCATGGAAGCTGTACTATCCCAATCTGACCTATTATCTGCTCATTGGTGCGGCGGTTGCTGCCATTCTCGGTTTGTCCATCGCCATTGCTGTTGTGCTGAAAAAGCGCAGATAACTGAAAATTTCCAGAAAGGACGAAGTTTTATGCTTCAGATGAAAAAGATACTGACAGCCTTTCTTGCCGGACTGTGCACTATGACCGCGCTGCCGGCTGGCGCAGAAGAACCCACGCAATCCCAGCCGGATACCTATGAGGACGGCATGTTCACATTTGCCTATGTGGACGGCGGTGTAGAGCTGTACGGCTGCGATACCTCGGCACTGGCAGTTTCCCTGCCGGATATGACGGACGGCTACAAAATCGTTTCCATTGCAGAGGGCGCATTCTATGGCTGCGCCAATCTGAAAAAGGTGGAGCTTGGCGCACATGTCAAGAGCATCGGCGATTATGC
This sequence comes from Ruminococcus sp., assembly GCA_015066845.1. Classification (GTDB taxonomy): domain Bacteria; phylum Bacillota; class Clostridia; order Oscillospirales; family Ruminococcaceae; genus UBA3855. Next base: position 6,860 of record SVNO01000021.1, on the reverse strand, counting down.
ATTTGCCGACTGCGTTTCCCTCATCAATGTGAGTCTGCCGGAAACGATTGAAAATATCGGAGATTACGCATTTTTAGGCTGTACTTCACTGGATACCATCAATCTCCCCGACAGCATGACGGAGATTCCGGACGGTATGTTCTATGACTGCAAGTACTTGCAGAATGTCGATTTTCCGCCGGATCTGACAAGTATCGGCACAACTGCATTCTACAACTGCGAGCTGCTGCCGACACCGGAGCTTCCCGAAACACTGACAACACTCGGCGATTATGCCTTTGCATTCTGTCCGTCCATTGAGGAAGTCAAGCTTCCGGAATCCGTCACCACACTGGGCACGGGCGCGTATTACGGCTGCGTGAATATCAAAGAATTCACGATTCCCAAGGAGATGGAGCACATGGGCTATATGCCGTTCATGGGCTGTTCGAGTTTTACCGCCTACCATGTGGAGGAGGGCAACGAAAGCTATCGCGTGGAGGACGGTGTTCTGTATGACAAGGACATGCAGATTCTCTATGCGTATCCTGCCGGAAAGGAAAGTGAGAGCTTTACCATTCCGGAGGGTGTGACCATGGTGCAGGAGGGTGCATTCTTCGCATCCTATCAGCTCAAATCGGTGGAATTCCCGTCCACGCTCAAATCCATCGGACCGGCTGCATTTGAATACTGCGAATCCCTGACACAAATCACATTGCCCATGGGCTTGCAGTCGATTGCGGAAAATGCATTTGCAGACTGCATCAATCTCTCGCAGGTCAGCTTACCTGACAGCCTGACAAAAATCGGGCAGTATGCATTCTATGCATGTCCGAAGCTGCTGAGCGTGACACTTCCGGCGCACATGGACAAGAATATGCTGGGTGATTATGCATTCGGCTACACGGACGGCACGGAGCTTGACGAGCAGGACAGACCGATTCCGGTGAAAATCGAGGGCTTCAAGCTGCACGGCGGCAAGGGACTTTCTCCGATGGCGATTGCAGTCATTGTCGGCGCAGCGGCAGTACTGGCGGTGGTGATATTCCTGCTGGTACGCGTTATCCGCAAGAATCAGCTCAGCCGCGAGGAGCAGCAGGAACAGAAAGCTGCACAGGAAGAAGCGGAGCTTCAGGAAGAGGACAAGGTATATGTCAACATCCTCGATTCTATGGGAATAGAACCGCAGGAGGAGGACAATACAGATTATGAACAGGTCAGCGAGGAAACGCCTGACGCAAGTGAGGATGATGAATAATTCCTGCAAAAATTCCCTTGGTGTGAAGCCAAGGGAATTTCAGCTTGTCGAAAAAGTCTTTTTCTGGGGTTGGCACCCCTGTAACTGCCCCCACCCCAACCCCTCCCCCAAAGGGGGAGGGGCTATTTTTCGGGGACTTCGTCCCCGAACCCCTTGTGCGGAGCTATCGCTCCGCGTTTGATTTTAGGTTTTTCGACAGACAGAAATTCCCTTGGTGTGAAGCCAAGGGAATTTCGTTTTTGGGGGATATTCCTCTATACATTCTCCAACACAATCCGCAGTTTCTTGATAATCTTCTTCTCCAGCCGTGAAATATACGACTGCGAGATGCCGATTTTTTCTGCCACCTCCTTCTGCGTCCGTTCACCGCCGCCGCATAATCCAAACCGCATCTCCATGATTTCCCTTTCCCTTGGCGGTAAGGCGCGTACCGCGGCATGGAGCATCTCGCATTCTGCCTCCCACTCAATCCCACGGTTCACAATATCCTCCTCCGTTCCCAGAATATCCGAAAGCAGCAGCTCATTGCCGTCCCAGTCCGTGTTCAATGGCTCGTCAATTGAAATTTCACCCCGATATTGCGACGCTTTCCGCAGAAACATGAGAATTTCATTTTCAATGCACCGTGACGCATAGGTTGCAAGCTTGATGTTCTTTTCCGGTACAAAGGTATTGACCGCCTTGATCAGTCCGATCGTCCCTATGGAAATCAAATCCTCCAGACCAACGCCGGAGGTTTCAAATTTCTTCGATAAATATACCACAAGCCGCAGATTGTGCGTGATCAGTTCTTCCCTTGCTGCCGCATCCCCCTGCGCCAGCCGGCGGAATACTTCCGCTTCCTCCTCACGCGTCAGCGGCGGCGGCAATGCGTCCGAACCGTTGATATAATCCACACGACAGGACGGAAACAGATGCGAGAACCACAGATAAAGTTGTTTGAACATAGTATCCTCCTAACATAACACACGGGGATGGAAAATCGCCATCCCGTTTCCACGTTCCCCAAGCCCTACCAATGCATCCACCTGCTGGCAGCGTCCCGTCTGCTCGGTGTAGATGACAACCTCATCCGGCTGAAATACCGGAATCATGCCGCTGCCGCTGACTGTGGCAATGGGCAGAAGCCGGAAGCCCTTGGGCGGGAATGCATCAGTGTCAATGCCTGCAAATCCGGCTGCGTCACAGACGATGACCGGCTTTCCGGTAAAGAAATCGACAAGGGAATTGCCCGTATCCGCAAGTCCCCTGAGCTGAACTGTGCAGCAGCGGTACCGGATGCAAACCCGATACCCCCCGTCCGCTGTATGCATTCGTTCATGCAGATACTGCACAGTATGCAGGAGAATATATGCGGCAATGGTAAACAAAATCAGATGCAGGAGGGATACATCCAGATACCAGCAGGAATTGGAATGCACGACTCTGACGCTGCACATCGTGGACAAAGCCAGCATAATTCCTGCCATTGCAAAGCTGCTGCTGAACAGGCAGACTGTGCAAAGGAACAGCCGCCTGCGGTCATGCCAGCCGAACGCGCCCATACAGAGCAGCACGGCAAGCAGCAGTTTACAGAGAACGGAAAGGAGTACGGGCATGGGCGGCAGAAGAATCAGCAATGTACTCAGGCTGCCCAATGCGGACATACCAAGACATCTGCCCATACGCAGCCGGCTATGGGTCAGCCCTGCGGTCAGCCGCAGCAGTATGTAATTCACATACAGGTTGAACACAAGCAGCACATCCAGATAAATCGTCTGCATGAACCACCGCCCCCCTTTCCACTTCTATTATACACCATTGTCCACGCGGATTTTGTCGGTTGGACGGATGCGGCATAAAAAAACGCACACGTTCCCCCTGCACCATACGGCAAAGAGAATAATTCCCCCGACTATGCCCATACTCCCCATAAACCACCGAAAGGAGTCAGGGTATGGCATATCATAAAGTAGTAATTTCCGGCATTAACACCGCGGAACTGACAGTACTGCGCGAGGAGGAGAAAATGGCACTGCTGCGGCAGTTCAAGGAAACGGGCAGCAAGGAAGCGAGGGACAAGCTGATACAGGGCAATCTGCGGCTGGTGCTGTCGGTGATTCAGCGATTCACGGGGCGTGGAGAGGATGTGGATGATTTATTCCAGATTGGAGTTGTGGGGCTGATAAAAGCCATCAACAATTTCGACCTGAGCAAGGAAGTACGTTTTTCGACCTATTGTGTGCCGATGATCAACGGCGAGCTGCGGCGGTATCTGCGTGATTACAGTCAGATCAAGGTGAGCCGTTCTCTGCGCGACCTTGCATACCGTGCGATTCAGGCAAAGGAACGTTTGACGAACACATTGCAGCGTGAGCCGACCATGGATGAAATCGCGGCAGAGATCGGGGAAAAACGCGCGGATGTGGTCATTGCCCTGGAAAGCATCAGCGATCCGGTATCGTTATATGAGCCGGTCTATTCGGATGCCGGCGACACGCTGTATGTGATGGACCAGCTCAGCGACAAGAGCAGTGCAGAAAGCTGGATCGCGCAGTTTTCGATGCGTGACGCAATGCGCGCATTGGGAGAGAGGGAAAAGACGATATTGTGTTTACGTTTTTTGTGCGGCAGGACGCAGGTGGAAGTGGCGAAAGAGATAGGAATTTCACAGGCGCAGGTATCGCGGCTGGAGAAGGGAGCGATTTCTAAGATAAAGGCGGCAATAGAGTAGGCGCGGCGATGGGGCAGGTTCGGGGATTTCGTCCCCGATTCCCCCCAATGGCTTTGCACCGGCTGCTGAAAGCAAGGGCGCACTGCACCCACGTCGCGAATCGGAAATTCTTCCTGCCGTTGTTATCACCCACGCGAATCACCAGCGGAGTTCCGCGCTTGACATTATTATAGTTTTATGGTATATTGATAATAAAGATTATTTTCCCCACCGGAGGTAAACCACTATGTATCAATTCCGTAAACTGACTGCGTTCTTCTCTGCCCTCGTCATGGCTGTCACCCTTACAGGCTGTATGTCCAATGGGCCGAGCGTCGCAGAAGAAGACCTGCCCTATGGTGCAACGATGCGCGAATCCAAGACGACCTTTGCACTCCCCGTATCCTATGACCGCCGCTTCCTCAATGATGCGCAGATCACTGCCATCACTGATTACCTGTCCTCCATCCAGAACTGCGACGGCGAAGCCTATGCCAATAACACCATCGACTTCTATGCCGATTATCAGCTCAATGAAGTCTATCAGGATACTTATGAAACCTTTGACGAAATGCTCGCCGATATGCATACTTCCATTGCCAATTCCACCGCGGATGACTTCCAGTTCAACATGATCACCGTCACCGGATTCTCTCAGGAACGCGTTTCTTCCGGTATGAATACCATGATCGAACTGCTCGCAGACATCAGCGGCAATGCCGATTTTGAACAGACACTCACCAATTGCTGGACTGTCCGCATGGACTGGATGATTCGCTATAACGGCAGCTCTACTGCAATTGTCGAGGACCGTCTGATCTATCTGTTCGAGATCGAAGGCGAGTATTACTGCGTCATGTAAGGAGAATTATCATGCCCAGATTTTTCGTGGAACACGCGGATGAACATGAAATCATCATCACCGGAGAGGATGCCAACCATATCGGCCGTGCACTTCGTATGCGTACCGGTGAGGAACTGACCGTCTGTGCACAGGGAATGGACTACCAGTGCGAAATTACACGCATTACCGACAGTGAAGTCTACCTGCGCCCCCATACCATTACCCCCTGTGCGGCTGAACCCTCCGTACATGTCACGCTCTATCAGGCTCTCCCCAAGCAGGACAAGCTTGCGGAAATCGTGCAGAAAGCCGTGGAGCTTGGCGCATGTACCATCGTGCCCGTGCTGACCTCGCGCTGTGTGGTTCGTGCAACGAAGGCAGATTTTGAGAAAAAACGCCAAAGACTCCAGAAAATTGCCGTTTCTGCGGCAAAACAATCCGGTCGCGGCAGCATTCCGCAGGTTGCTCCCCTGCTCAGCTGGAAGGAAGCCTTGCAGGAGATGCAGCAGCAGGACATTGCAGTCATGCTCTATGAAAAAGAGGGCGGTGTGAACTTCGGGGAAGTACCGCTGGAGGGCAAAACGCGCATTGGATTGTTCATCGGCAGCGAGGGCGGTATTTCCGCAGAGGAAGCAGAACAGGCTGTGGATGCCGGTTTGCACCGCGTATGGCTGGGCAGCCGGATCCTGCGCTGTGAAACTGCACCGACTGCTGCGCTTTCCGTTTTGATGTATCTGACAAAAAATCTCTGAAAATTATCTGAAAAGTGTTGAAATTCGCAAATGAATGTGGTATAATAGTAGTATCATAGCAAGTCGCCGTTTTCCGGAATTCACTCCGGCAAGAACCGCAGCTGTACGGCGGCAGTATCTGCGGAGAAATGAGGAAACATTATGAAGAATTGGAAATTGATTGCCATTATCGGTGCAACTGCGGTTGCTACTGCTGCTGCGGTTGTCGTTCTGCTTCAGAAGCAGCAGAATAAGCGCAAGATGCGTTTTGACAGTGCAGAATTTGACGATGATTGTCTGGACGATATTGCATGTGGTGAGCAGTGCACCTGCTGCGGTCAGGACTTGGATATCACACTGCCGGAAGAAGCTGTAGAAGCTGCGGAGGAACTGGCAGCTGACGCTGGCGCGGTGTTTGAGGACATCGCAGACGCTGTAGAGAATACAGTGGAGGACGCTGTGGATGCAGTCGAGGAGATGGCAGAGGATGCCAAGGACGCGGTTGAGGATGCAGTGGAGAAGATCGAAGAAGCGTAATTGAGAATATGCAAAAACGCTGTCTTTGGGCAGCGTTTTGTACATGAGGAAAGGATGTGTGAACCATGAAACAGAATTTTTTCAGAAACATCACTGTACCGCTGACATGTGCGGCACTTGCCCTACACGCTGGACTTGCGGCGTTTCCTGTCAATGCGGTGGAAACCGATGAAGCCATCGCCGAAAAACAATATATGTATGATCAGTACCATGTTTCAGTCAGTACCACTGAGGCAAAACTGGAGTATCTCCTCGGCGAAGAACTGGATTTGTCAGGAGTCTGCATCTTCGCCGGCTTCGGCATGAATGACTACAGTGTTTTGGGAGATATTTTTGGTGATGAACTGCTCTCACATCTTGGAGGCTCGTCTGAATTTTCTGTAGACACCTCTGCATTTGATAATACCAAGATGGGAATCTACCCGATTCATGTCTATTTCGGTAAAGCCATGGATACTTTCGGGGTGATTGTCACGGATGGAACGGATACTGTCATCCAAGGTGATGCCAACTGTGATGACAGCGTTGATATTCTGGACGCACTGGCACTGAACAAAAACCTGCTGACTGGTGAAAAGCTCAGCGAATACGGAACACTCAACGGGGACATGAACCGTGACGGCAGACTGGACTCTGCTGATGTACTCGACATTCTCAAGTATACCATTCAACTCTTCTGATACAATAGCTGCAAAAACAAAGGACGGCGCGAAAATACGCCGTCCTCAGCTTGTCGAAAAAGTCTTTTTCTGGGGTTGGCACCCCTGTAACTGCCCCCACCCCAACCCCTCCCCCAAAGGGGGAGGGGCTATTTTTCGG
>SVNO01000020.1 GCA_015066845.1 Ruminococcus sp. | reverse complement strand
CCAAGAAGTACTCCACACCTTCGTATCACGGATAGAAGTGCATGAAAGAACCATCGACAGCTTCGGCAAAGAGCATCAGGATATTGACATTTACTTCACACACATCGGATCTGTGAAGTAATCCGCACAAAAAGAAAAGTGGATAGCATTTCTGCTATCCACTATCTTGAATTAAGTGTTCCCTAATTCAGCCACGATAACGCGGGGATTTTCTCATTGCATTATACAAGGGGAGCAGTCGTTTCTGACGGTGCAGTTGTTTCAGCCGGAGCAGTTGTACCGCCGCTAAGTGTGACGGTTACAATGAAGCCATCCTTGTTGTTGCCGGATACTTCATAGGGTGTGCCGCTTTCCGGTACAGAAAGAACGGTCGGACCATTCGGATTTGCTGCTGCGTAATATACGCCATATGTATTGGTACTGCCCTTGATTTCGAGCATGTTGTTGATGCTGTAGGTCTTGACGGTATCCAGATATTCCTCCAGACACAGACCATTCTGTGCAATGTAGGTTGCAGCTGCAACGCCGACATAGCGGAATGTTGCGGATGTGTGGTCAGTGATGGTTTCATCAAAATAACCGGATTTGTCATCGGGGTAACGCAGAATAAAACCGTAGTTATGGGCATTTTCAGCGATCCATGCGTAAGTGCCCTCGTTTCTGTAATGGTAAGAGCCTGCGCCGTTGGGGAAGATGCCGAACTTGCAGGTTCTTCCAGTACGGTAATCCTGATCCTCAGAATCACCGGAATAACCGCTGATCATGCGGATGTCCGTATTCTTTGTGACTGTATAGAAGCCCTCAAGCATTGCATCCATTGCAAGTGCTGCGTCCTTATCCATGCCGACTTCCCAGTCCCTTGCAGTGTAGTGCTTTTCGCTCTTGGTATCGAGCACACTCTTGATGGTGACAAATTCTACTTCCTCCGCGCTGCCGTTCTTGATTGCAGACGCGTCAAACTCGCACGGATATGTGGAATTTGCAAGAATCAGGTCACCGCGGTGCAGTTCCTCTGCCATGAGGGTGATTTCTGCATAGGTGATGGTCGGTTCTGTGGGCGTTGAGGTCAAAAGTGAATCCGCAGTGCCAACGGAAATGGGATCTGTTGAGGACATATTATCCACCACGGAGCTGTTATTACTGGGCTTATCATCCTTTTTTGAGCAGCTGCTGATGCAGGATGAGAGAATCCAAATCATTACTGCAAGAAGTGCGAGTACGAAAACAATACGGTCATATCTGACTCTGTATGTTTTTTTCTGTTGTCTTTGTGCCATCTTTCTTTCCTTCCTTTCTGTTCCAACATGGGAGCTTCCCATGAATACTTCTATTATAACATAAAAAACGTCATATGTAAACACTTTTTTCGGAATTTTTACAAATTTCTTTTCAGCGATATTATCCCAAATTCGCCGCGCTGAAAAAATGATTGACAAACCAGAGAAAATATCTTACAATAGAAATGGCAGCCATGCATTCTGCAAGGCTTGCCGCATCCATGAAATTGAAGGAAAGAGGGTATTGCCAATGACGTTATTCGATGGCATCCGTCACAAAAAACACGAACGTTTCTACAGAATTCGCGGAAAACTCCTGCGCAGTCTGTCGCACATCCTGCTCCAGTTCCGGCTGCTCTTCCGCTGGATTCTCTTTTCCGTGGTACTCGGTGCAGTCATGGGACTCATCGGGGCAGCATTCGTCCACTGCATTCATGCCGGTACACAGCTGCGCCACACCCACCCATGGATTCTCCTGACACTGCCGCTTGGTGGTCTGCTCATTGTCTGGCTCTACCGCGTCACGCATAACCACAACGACAAGGGCACCAATATGGTCATTGCCTCCATCCGTTCCGAAGCCGAACTGCCCGTGCAGATGGCACCGCTGATTTTCATTTCCACTGTCATCACCCATTTCTGCGGCGGAAGTGCCGGACGTGAGGGCGCGGCACTCCAGCTCGGCGGCAGTATTGGCAGCATCTTCGGACATGCACTGAAACTGCGCGACCGTGACAAGCGGATTCTCATACTTGCCGGCATGAGCGCGGCATTTTCTGCGATTTTCCGCACACCCATCGCTGCTGCCATTTTTGCCATGGAAGTCGGCTGCATCGGCACAATGCAGTACGCGGCACTTGTTCCCTGTGCGATTGCCTCCCTTACGGCATCCCATATCGCACAGCAGCTCGGACAGCCCCTTGCCCATTTCAATGTCACCGCATTTCCGGAGCTGACTGCCGTTGTCGGCGCAAAGCTCCTGTTACTGGGTATTCTCTGCGCCGTTCTGAGCATCTGTTTTTGCACCCTCCTGCACAGGACGGAGCACCTGCTCGAACACCATTTCCGCAATCCCTACCTGCGTATTGTCGTTACTGCCGGTATTCTCCTGCTGTTCGGATTCTTGGTGCAAAGCGGTGATTATTACGGCATCGGGGAGGGGATCATTCAGAACGCCATTGCCGGAAAAACAGTCTGGTACGCCTTTCTGCTGAAAATGCTGTTCACTGCTGTGACCATCGGCGGCGGCTTCAAGGGCGGCGAAATTGTCCCCTCATTCTTCATCGGCGCGACATTCGGCTGTTTGTTCGGACAGCTTGCGGGTGTATCCCCGTCCCTCTGCGCGGCAGTCGGGATGATGGGCATTTTCTGCGGTGTAACCAACTGCCCCGTTGCCACCTTGTTCATCGGCGCGGAGCTGTTCGGGATGGAATCCGTTCCGTACTGTTTGCTGGTTATTGCCGTGAGCTACCTGCTGTCGGGCTATTACGGACTGTACGCAACACAGAAATTTGCAACATCCAAATTTGCAGATGCCCCCGTGCATCACGGAACAAAACAATAGGGAGGTGCGCCAATGATACGCGGCGTGATTTTTGATATGGACGGGCTGATGCTCGATACGGAAAAGCTGCTTGCCCGTTTCTGGATGCAGGCAGCGCACGAAGCTGGATTTCCCATGGAATTATCCCATGTACTGGGCATCCGCAGTCTTGCGGCAATCTACGCAAAACCGCAGCTGCAGGGCATTTTCGGCGAAAATTTCAACTACGAAGCCATCCGTGCCAGACGTAGGGAGCTGACCGCAGCCCACCTTGCCGCCCATGGTGTAGAGCCGAAAAAGGGATTGTTCCCCTTGCTCGATTACCTCAAAACCCACGGCTACCGGATTGCCGTTGCAACGGCGACCGACCGTGAACGAACGGACGCGTACCTGACACAGGTCGGAGTGCACGGGTATTTCGATGCCTTTGTCTGCGGCGATATGGTGCAGAAAGGCAAACCCGATCCTGAAATCTACCTGACAGCCAGTCGGGAGCTGGGGCTTGCGCCGGAGGAATGCATGGCACTGGAGGATTCCCCGAACGGTATCCGTTCCGCACATGCAGCAGGCTGCAAGGCAGTAATGGTTCCGGATTTATCCGAACCGGAACCGGAGATTCTGGAGCTTCTGACTGCCTGTGTTCCGGATTTGGAGCAGGTGATTATGATATTGCAGGAGAGGGAGGTGGAAACACATGGCAAAACCGAATGCATTTGACATTCCCGGAATTTATTATTTCGAGAGCAAGAACACATTCACCGGCAGCCGGAAAACGTTCAATTATAAGATCGTACCGGATGGCGAACTGAAAGTATCCACATGGCATGGCTTTCTCAATTCCGAGCTTGCGGAAATGGAGCAGGAAGCAAGCTTCCCCCTGACAGCCGATGGACACGCGCAGATGCTCGTGTGGCTGGAGGAGAAGTATCAGGAAACCTGAATAACCTCGGAAAACAGATTATTTCTAAACAATTAGGGCTTCTGCACTACCGCAGAAGCCCTCTTGATTTCAGAGTCCGTTCACATAAAATGAATATGCTGATTGAATGTGAAAAGTCTTTAGTTTTCTTCTGTCGCAAACTGACTTTCATGACGTGTGAAGAAGTCCGTTCTCGGCGGCAGGAATTTCAGCTGGTGGTTCTCACCAACAAAATAATTCACAGGCTCCAGAATGGTTTCCCAACTCCAGATTCTATCGTCCACCTGCAGGTATTCCTGCAATTTTTCCGTGCCGATGGGTGCCATCGGATGCAGCAGAATGGCTGTAATGCGAATCATATAGAACAGGTTCGCCAATGCCTGCTTGCGCTCCTCAGGAGATGCAGCCTCGTTGTTGAGTGCCTTTGCCATGTACTTGCTGCCATTTCTGATGTAGCTGTCCAGTACATAGGTGCACTGATGGAACGCGAATTTTGACATATGACGCTCATATTCCAACACAGCTTTCTTTGCCTCTGCAAGGAATTTTTCCTCCGGCTGTACATCCGGCAGAATTCCGTCAAATTCTTTCTGTGTGGTGTAGAATGCCGTGCGGATCATGCGGTTGTACACATTCGACAGCAGCAATCCATCCTTCACAACGGGATCCGCATCCTCCGGCTTTGCATCCGGATTGTAGGGCTTGGGCATGAAGCTGACAGAACGCTGTCCCAGTCCCAGTCCCAGCCAGTGCATACGCAGCTGTTCAGGTGTGTAATAATTGAGCAGGTCATCCGCCATCGGAGGCTTGACCGCACCGGAGCTGGATGCCTTTTTATCCAGAAACAGAATGTGATGATTTGCCACAATTGTCGGCATCTGAAGCTCACCATCCGCAGGGTCAGCGGTCTTTTCCGCAGCAGCCTGCTGTGCCATCCACATTGCCGGCTCAGCAACACCGTAGAAATAAATATTGTCCTGACCAATGAACTGGTACACCTTTGCTTCCTTGCTGCACCAGTAGGACTTCCACGCATCCGCGTCCGCACCCTGTTCATCCAGATAGGTCTTGGTAAAGGAAATCGGTGCCCAGAGGGATTCCGGCCATACCCATACTGTCAAATCCTCGCCGTCTGCCTCAAATTTCGGCGCAGGTACGCCCCATTCAATATTACCCGTCAGACGGAACGGTACAAGCGTCTTGCCGGTACGGTAACGGATGCCGTTTTCTGTCAGAATGCGGCAAGCCTCGTCACAGTCTGGGAGATTTGCAAATGCAATGGTAAAGGAGGGCTTTTTCTTTTCCTCCAGATATTCATGCGCCGGCATGGAATCCTTCAGCGCGAGGTAGCTTTCCTCAAATTCACGCTTGATGTGAATTACCGGCGGCTTGAGAAATTCGGAAATCGTCTTGTGCACGACCGGACGGATGGACTTGTCCTTCTGCATCACTGCAACCCAGTCCTGCAGCAGCTTTTCATAGTCGCGCAGTTTGAAATACCAGTTGACAACCGGCTTCATGACGGGCTTTTCGCCTGTCAGAGTGCTGATGGGGTTGAGCAGGTTTTCGGGCATGTACTGGTGACCGAGATCACATTCATCCGCATAGCCCTTTTCCGAGCAGCAGCCCTCAACCGGACACTTGCCCACAACCTGTCTGCCGTTGAGGAAAACACCAGCCTTTTCATCAAAGAACTGCATTGTGGAAATCTTTTCGAGCTGTCCCTTTTCATACAGCGCATTCAGGAATTCGAGCGTGTACTGTGCATGAACATCCTTGGAATGTCCGATGCCGGACGCTGCAAACAGATTCGGCGCAATGGCATAATCACGCAGCGTTGCTTTCTGCTTTTCATGATTGCGTGTCACGAAATCCACCAGAGAACCCTCGAATTCGCCGCTTTCCACCTTTTTGCGCCAGCCTTCTGCAATCGGAGAGCCATAGCAGTCCGTGCCGCTGACAAAAATGACATTTTCCTTGCCGATGCGGTCGCGCAGGAATCTTGCGTAGGTATCCGCAAATACCATCATACCGCCCACATGCCCGAAATGCAGCTCCTTGTTGCCATAGGGCATACCAGCTGTCACGACAGCGCGCTTGGGAAAATCCGGACGGGGAATTTCAAAGGGCTTTTTGCCCTCAGCATTATTCTTTGCCATAAATTCAGTTCCTTTCAGAAAGTTTTCTGCACCGGAACAGCTTCCGGAACAGGACATTACTCTTTATTATAACACAAGTATTCTAAAATTGCAAGTGCAATACCGCACAAAGATCGTGCATGAACTGCATAGTCGGATTTTTCGTCAGGTTGAACAAAAAATCCGCAGACATACTGCCATATAACGGCATTTTTTGATGTGGTGCAGCCCTATACACCCTCACCGTTGAAATCCGGTGTGTACCGGCTCTGTGCCGCCGATACATCCTGCAAATACCCCTCAAAGCCCAATTCCTGTGCAGTTTTCAGTACACTGTTGTACTCCATTTTCGTGATCCGGCGGTTGAGCTCCGGATGCGCAGGAAATTCACCCATCGGTGTATACTGGGACATCAGACTAAGCAAAAATTGCGATGTTCCGAAGCTTTCTGCCAAGTGATGCAGCAGTGCAATGGATTCGTGCCTGTGAGAGGGGAGTACCAGATGCCGGATGATGCAGCCGCTTTGCAGAATGCCGTTTTCCATTACAGGTGCGCCGACCTGCCGCAGCATTCTTGCGATGGCACGGTGGGCAACCTGCGGATAGTCCGGCGCATTGGCATAGGCACGGGCTGTCTGTTCGTCAAAAAATTTGAAATCGGGCAGGAAAATATCCACAAGTCCCTCCAGAGCTGCCACACACTCCTCCGTTTCATAGCCTCCGCAGTTCCAGACCACGGGAATGTGAAGCGAGGGTTTGGCAAGCTCCAGCGCGTCCACCACCCACGGCAGCAGGTGGGAGGCAGTGACAAGGTTGATGTTGTGCGCATTCTGCGCCTGCAAATCGAGAAAAATTTCCGCAAGCCGCTGCGGTGGGATGGCTTTCCCTGCATTTTCAAGGAAAATCGGTGAATTCTGACAAAAACAGCAGCGCAGATGGCAGCCGGAAAAGAACACCGTCCCCGAACCGTTCGTGCCGCTGATACAGGGTTCTTCCCAGTGATGCAGTGCCGCCCTTGCTGCGCGGATGCCATCGCCTCCACCGCAGAATCCTGCGTGTTTTGTCCTGTCCGCACCGCATCTGCGCGGACAGAGTGTGCAGTTGGTAGGTGAAAATTCCATGTGCTGCCTCCTTGTGATCGGTCAATGCTACCATTATACCACACTCTCCCGAAAACTGCAAGTACTTGACGAAATCGCGGGAATATGCTATACTCTATATATACAATATTTTCCGCCGAAAGGAGAACACCATGAATTATCCTATTTCCACCCTTACCGAATCAAGCGTACAGACCGGTGATACCATCGTCATGATTCTCGGCACGATTGCCGGCATTGCACTGCTCCTCATCATTATCACAAGCGTGCTTTCATTTATCACGAAGAAGAAAAAATAACCGTCCCTTTGCATAGCATATCACGAGAGGAGTGATGGCGATGCAGTGGAAACTGGAGGATTTGCGGCATAAAGAGGTCATCGACCTGCGCACCGGCGAAAAACTTGGCTACATAGATGACGTGGAACTTGACACCGACAGCCGCACCATCAGGGGCTTTGTCATTTACGGCAGACGCTGTTTCTGGGGATTGCTCCGCCGTGAGGAGGATTTGTTCATCCCCTGTGAAAGTGTCCGTCTTTACGGAAAAGATGTGCTCTTAACCGAGTCTGCCGAGGGATTTGGAGGACATGTACAAAAATAATTTCTTTCAACAGGAAAACTTTGTGCCGCGAGCGAAAAAAAAAGCTTGCAAATTCAAGCAAGATATGGTATAATATATGAGATTTCACACGTCTGTGATTCCACGGCATGGTGCCCGTTTCGGGTTGTCGCTCGGACAGCGGACGGAGGATTCAAAAAAACCAAACTTTTTTAGGAGGAACTACAAATGGGCGTAGTATCAATGAAGCAGCTGCTGGAAGCAGGCGTACACTTCGGTCACCAGACCAGAAGATGGAATCCGAAAATGGCTCCGTATATTTTTACAGAGCGCAATGGTATTTATATCATTGACCTGCAGAAGACAGTGAAGAAGCTGGAAGAAGCTTACATGTTCATCCGCGACATCGCAGCACAGGGCGAAACCGTTCTGTTCGTCGGCACAAAGAAGCAGGCTGGCGATTCCATTCGCGAGGAAGCTATCCGTGCAGGCGCACACTATGTAAATGCACGCTGGCTGGGCGGTATGATGACAAACTTCAAGACCATCCAGAGAAGAATCCAGAGACTCGAACAGCTCCATCAGATGGCTGAGGACGGCACTTTCGCACTCCTGCCGAAGAAGGAAGTTGTAAAGCTCAACCTTGAGATCGAGCGTCTGGAGAAGTTCATGGGCGGTATCAAGGATATGAAGAAGCTGCCGGGCGCACTCTTCATCGTAGACCCCCGCAAGGAAAAGATTGCAGTTGCAGAAGCTAAGAAGCTGAACATTCCGATCGTTGCAATCGTTGACACAAACTGCGATCCCGATGAGGTTGACTATGTAATTCCGGGTAACGATGACGCTATCCGCGCTGTAAAGCTCATCGCTGGCACAATTGCAAACGCAATCATCGAAGGCCGTCAGGGCGCAGATGATACAGCAGTTGAAGAAGCAGCTGCTGAGGTTGCTGAAGAAGCAGCAGCTGAATAAGATTTTCCGATAAAATTTGTTCTGGAGGCGGTTAAAATGGCTAATATTACAGCAAAAGACGTAAACGAACTGCGTAAGATGACAGGCGTTGGCATGATGGACTGCAAGAAGGCACTCACAGAGGCTGACGGCAATGTTGACGAAGCAATCAAGATTCTGCGTGAAAAGGGTCTGGCAACACAGGCTAAGAAGGCTGGCAGAGTAGCAGCTGAAGGTATCGTACTGGCTGCAACAAATGCTGACGCTACAGTAGGCGCAGTTGTAGAAGTAAACATCGAAACTGACTTTGCAGCAAGCAATGAGAACTTCAAGAAGTTCGTTGCTGACGTAGCAAACACAGTTATCGAGCAGGATCCGGCTGATCTGGATGCTCTGAATGCCTGCACCATCAGCGGCGGCACAATGACCGTTGCAGAGGCTCTGCAGGAGCTGTTCCTCGTAATGCGCGAGAACATGAAGATTCGTCGTTTCGCAAGACTGACAGGTGATGCAATCGTTCCTTACGTTCATCAGGGCGGTCAGGCAGGTGTACTGGTTTCTGCTAAAACAGAGGCTGGCGCAGCTCCGGCAGTTGTAGAAGCTCTGAAGGACTGCACATTCCAGGTTGCAGCAATGCATCCGGCATACCTCGTTCGTGAGGATGTTCCGGCATCTGTTATTGAGGAAGAAACCAAGCTCGTTATCAAGCAGATGGACGAAGACCCGAAGATGGCTAACAAGCCTGAGCAGGTTAAGGCTAAGATTGCTGAGGGCAAGGTTGGCAAGTACTACTCTGAGAACTGCCTGATGGAGCAGACCTTTGTTAAGGACAACAACATGACAATCAAGCAGTATGTAGACAGCAAGGCAAAGGAAGCTGGCGCAGCAATCACTGTAACTGGCTATGTTTGCTTCGAGCTGGGTGAGGGCATTGAGAAGAAGGCTGACAACTTCGCTGACGAAGTTGCAAGCATGATTGGCTAATTCACTGATACACCAATTCCGAAAGGCGGTAGCATACCTACCGCCTTTTCTGTGTAAATCTCAAAAAACCCTATAAAATTCTGGTAATTTTTTTGAAAATTACTTGCAAAAGTCAATAAGATATGGTATAATAAATGACAGAGACGTTACATTGGAAGGAGAGACCAACGTGAAAAGAACCAAAAAATTCAGATCCGTTTTTTCAATTCTGCTTGTCATTGTCCTGTTGCTGGTGGTAGCATCCACCATCTATTTCAATATCCTGTTCGCTCGCAACAAGATGCCGAAGCTTGGCAGCAATTATCTGTATCTGCATGAAACCGAGGACATGGAGCCGGATATTCCGCAAAACTCCCTTGTTCTCGCAAAGGACGCACCCACTGCAACCATTGTTCCGGGCAACAAGGTGCTGTGCACACTCAGTGACGGCACGGTTGGTCTGCGTGTGATTTACCAGATTACCGTCAATGCCGATGGCACGAGCAGCTATTATCCGGGTACAGCTGTGGAGCAGGGAAGTGAGCTGATGCTCAAGCGTGAGGATATTTTCGCTATTTGTGAATGGCAGAGCCGCGATTTGTACAAGTACCTGACCTTTGTTACTTCCGTCGGCGGCATCATGCTGCTGCTGGTTGTTCCCTGCGTCATTCTGATCATGATGATTCTTGCAAAGATCGCGCGCAACGGTAAGGAAGCAGTCAGTGACGAGGACTTCCTCTTTAACGAGATGGAAGAACTTGAGGTGATGACGAGAAAGCCCAAAACGGCTGAAAATCCACTGTTTGAACCGAGTCAGGCACCGCCTGCTGCGGAAACTCTGGAGCGTAAGAAATCCTCGATTTCCGAAAACTTCGAGCGTAAGCCCGTTAATGAGAATTCTCCGTACCAGAAGGCTGTACAGGAACGTACAATGAAGTTCCGCATTCAGCAGCAGAACATTGAAGAGGCACAGCGTTATCAGGCAGCGTCAAGCCGTGCGCAGCAGATGGGCACACAGGTATTCTCCGCGCAGAAGGTGGACGAGGTTGCGCAGCAGCAGAATCAGCCGGCATCCTTTACAGAACCCAAGCCTGCACCTGCACCCACTCCCAAGCCTGCACCGCCCAGACAGCCTGCAAGACCGGCAACACCGCCGCCGAATATTGATGATATCATCAATCCTGCCGAATTCCGTGCAGCAAAGTCCGGACAGAAAATCAACCCCGACATTGTGGCATCCGACTCCATTGACGATTTGCTGCGTGTACTGGAAGCTGAAAAGAAGAAACTCTGATAAAAAAGCCTGCCAAATCGGCAGGCTTTTTCTGTTACATGCTCATTCAGTGTTTTGCTCTGGTTTGCCGCAGCGCAAGCCACCATTCACTCTCGCGGAATCCGACCAGCACGGACTTGTCCGTAATCATCAGCGGCCGCTTCACAAGCATACCGTCCGTTGCAAGCAAACGCAGCTGTTCTTCTTCCGTCATATCCGCAAGCTTGTTCTTGAGCTGCATCTCCTTGTAGAGATGTCCGCTTGTGTTGAAAAAACGCTTCAGTGGCAGCCCGCTTTGACTGTACCACACCAAAAGTTCTTCATAGCTTGGATTCTCCGTCGTAATAGAGCGTTCATCAAAACTATATCCTTTTTGAACCAGCCAGTCCTTTGCTCTCTGGCATGTCTTGCATTTGGGATAGCAAAGTAATAACATGGAATGCGCCTCCTATAAAATGTTGGGCAGTGAGCCGAATTTGCACTGACAGCTCCATCCTGCCTTTACTGTGTTGTCACGTTACCATTATACCATATAAAAGCGCAGATTTCAATGGTTTTTTTGAAAAAAATTCAAATTATTCCAAATTGTATACTTTTTTCTTCCATATGTGCGTTCTTTCTCTTGACAAAACCCTTTTTCTGTGCTATACTGTATTAGAAGAACTAATACAGATGGACAGTCTTAAAGAAAGTTTAAGGAAATCTGTCTTGACAAATTCCATGGTATCTGGTATAATTGTATAAAAGAAAAGAGAATGTTTTGTGCAGTCTGCATAAGGGGGATGTCAATGCTGCAAAGAATCGTGAGGAGGAGCTTATGAAAATTCCTGCAATCCAAAGTCAGAAAGCCGCAACAGCACTTGCGCTGCTGTACCCTATTCTACTGGAAATTGCCCTATATTTCAACGTAATCTGGTATGTGCAGATATTTAATATTCTGCTGCTTTTTATTGTCTATGCACTTGTACTCGTCCTATGCCGCCGCATTTGTCCTGCGTTGATTGCCATTACCGTGCTGATGCTGGGACTTTCCATAGCCAATGAATTTTCCATCAACGCACGTTCCGTTGCATTTCAAATCAGCGATTTCTTCTGTCTTGCCGATGCCATGCGTTTGTCGGGACGCTACAGCTTTGAAGTCACTTCTGTGATGGTGCGCGACACGATTTTCAGCACGATTCTGCTGAGCACTGCGCTCTGCCTCCTGCGTGACTATGACGACACACCCTACAAGCATACCACATTCAAACGCAGTGCCGCATTGTTCTGCACCGCACTTCCAGCCGCTTTGTTCCTCAATCTGGAGGACCACAGCGACGGCGATATCAAATTCGATATCAACCGCTTCACCAAGGAAAACGGCGTTCTCTATTCGCTTTATGTCGAGGCGAAGCAGCATGATATTGAAGAACCTGTCGGCTACTGCAAGGATACCGCGGAAACCGTGCTCCAGAGTACGCCAGTTGTGCAGCAGCACAAACGTCCGAATATCATTGTCGTAATGAACGAATCCCTCGCGGATTATGACTTAGTAGGGGAGATGCCCCTCACGCAGGATATCCTGCCGTACCTGCACAGCATGGAAGAAAACTGCATCAAGGGCAAGGTGCTTGTGTCCGTATTCGGCGGTTATACCTGCCAGTCGGAATGGGAATTTCTGACGGGAAATTCCATGGCATTCCTGCCTGTGACAGCCGTTCCCTACAACCAGTGCATTGAACAGCCGATTGATTCCATTGCCGCATCCCTCAAAAAGATGGGCTATGCGACCACGGCAGTGCATCCCTACCACGGCATCGAGTGGAACCGTGATGTCAACTACCCACTGATGGGCTTTGACCGCTTCGTGACGGGTGAGGACTTCGGCGAGGTGACGGAGGAAATGCTTGAAACACTGCCAGCAGATACGGAAGAATCCCTGTATTTCGGCGACCTTGACTACATCCGCGGCTTTGTCAGCGATTCTGAAAACTACCGCAAGGTCATGGAAGTCATGGAGGAAAAGCCGGCAGGTGTTCCGCAGTTCATTTTCAATGTCACGATTCAGAACCACGGCTCCTACGGTTACGAGGGCGAGGATTTTGAGGCTCTGGAGCTTTGCGAGGGTGCGTCCGAGGAAGTCAACCAATATCTGACCGTTGCCCACGAAAGCGACAAGGCATTTGCCGAACTGATTACATATTTTGAGAATTATCCGGAAGATACCATCATCCTGCTGTTCGGCGACCATCAGCCGGCACTGGATATGCCCTATACATCGCTGTTTGCAGACCCCGAAAATCCCGTTGCAGTGCGTGAGGCAAACTACACGCTGCCCTATGTGATGTGGGCGAATTACGATGTGGACTGGGAAACGCAGGACGTAACCAGCCTGAACTACCTCTCGGCAATCCTCAAGGAAAATGCCGGACTGCCGCTGGATAGCTGGGACACCTTCCGTCTGGGACTGATGGAGGAATACCCCGCGCTCAATTCTTACGGTGCAGTGGACGCACAGGGGAATTTCTGCCAGCTCCGCGAGGTTGTTGATACTTCCGCGCAGGTGCAGGAATACCAGCGTTTGCAGCATTACCGGATGTTTGATGATGTGACACAAACTGAATGATTCCGTTCCACGGGCTGATGCAGAGAATGCATCAGCCCGTTTTTTATTGCAATACCGCACAAAGATGACATATTCAGCCACGGGTGGACTTTGTTAGGTGTTGCCTTATATGCACAGGCATACATCGCAGCGGACGGGCATAGGATGGAACAGAAAGGGAAGTGATGAAATGCAAGCCCATGAAAATCTGAAAACAACACTCGAATACCTCCCGCCGGCAGTCCGGCAAAGCCTGCAAAGGCTGAAACCGGACGGGATTGAGGAAATCCGCCTGCGCTGTGCACGACCGGTTGCCGTCTGCATTGCCGGACGCGAACGCTTTTTGACGGAATCCGGAATGCTCACCGACACGCCCGAACAGGCACTGCATATGCGCACTGAGGACATTGCCCAGAGTTTTCAGGCAGTCTGTGCGTATTCGCTCTACAGCCACGAACGCGACATTGCCAGTGGTTTTGTGACCATACGCGGCGGCTGTCGTGTGGGCATCTGCGGCACGGCATCCAATCAGCCGGACATGCCGATGACGCTCCGGCATATCAGCGGTCTGAATTTCCGCATTGCCGGAGAATTCATCGGCTGCGCCTCGCAGATTTTCCGGCAGATTGGCACAGAACCGGTCAGCATCCTCCTTGCCGGCACAGTCGGCAGCGGAAAAACCACAATGCTCCGCGATTTGTGCAGACTCCTTGGCAACCGCAGCCGCACCTCCCTCGTTGACGAGCGCGGCGAAATTGCTGCAGTACATCGTGGGATTCCACAGCATGATGTGGGGCTGAAAACCGATGTTCTGGACGGCTATCCACGCGCTGTCGGCATTCTGACCGCACTGCGTGTGCTCACGCCGGAATACATCGTCTGCGATGAGCTGAGTACGCAGGAGGATGTACAGGCAGTATTGCAGGCAGCCGGATGCGGTGTGCAGTTTGCAGCAACCTGTCATGCCGCCACCCCCGATGACCTCTACCGTCGCCCCGTCCTGCGCCCCCTGCTCGATGCCGGAATGTTCCGGTTCTGTGTCATGCTCGGACATGCAGGTACGGTGCAGACCATCAGGAGGCTTGCAGTACGATGAAGTGGTTGGGGATTCTCTGCCTGTTTTGCACCTGTGCCGGATTGGGCATTGTCACCGCACGGCAGATGCGGACAAGACTTGCCCATATGCGCAGACTTTCGGCATTGCTGGAGGATTTTTCCATCCACATCCGCTACCAATGCCTGCCCCTTGAGGATTTGCTTGCACTGTTTGCCGTGCATCCGAATTACCAGAGCTTCACATTCCTGCGCAATGTCAGCGAGGAATTCTGCACCGGTATTCCACCCCATGTCCTCTGGAGGGATGCCGTTTCCGCAGATTCCGCCGTACCGCCGCAGGCAGTGCAGACGCTCTGCGCACTGGGGAATGTACTGGGAACTACGGATATGGCAGGACAGCTTTCAGCCATTGCCATGCACCGGCGCGAGCTGGAGGGACTGGCGGAGGAATTGGATGCCGCATATGAGAAAAAAGGAACGCTCTGCCGCAGGCTTGGCGTTCTGACGGGCGCGATGCTTGCCATTCTGCTGCTCTGAGCTGTAAGCAGGCGCACTATGAACAAAGGAGCGAAATCATGGACATTGATCTGATTTTCAAAATAGCCGGTGTCGGCATCATCGTTGCCGTGCTCAATCTTGTGCTTAAACGCGCTGAACGCGAGGAACAGGCGATGATGACCACGCTTGCCGGACTTGTGGTTGTGCTCATGCTGATGATTGAGGAAATCGGTGAACTGTTCGACACTGTCAAGCAGGTGTTCGGGTTATGACAATACAGGCTGCCATCGGCATTTGCATCTGCGGCTGCATTCTGGGACTGGTACTGCGCCAGTACCAGAAACCGCAGGCAGTCCTCCTTGGTCTGGGAGTCAGCGGCATTCTCCTGCTTGCCGTTCTGCCGCAGCTGGAGGACATCCTGTATACTGCCAGCATGATATTTTCCATGTCCGGCATGAATGCTGAATATTTCACCATCCTGTGTAAAGCAGTCGGCATTACCTACTTAACGCAGCTTGGGATGGATTTCTGCCGCGACTGCGGTGAAAATGCCATCTGCACCGCCGTGGAGCTATTCGGACGTGTGAGCCTGCTCACACTTGCCCTGCCCCTGTTTTCCGTCCTTGTCCGGACAGTACTGGAGGTGATTGGATGAAGTACTGCTGTGCATTGCTCCTCGCATTCTGTCTGCTCATGCTCCCCATGCCGGTATATGCCGCCGAAGGGGAACTGACCTGTTCGGAAAGCCTTGCGGCATTGCTCGAATCCAGCGGCGCACCGGAGCTTCTGGAGGGAGAGGGGATTGCAGAACTCCTTGCACAGGACGGCATTTCCCTTGACGCGCCGGAAACCATCACCGGACTTTCCGTTCCCCAGATGCTCCACCGCCTTGCACAGCAGGCAGTGGACGCGGCGGCAGAACCCCTGCGCCTGTTCGGCATTCTCCTTGCTGTAATTCTCTTTTCAGCTCTTGCTGAAAGCCTCCAGAGCAAGCAGGCATCCACCGCCGAGGTCTATGAAATGCTCTGCGTTCTCTGTGCGGTCGGCGTAATGGTACAGCCCATCAGTGCCGTATTTCTCGAAACGTCCGCGCATCTTGCCGCCTGCGCTGATTTCATGATGCAGTTTTCACTGATTTTTGGTTCGGTCCTCGGTGTCTGCGGAGGACTGACGACCGCAGCTGCCTACCGTGGCATGATGCTTGCCGCTTGTGAACTGGTCATGCAGCTTGTATCCCATGCCATGCTGCCCATGCTGAGTATGGGCTTGGCACTGGGCATTGTCGATGCGGTCAATCCTGCCATCTCCCTCGGCGGCATTGTCCGGCTGCTGCATAAGTCCGTCATCTGGCTGCTCGGTCTGCTCATGAGCCTGTTTCTGGGGCTGCTCTCCCTCCAGAGCATGGTGGCTGCCTCCACCGACCGTGCCACCTCGAAAACCACGCGGTTTGTCCTCTCCAATGCCATTCCCTTTGTCGGCAGTGCCGTTTCCGATGCCTACTCCACCGTCCTTGGCAGCCTTGATGTTCTCAAAACCACCACCGGTGTTGTGGGCATCTTCGCAGTCCTTGCCCTGCTCCTGCCCATCCTCCTGCGCCTTGGCATTTACCGCCTGCTCATGGCAGCCGCAGGTGCCGTGGCAGAGCTGTTCGGGGTGCAGCGTGTGACAAAGCTGCTGCAGCATACGGAATCCATCCTCTCTGCCGCCTTTTCCATCTCCGTCAGCTTTTCTGTTATTTTCATTGTGTCCATTGCCATGATGCTCGTCCTCGGCGGCGGTACCAATCCCTGAAAGGAGAATGCATGAACCAACTCAGAACCATCTTCATCACCGCCTGTATGCTCAGCATTGCCATCGGTATCTGCAATATGCTCCGTCCTGCCCGCCGTTTTGAACGGCAGGTGCGCTTCCTCGTATCCCTCCTCTTTGCCATCGGACTGGGCGCGCCGCTTCTGCGGATGGATTTGCGCATCCCCCCGACTGCGCTTGCCAGTGCGCAGGTAAATGCACAGACCGACCGTCTGGCGCAGGATGCACAGGAAATTTTGCTTGACGAAACCAAGCGGTGCACACAGGCAGCAATTGAAAAGCTCCTCGCTGAAAACGGCATCTCCTGCACCCAGCTTACCGTGCAGATTCATATTGATGACGAGCAGTGCATATCTATTAGTGAGGTCAGTGCTGTGTGCAGCGATGTACAGCGGGCGCGTACAATTCTGCAAACCCACTGCGGAAAGGAGGTTTTGCTCAATGTTTCACAGCATCCTGCAGAAGATACGGCGGATTGATCCGGTACATGCCATTGTCCTGCTCGGCATTCTCGGCATGGGCTGTATTCTCCTGTCCTCCGTCCTGTCCACGGATGTGCCGCAGGATGCAGCACCGCTGATGCAGACGGAAACCGAAACCCCCGAAGCCTACCGCCTGCGGATGCAGGAGGACCTGACAGCAATGCTCTCAGGCATGGCAGGTGTCGGCAGAGTGCAGGTACTTGTGACAGTACAGGGCAGCGAGGAATTTCACTATGCCAGAGAGGGGGACAGTCTTGTATCCGATGCACAGGTGCGTAACCGCAGCACCTATGTGACCATCGGCGGCAGCGGCGGCGAAGCCCTTGTGGAATCCGTCACCCATCCGCCCATTACCGGCGTTGTGGTAGCCTGTGAGGGCGGCGAACGCAGTACTGTGAAGGAAGCTGTTTACAATGCCGTTTCCGTTGCCTGCGGTATTTCCACCGCAAACATCTATGTGACGCGGCTTGCATAGCAGCCATTTGCATATGAAAGGAGTTATGTTTATGAAAAAACCATCCATCATTATCGGTAAACGTCAGATCGTTCTTTCCTGCCTGAGCGTCATGCTCGCCGTGGCAGTGTACATCAACTATGCCCTTGCCGGTTCCGAATTATCCGTCACCACCCCCACCGCGGAGCTGACCGCCGGTGAGGAGCAGTACGGCGATACGGAATTTGTCAGCGCAAAGGCACAATCCCCTGAACCGCAGGAGGAGGCACAGACCACCACCGATGCGGAATCGGCAAGCGCGGATTTCTTTGCACAGGCACGGCTGGAAAAGACTACCAACCGTGATGCAGCTGTTCAGACGCTCCAGATGATTATGGGCGGGGGTGACCTGACAGAGAATGAAATCATTACCACCGCCCTCAATGCTGTCGAGGTGTCCAATCTCATCGAATGCGAGGGAAATATTGAATCCCTCATCCGTTCACAGGGCTTTACCGACTGTGTTGTGTACCTTGACGGCGAATCTGCCAAGGTCGTTGTCCGGTCGGAGGGGCTCGAAGCCGCCGATGCAGCCCTCATCAAGGACATCATTTTGGGGGAAGTTTCAATTTCTTCAGAAAATATCAGAATTTTTGAAGTAAAATAGTTGTACTTTTCTGATTTTTTTGGTATAATAGAAGATGGGTGAATGTTTTTCAGAAAAAATCACTGTAATTTACCAATTTCTGGAAAATCATACGCATTCAGACAAGGAAAGGAAGTAGTATCATGGATAAAGTGAAATCCGGCGAACGCTCTATCAGAATCTCTGATGAAGTTCTGTGCAAGGTTGCATCCCTTGCAGCGCGTGAAGTTGAGGGTGTGGCACATCTTGCCTCCTCCGGAATAATGACAGCTCCGGTGAGCATTGAAAACCTCGGCGGTGCAATTGCCGTGACCATCCGCGTTGTCCTCAAAAGCGGCTACCGTGCCGTGACAGTGGCAAAGCAAATTCAGCAGACGGTCAAGCAGAGCGTACAGGATATGACGGGCGTAACGGCTGTCAATGTGAATGTAGAAGTCAGCGGCGTGGAATTTGACGCGTAACAAAAGTAGCTCCGGTGTGCGGTGCTGCCGCATACCGGAGGAATATGCAGGAGGTAATTATGACAAAGCATGAGTGCAGAGAAAATGCATATCTGATTTTATTTGAAGCATCCCTTCGTGATGACAGCATTGATGAGCTGTATGCGATTGCAGAGGAAGTTGAGGAAATCACTGTGGACGAGCCTGTCAGAATGCTGGTGGAGGGTGTTCTCTCCCATCTTGAGGAGCTTGACGGCATCATCGCTTCGTTCAGTAAGAAACGTGCAGTCAGCCGTATTGCCCGTATCAACCTGATTCTGCTGCGCATGGCAATTTTCGAGATGACCTACATGCCCGAAACGCCCATCAACGTAGCCATCAGCGAGGCGATCCATATTTCCGAAAAATATACCTATCAGGAGGACACCGCGTTTATCAACGGTGTACTCGGTGCCTATGCGCGCAGCCTGCCGCGTCAAGCTGCACAGGAGCAGGCATAATGGCATTGTTCCTTGGTCTGGACACCAGTAACTATACCACCTCTGCCGCCGTCTATGACAGCCTGTCAGGTACAGTGGTGCAGTCCAAGAAGCTGCTCCCTGTCAAAGCTGGTGAAAAGGGACTGCGCCAGAGTGACGCGGTGTTCCACCATACCGTCCAGCTGCCGGACATCCTGTCTGCACTGGATATTTCCGGTATTTCCGGTATTGGCGTTTCCACAAAACCGCGCAATGCGGAAGGCTCGTACATGCCCTGCTTTCTCTGCGGAGAAGGAACGGCACGGATGCTTGGACAGGCATTGCACGTTCCGGTTTATACCACCAGCCATCAGGTCGGGCATATTCTGGCAGCACTGCATTCTGCCGGCAAGCCGGACTGGGTGGAACAGCGGTTTCTTGCGTTCCACGTCAGCGGCGGTACAACGGACTGCGTACTCTGTGAGCCGGACGAAACACTGACCATCCGTGTGACTCCCGTTTCCAGCTCGCTTGACCTCAAAGCCGGACAGCTTGTGGACAGGGTGGGACTGATGCTGGGGCTGCAATTTCCCTGCGGTGTTGCTCTTGAACAGCTTGCCATGCAGAGTATGGCGCAATTTTGCTATAAGCCCACCATGAAAGAACTGGACTGCTGTCTTTCGGGACTGGAGAACCAATGCGCCAATGCATTAAAAAATGGCGAATCTCCGGCGGATATTGCCAAGCGGTGCCTTTGTGCCATTTCCGATGTACTTCTGGAAATGACCAGCCGCGCCCTTGCAAAGACGGGCGAACTGCCTGTAGTGTATGCCGGCGGCGTGATGTCCGATATGCTCATCCAGAACCGTCTGCAATCCGTGCGCAATGCCGTGTTTGCAAAGCCGGAATTTTCCTGTGACAATGCCGCAGGTACGGCAATTTACGCAGCTCTGTGCGCTGCAAAGGATGGTGCGTGATATGGCGGTTCTTACAGTGTCACAGATTAACCGCTATATGTCGTCAAAAATCCGAGAGGATGCAAATCTGAAGCGGTTCATGATCAAAGGCGAAATCTCCAATTTTACTGCGCATCGCTCCGGTCATTTCTATTTTTCCCTCAAGGACGAAGAAAGCGTCATCAAGGCGGTGATGTTCCGCAGCATGGCATCCCGTCTGCGGTTTCTGCCGGAAAACGGAATGCACGTCATTCTCAGCGCGGCACTAACCGTCTATGAGCGTGACGGTGTGTACCAGCTCAATGTCACCGATATGCAGCCCGAGGGCGTGGGCGCAGTGCGTATACAGCTTGAACAGCGCATCCGCAAGCTCCGTGCAGAGGGATTGTTTGAAGAATCCGCCAAACGGCAGCTGCCCTTTCTGCCGCACACCATCGGTGTACTTACCTCTGGCACGGGTGCGGCATTGCAGGATATTCTGCATGTACTTCGCAGACGATGCCCCCTTGTGCACGTTAAGGTTTTTCCCGTGCTTGTACAGGGTGAGCAAGCTCCGCAGTCCATCTGTGCGGCATTGCTTGCAGCGGAGCAGGCGCACTGTGACGTACTGATTCTCGGCAGAGGCGGCGGTGCATCCGAGGATTTGGATGCCTTCAATTCCGAAGCCGTTGCCTATGCCATTTACAATTGCCCCATTCCCGTTATTTCGGCAGTCGGACACGAAACCGACACCACCATTGCCGATGCCGTAGCAGACCGCCGTGCACCCACTCCCTCGGCAGCCGCAGAGCTTGCTGTGCCGGAGCTGCGCCATCTTGCAGAACGCGCAGACATTGCACAGCGTCAGCTCCATACTGCCTATCAGGGCAGATTACAGCGCGAACTGCACCGCCTTGAACGCCTCCAAAGCCGGCTGCGCCTGTGCTCCCCACAGCAGCGGTTCCGCATTCAGGAGGAAAAGCGTGTACAGCTGACGGCAAGGCTGCAAAAGAACATGCAGCTCTATCTTGCGCGCAGGCAATCCGACTACAGCAGAATGCAGGAAAAGCTCACGCAGCTTGACCCTCTGCGGATTCTCCAGCGCGGTTATGCAGCAGTCTATGACGCACAGGGGAAGATTCTCCCCACTGCCGCACAGGTACATGCGCAGGATACCATCCATATCCGGATGCAGGACGGAACGATTACAGCAAAAGTGGAGGAAACCCATGAATTATGAAGAAATGATGCAAAGACTGGCAGAAATCACAGCCCGTCTTGAACAGGAGCAGCTGTCGCTGGAAGAAGCGGCAACGCTCTATGCCGAGGGAATGGAGCTTTCGGCACAGTGCCATAAATTACTACAGAACGCGGTGCTTTCCGTGCAGGAAATCCCAGTACCGCTGAACGAGAAAGTGTGAATACTATGAGTGAAGTGAATAGCAGGCTGAAAGAATATGCAGCCCACTTGGAGGAGTATATGCTCCGCTGTGTCGCACAGATGCAGGAAGAAACGGACATGCCGCTTGACATGCTTTACGATGCCATGCGCCACTCGCTGTCCGCAGGCGGCAAGCGGATTCGCCCCGTGCTCATTTATGAGTTCTGCCGGATTTGCGGCGGTACGATGGAACAGGCAGATGCAGCAGCATGTGCCATGGAAATGACGCACACCTCCTCGTTGATTTTCGATGACCTGCCGGCAATGGACAACGATGACATGCGCCGCGGCAAGCCCTCCTGTCACAAGGCATTCGGTGAGGCTGCCGCAATTCTTGCAGGGGACGCGCTCATTGTCGCGCCGTTCCGGATTCTTGCAAACCATCCTGCCCTGACACTGGCGCAGAAAATCGAGCTGATTTCCGTACTTTCCGAGCGCGAGGGCGCAAACGGCATGATTGGCGGACAGCTCATGGACATGCAGTTTGAAACGCAGGAGCAGGTGACTGCTGACCAGCTCGAAACAATGTGCCTTGGGAAAACCGGCGCATTGATGGAAGCATCCTGCAAGATGGGATGCATCTGCGGCGGCGGCACGCCGGAACAGCAGCAGGCGGCTGCTGCCTATGGCAGAGCAGTCGGTCTTGCATTCCAGATGATTGACGACATTCTGGATGTCACCAGTACTGCGGAGCTGTTGGGCAAGCCCATCGGCAGTGACGCACAGGAGGACAAGAAAACCTTTGTCACAGTACTGGGCATTGAAGAAGCACAGAAGTGTGCACAGGAATTGACAAGCTATGCCCATGCACAGCTTGACGTGTTTGAAAACACAGAATTTTTACATGCGCTGACCGATGCACTTCTCGTCCGCGTACAATAAGAAAGTAGGGGAATCCATGTATAATCCGATTATGCTCGCCGGCTTTGTTGGCTGGGCGAGTGCACAGGTATTGAAATTTATTTTGTTCTTTTTCCAGCATTCCGACTTCAAGGTGGAACGCCTTTACGGTTCTGGCGGTATGCCCAGCTCCCATTCCGCATTGACCTGCGCTGCCACCATTGCTGCCGGCAGAGTTGATGGCTGGGAATCCTCCGTTTTTGCAGCCTTGTGCGTACTCAGTGTCATTGTCATGTATGACGCAGCCGGTGTGCGCCGTGCAGCCGGTATGCACGCAAAAGAGCTGAACCAGATTCGTCTGCGCCTGTTCTCTCAGGAAACAGATGCGGAGAGCAAAAAGAAGGAGTTGAAAGAGCTGCTGGGGCATACGCCGTTACAGGTATTCTGCGGTGCAATGCTCGGAATTCTTGTCGGTGCACTCGTTCCGCTTGCAGCTGCGTAATTATGAGTATGATGAATAATCTTGATAAAAAGCAGGAAATGCAGGAGATTCATCTGGACCAGCTCCAGCTTCCGCAGGAACTGAAAAAACTCAGCTATCCACAGTGCCGCCGTATTGCCAAGGAAATCCGTTCCCTGATGGTACGCGTCATTTCCAGAAACGGCGGACATCTCGCCTCCAATCTCGGCACAGTGGAGCTGACCATGGCACTGCACCGCGTCTTTGACTCACCGCAGGACAAATTCGTCTGGGATGTCGGGCATCAGTGCTATACCCACAAGATTCTGACGGGCAGAATGCGCGATTTTCAGACAATCCGCAAGGAAAACGGTATTTCCGGATTTCCAAAGCCCGATGAATCCCCCCATGACGCATTTATCAGCGGTCACAGCAGCACGTCCATTTCCGTGGCTTGCGGTATTGCAGAATCCATGCGCCTGCGTGGGGACAATCACCATGTCGTTGCCATTATCGGTGACGGTGCAATGACGGGCGGTCTGGCTTTCGAAGGACTCAATAACGCCGGAAAGCTGAAGAATCTCATTGTTATTCTCAACGACAACAATATGTCCATATCCGGCAATGTTGGTTCAGTATCCGGTTATCTGCGTTCCA
Organism: Ruminococcus sp.; assembly: GCA_015066845.1. Lineage (GTDB taxonomy): Bacteria > Bacillota > Clostridia > Oscillospirales > Ruminococcaceae > UBA3855. Next base: position 10,414 of record SVNO01000020.1, on the reverse strand, counting down.
TCCGCGAAAAGGAAAGCTATGTGCGCACCAAGCAGGCAGTGGAAAAGGTGCTTGTGAATACGCCCCATGTCGGAATGCCCGTTGCCAAGGTGCTCAAGGGCACAAAGGACGGTGTGCGCAATATTCTTGTGCGGCAGGCGACCTTGTTTGAACAGATGGGCTTTGTCTATTTCGGGCCTGTGGACGGGCATGACCAGCAGGATCTGGAAGAAGTTCTGCGCACTGCCAGACGCTATGACTGTCCCGTATTTATCCATGTCAAGACCATCAAGGGAAAGGGCTATCTTCCGGCAGAAAAGAACCCCAGCCAGTTCCATGGCGTTTCCAAGTTCGACATGATGACAGGCAACCCTGAAATCTCTGGCGCGGACTGCTATTCGACCGTGTTCGGAAAGGAGCTTGTGCACCTTGCCAAGGAGCATCCGCAGATTTGCGCCATTACTGCGGCAATGAAATACGGCACGGGATTGCAGTATTTTGAAGCGGAAATTCCCGAACGATTTTTCGATGTGGGCATTGCCGAGCAACATGCCGTCACCTTTGCCGCAGGACTTGCAAGTACGGGAATGGTTCCGGTTTTTGCAGTATATTCCACATTTTTACAACGCGCCTATGACCAGCTTGTCCACGATGTTGCCATTGGCGGTCATCATCTGGTACTGGGCATTGACCGCGCTGGTGTGGTTGGTGAGGACGGCGAAACCCATCAGGGCATGTTTGATATTCCCATGCTCACTTCCATCCCCAATACAACCATCTACGCCCCTGCGTGTTATGAGGAGCTGCGCCTGTGTATGCAGCAGGCAATCCTCCGTGACACCGGCATTGCCGCTGTGCGCTATCCGCGCGGCGATGAGAAGCTGATGTCCTTTCCGCGCGGCGAGCTGAATACGGATTACACCCTCACAGAGGATGAAAATGCCGATATTCTGCTCATTTCCTATGGCAGAACCTATGACGCAGTATACCGCGCACACTGCACCTGCCAGAAAAGCGGCTATCCCACAAGCCTTCTCAAGCTTACCAGAATTCTGCCGGTTGCGCAGGAGCTTGCAGAGCTTGTGAAGCGTTATCAGACCATCATTTTCTTTGAGGAGAGTATGGAAAACGGCGGTATTTCATCAATTTTCGGCACGATGCTTGCAGAGCACGGCTTTGGCGGCAGGTATATGCGCGTGGCATGTACGGATTTCCTGCGCCATGCCTCCATTCCGTCTTTGCTGGAAAGGCTGAAGCTGTCCGAACACGCTGTTTGCCGGTATATTTATGAGTATGGAAAAAAGAATTGATATTGCAATGGCAGAACGCGGCGTTTGTAAGAGCCGTTCCCGCGCAAAGCGGCTGCTGAAAGACGGACTTGTGCTGCATAACGGCAGCATTTGCACCAAGCCCTCACAGATGGTGGGGGACAATGACACGCTCACGCTCATCGGGGAGGATATTCCCTATGTCGGCAAGGGCGGACTGAAGCTGCGTGAAGCACTGCACCGCTTTCCTGTCACCGTGGAGGGACGAATCTGCATGGATGTCGGCGCGTCCACGGGCGGTTTTACGGATTGTATGCTCCAGCACGGCGCAAAGAAAGTATATGCAATTGATGTCGGCAAGAAACAGCTTGACGATAAGCTGCGGCAGGATGCACGGGTTGTCTGTCTGGAAGAACGGGATGTCCGTCTGATGGCACCGGCGGATTTTTCCGAAATACCGGACTTTTGCAGCGTTGATGTTTCATTCATTTCTCTGACGCTGATTCTCCCTGCCGTTTATGCACTGCTTGCAGAGCATTCCGAATGCGTGGCACTGATTAAGCCCCAGTTTGAGGCAGGCAGGGAACAAATCGGAAAGCGTGGTATTGTCAAGTCCGAATCTGCGCACAAGTCCGTGATTGAGAATGTAACGGCTTTTGCGCGAAGCATCGGTTTTTCCGTGCAGGGCTTATGCGTATCCCCCATCCGCGGCGGTGAGGGAAAGGGAAATACAGAATACCTTGTCTATCTTGTCAAGGGCAGCAATCAGGCAGAACCGCAGCTTGATTTGGTAAAAATGATTCGTGAAGCGGAGATAAATGGGGGATAAATTATGCTGAAAGTGGCGATTTTTCCGAATTTTCAAAAGCAAAATGCATTCCCCTGTGCATTGGAGGTCTGCAAACGCCTTGATAAGCTCGGCGCGGTCTGCTATGTGGATACCGCATATGCAGCGGAATTTTCCTCCCTCGCGCAGGTGCAATGCGGGACATTTTTCACACTTGCGCATGAGGTGGATATTGTCATTGCCATCGGCGGTGACGGCACAATCCTGCGCTGCGCAAAGCAGATGATCGGTTCAAAGGCTCTGCTGCTCGGCATCAATACCGGCTATCTCGGCTTCATGGCAAGTATGGAGGCAGATGAACTGGATATGCTGGGCAGGCTGACGGAGGGGGACTATTCCGTTTCCAGACGGATGCTTCTGCATGGCGAACTGACGGGCGAGGGTACAAAAACCTGCTTTACCGCACTCAATGACATTGCTGTTTCTGCGTCCATGGGGAAGGTTTTCCCGTTCTCCATCTACGCCGACAACATCCTGCTCGGACAATTCCGTGCAGACGGCATGGTGTGCAGTACGCCGACAGGCTCGACAGCCTATGCCCTGTCCGCAGGCGGGCCAATCATTGAACCGGAGCTGCAATGCATGGAAATTGCGTTGATTTGTCCGCATTCCCTCTTTAATCGTCCCATGCTTTTGTCCGCGGAACGCCGCATTGCAATCACACATACCGCAGGCAGCGAACGGCAGATTTTCCTGAGCGCGGATGGCGAAGCCCCCATTGCATTCCCATCCAACTACCGGCTGGAGCTTTGCCGGTCGTCGCATGAAATCTCCCTGCTGCAATTGAAAAAATCCAATTTTTATGACGCAGTGCACCACAAACTCATGCACTCCGTCAAGGGCTTCCCCGAACAATAACCGCCGGAGGAAACGTACATGAAATACGCAAGACAAATGGAAATCATGGAACTCATTCGAACCAATGCCGTTTCCAATCAGGATGCATTGCAGGCATTGCTCACGGAGCGCGGCTATCCTGTGACACAGGCAACTATTTCCCGCGATATCCGCGAGCTGAATCTCATCAAAAAAGCCGACAGCAGCGGCAATTACCGCTATGTCGTATCCGATGCACCGCTGCCCCATTCGGATTTGTTCGCCGGTAATATCGTTGGCGTGGATTATGCCGGAAATACGGTTGCCATCAAATGCCGCAGCGGCACTGCACAGGCAGTCTGCACGGTGTTGGATGAAATCGTCCGTCCCGATGTGGTCGGTACGCTTGCCGGAGATGACACAATTTTCGTGTTGATCCGCACCGCCGCGCAGGCGAAACGCTACGCAGCAGAGATGCTGTCAGAAATTCAGGGCAGGTGAGTGCATGTTAGAAGAATTGTATATTGAAAACCTCGCCGTCATTGAAAAGGCATGTATCCGTTTCCGCGATGCATTCCATGTGTTCACAGGTGAAACCGGTGCCGGTAAATCCATCTTGATTCACGGCATTCAGGCAGTCCTTGGGCAGCGCGTTTCCAAGGATTGGGTGCGCACGGGCTGCGAACGTGCCTGCGTGACGGCATTATTTACCAATCTGTCCGACAATGTGTTGGAGCTGCTTGCAGAAATGGCGATTTCCTGCGAAGAACGCCAGATTACGCTGACGCGTGAGATTCGCGCGGACGGCGGCAGCGTTGGCAGAATTAACGGAAAAACCGCGTCCGTTTCCGCATTGCGTGAAATCGGTACGCTCCTCATTTCCATCCACGGGCAGCATGACAACCAGATTTTACTTTCATCGGAGCACCATTTGCAGGTGCTCGATGAATTCGGCGGTGATACTTCCTGCCTGACTGCTTACCAGAATACGTTCCGCGAACTGCAAACAGTTGCACGGGAGCTTGGCAAACTCCGCCGCGAGGAACAGAACCGCCGCCAGAGGGCAATGCTCCTGCAAAAACAGATTCAGGAAATCGGCGCACTCCAGCCAAAGCCCGGCGAGGAGGAAGAACTTGAGAATGCCCTGATACAGGCAGAAAATGCAGAGCGCATTCTCGGCGGACTCAATAACGCCGCCGGCATCCTCAACGGAGAAGGGGAGGACAGCGTGGTGGAACTGCTCCAGATTGCCATGCAGCAATTGCGCGAGATTGAGGATGTTTATTCCGGCACGGACGAGCCGATGGAGCGACTCAGGGCGGCAATCATTGAGCTGAAAGACATTGCCGGCGACCTGCGGCATATGGCAGACGGTGTGAGTCTTGATGAAAGCCGCGCCCAGAAGCTGCGCCAGCGATACCATGCCATTGCGCAGGTGAAAAAGCAGTTTTTCTGCGACTTTGACGAGCTGCTCACCCTTTACGAGAGCGCGACAACGGAAATGGGGCAGATGCAGACCGATACTGCCAGAATCACGGAGCTTGAGGAGAAAAAGCAGGCTTTGCTTGCGGACGTGACTGAAAAGGCACGAGCACTTTCCGAGTACCGCGAGCAGGTCGGAAATCGTTTCGTTTCGCGTGTTTCCGAGGAACTGCGGTTTCTGGACATGCCCAATGTCGTGCTGACCGTACAGCAGGAACAGGGCAAGCTGACCATTCAGGGGCGCGATACGGTGACGTTCCTGATTTCCGCGAATAAGGGCGAATTGCCAAAACCCATCTCAAAAATCGCATCCGGCGGTGAATTGTCGCGTATTATGCTCGCGCTCAAATCTGTGATCGCAGACCGCGACAGCATCCCCACCCTGATTTTTGACGAGATCGACACCGGTGTCAGCGGCAAGGCAGCGCAGAAAATCGGCATTAAGCTACGCGAAATCAGCCGCAGCCGACAGGTGCTCTGCGTTACCCATCTTTCCCAGATAGCCGTGATGGCGGACACGCATTACATGATTGAAAAGCATACCGAGGACGAACGCACCGTCACACAGGTGCATCTGCTCGATTTTGACGGCAGGACGGAAGAAATCGCGCGTATCATGGGCGGCGACAATCCCAGCGCACTCATGCTCGAAAACGCACGCGAGGAACTGCGCCGTGTTGCCGCGGAATAAAGGAGGAACAAATGGGACCTTATTATTACATAGTTGTCGATATTCAGGGCGATTACGCACAGCTGCGCCGCACGGATATTGACAGCGAGGAAATGATGCCGATTGCCATGGCACTGCTCCCGTTCGGCTGCGACATTGGCACAAAGCTCTGCTGGCAGTGGGGCGTTTATGAAATTATTCCATAAAATAATCCGGTCTGGCTGTACAGACCGGATTTTCTCTTTTATGAATTGTCCTCTGCCTTTTTATCAGCATTTTCCTTGTGTTTCCGAATGCTGTTCTTGGCATCCTTCAGGAAACTTGCAATAATCAGCAGCATCACGATGCCAAGCGGAAATGCCGCAATCATGCTGACTGACTGCAAATTGCTCATCGAGCTTTCAGAGAAAACCAGTGCAATCGGCAGAATAATCAGAAGAATGCACCACATCAGCTGCACCAGTTTGTGCGGCTGTTCCTGTTCTTCAAGCTTGTGGTAGCTGTAGCAGGATGCAATGAGCGCAATGGAATCAAAGGATGTCGCATAAAATGCAATCATCGTCACCAACACAACCAGCATGATTGGTACAGAAAACGGCATTTTTTCCATCATGTGAATAATCATGGCATACAAATCTCCTGTACTTACATATTCCTGAATAAAATCTGCCTGTTCATGCATCTGAATGCCCATCGTTTCATTCCCAAGAACGATGAAACTGCAAAGTGTAGAGCCGACACCGAACAGATAACCGCCAAAAATCACCTGACGGATTGTTCTGCCTTTTGAAATGCTCCCAATAAAGAACGGTGCAGCAACACACCATACCATCCAGTATGCCCAATAGTAAATCGTCCAGTTCTGCGGAAAGGACGTTGTACGCAATGGGTCACAATAGGTGGAAAGCTCTATAAAATGCTGTATCATTTTTCCAAAGGAGGAAAAACCAGTTTCAAGGATGTACCCTGTCTGACCGCCTGTCAGCAGGACAAAGAGCAGCAATCCGAAAAAGAGATAAATGCAGAGCTTTGCCAGTATGCTGATACCCTTGAATCCGTGCAGCAGGGAATAGGTGTAAACCGCACAGGTAATCAACAGGATGATGACAGTAATCAGGCGGCGGCTGATGGTAAGACCGAACAATTCCGTGATGATTTCTGCCATGAGTGGGGTTGCGACGCTGAAGGTCGTTGCCGTACCTGCAAGAAGTGCAAATACTGCCAGCAGGTCAATCAGTCTGCCGGCAAATCCATCGGTCTGCTTGCCGAGAAGCGGACGGCAGGCTTCGGAATACCGTTTTCTGCTGCGCTTTTTGACATGGAGCATGAAGCCGAACGCAACGGCAAGAACAAGATAGAACGCCCATGGAATGAAGCTCCAGTGAAAGAGTGGAAATACCCCTGCCCAGTCCTGCACCGTTCCAAGTTCACTTAGATGGGGGTCAGCGGCATACATTACCCATTCAGAAAATGAGTAGAACAAGATGTCCGCTGCAAGCCCACAGGTAAACATCATAGCTCCCCAGGTGAAGAAACTGTATTTCGGTTTGCTGTTTTCTTCCTTTCCAAGGACAATATCCCCATATTTTGACAGTGCAAGGTAAATGGATAATCCAAAGATGCCGATACCGATGACAAGATAATAAAGCCCCAGCTTATCTCCCAGAAAAAAGCGGAGCCTGCTCAATATCGCGTTGGATTGTTCAGGCAGAAGAAAAAACAGAAAACTTAGTCCGCATATCAGAATCAGCGGAACAAGGGTAATCATCCAGTCGATTTTGCTTTTGTTGGTTGCTGTATGTTTCATTGTTTAGCCCTCATGATAATGTCGGTAGGAGCTGTCGGCATGAATCAGCTCTGCAAGTGTATCAATTTCCAGTACATCCTGCGCATTCATTTGCGTAATGCCCAGTGTATAGGCATCCGCATGGCAGAACATCGGAATATCATCCCAGTAAATCTGGCGGTTATTGTTTTGCACAAATTCAAGTTCAAGATGTCGGCGCAGTTTTCTGGCGTCTTCCGCACTCCAGCGTGAGATGCTGTATAATTGCCACGCATCCGTTCCGCCGTTTTTTTGGCAGCCGGTTACGATCCCATCCTGTACAGTCATCATCCATTCGTTTTCAGACCGTTCCATCCAGACGGCATTGTAGCCGGAACGTTCAAAATACGGCGAAAGCACCGCTTCCGAATGAATCATCTGATCCCCGTCAATGATAAAGGCATTCTCAAGGTGTTCCCTTGCTGCATACAGGGAGGAAATATTATTGCAGCTTTCGTACCACGGATTGTCCAGTAATACAATCTGCGGAAAGTCATGGGCAAGTTCACAGAACTGCTCTTTGCAGTAGCCTGTCACGACATAGATCTCAGTAATCCCATGATGAAGAAGCGCATTGAGAATGGTGTCGATCATCCTCACGCCATTGACTCTGACAAGCGGCTTAGGCGTATCAAGTGTTACCGGACGCAGCCGTTCCCCTTTACCTGCTGCAAGAATCACCGCACGTTCAATTTTATGCATTGTTCAGAAGCCTCCTTACAAATGCACTGTATTCCTTGGCATAGGTATATTGTCTGTAAGCATATTCTCCGAATTCTATGCCAAGCTGACTTTTATATTCACACCAGTTGCTCCACAGTAATCCGCAGGCTGCAACATAGGCATAAATTTTGATTCGTATCGAATCCTCACATGTTCCGTCAAAATAAATGTCAATCAGTGCGTCGATTCTGCTGCGGTCATAGCCGCTGTAAATACAGAACATGGCAAGGTCAATATCCGGATCCTGCATACCCGCATATTCCCAGTCGGTCAACTGAAGCTGTTCCGTTCCGTCATCATTCGTTGTAAACAGAAAATTATCCGGTACTGCGTCAATATGTGCCAGACACCATTCCTTGGAATGCTTGCGGATATATGGCATGAGAGAAAAGACGGAAGCTTTGGTCTGCAAATAGTCCGCATAAACAGAGGGCATCCCGTTCCAAAGACTTTCGTAATAAGCAATCTGCTGAAAAATATCAAAGCTGTGCGCCACCTCAAGCCGCATATCATGCAAAGCATGGAGTTTTTTCATGCAGAGCCGGACATCCGCTTCGTTTTCCGGATGACAGGAACGTACATTTTTTAAGTATCGGGTGATTTTGTAACCTGTGGCAGCATCAATATATACCACATCGTCACACAGTCCCAGACCAGCGATTTTCAGGTATACCTCCGCTTCCTGAAACCGATTGATAAGGCAGTCCGTTCCTTTTCCGGGAATGCGGAAAATCATCTGTTCTCCCCGACAGGAGAACAGAAAGGACTGATTGGTCATTCCTTTTTTCAGCACTTCAATTTCGGTAATGTCCTCCGGCTGACAGTGCAGGATTCCTGCAAGCTGTTCGAGTTTCTGCGCGGAAAACGGTATGTTCTGCTTGTTTGAAATATGCATCATCTTGCACCTTTATAGCTGCCCCTCCCTGAGGGAGGGGCAGCTGAAGCGTTATAGACAGCACCGCGCAAAGACCGCCTGGGGCTTTGCACGTCCTTTATGCGGTTGCCTATAGTCTGTTTTGCAGTGATTTTGAGATATATCTTCCACAGATTTCACTGCTCGAACCAACATTGTACAAATGTTCATGCATCACTCTTGTGATACGTTCACTGTATTCTTCCTTGTTCTGGAGCATCCTGCGTATTACCTCGCAAACGGTGTCCATACGCTCCAGTGACAGCACCTCTCCGATTTGTGTACGCAAGGTCTTATTGATAGGCTCAATGCCGATCTGTTCATATTCCAGATTCATGACCTTCATGGGCGTGTCAATATAAAGAACGGGACGCTTTGTTGCAAACGCATATTCCCATGCAATATCCGACCAGTCCGTAATCAGAAGGTCGGATTCCATGATGGGGTTATTCCCTGAAAAATCCGTCTGTATTTCGATGTTCGGATACTTCTGGAAGCGTTCTTTCATCATAGAAAACCGTTCCGGTTCATGCCGCACCTGCTGCGGATGGGGACGCAGAATAATGGAAAATCCCGATTCAGACAGTACATCCAATAACTGCTCTGCACAAAGGTCAATGATATTATCCTTCTGCCATGACGGTGCAATGATGATCTGCGGAATTTCATGGCGTGGATGTTCCTGCTTCTGATAATCAGCGATCAGCTGGTCAATGAAGGGATAGCCTGCTTCTACGAGCAGCTTTTGCGGCGTATCATAAAGTGTTTCATAGGCTCGGATTTCCTTTGCCTGGTCTGCATTCGGACAGAGAATTGTATCAAACCAATCCAATGCACCCTTGCGGTAAAGGGAAATACTGCCCATTCCATGACAGGCAAATACATATTCTACATCATCGCGGACTCTTGAACGCTTGATATGGTACTTCTCAAGGTCCGGCATGGTCATAACGCACATGTCCGCTTCCAGTTTCATGAACAACGGCACCAGATACCGGTCACTTGCAATATAGTATGCCTGAATCTGTTCCCTTGTATCGTCAAAAATGCGGTCATTCGGGTCACTGGTGACATAATGGATGGTGATATCCGTATGCTGACAGAGATAATCAATCATACCGGAAAAATACTTGTAGAATCCATTCTGCTCCGAATAGAACATGAGCTGCATATTGTTCTGCGCAAAAAAGCGTTTGTAATCTGCCCTCTCCCGTTTTCTGTACTGCCGGAATTCCGCTTCCTTTTGCAGCTTCTGCGTCCGCATTTCCTGCAAACGTGCATAATCGACATACTTTTTAGGCGGAATCAGAAGATTTGTCAGAAGCATCATCGGGATTGCAAACAGATTGCCTGCAATCCAGTACAAGCCAACGCCGCAGGGTACGATACATGCAAAATATGTGGAAAATGCGACCAGAAACACGGTTGTGAGAATTTTGTTCAGCTTTCCCTGTGCCAGCTGCAAAACATTCAGACGATTCTGTGCAGCGCACAGTACCCACGCGCTGACACCTGCCAGAAGCGGAATCAGCAGCAGTATCGGGTTATCGTGCAGGGACGGTGTTCTGCCCAGATCAATCTTCAGAAACATCATGCTGAATTCGGTGATTTTTGTAATCATATCCGGTGCGGCAGCGGAGGGAGGGGGAGTGCCTGCCTGCAGCAGTTCCATAATTTTCAGCTCGTACATATTTCCTGCATCCGTGATGCCGCAGGTATCCGTCAGCCATGTATGCAGTTGGTCAATGACATCTGTGTCAATGTTCAGTACAAAACGCAGCGGTCTGTAGATAACACCGACCAATCCCAGAACAATCGGAATCTGCAAGAGCAGCGGCAGCGTATCCAGAAATGGATTGTAATGGTATTTCTTATACAGTGCAAGCTGAGA
>SVNO01000089.1 GCA_015066845.1 Ruminococcus sp. | reverse complement strand
CCGATCTCCGAGTGGTACAAGCAGCTGTTCGGCGAGAGCGAGGGCAAGGATAACAAGGGTATTTTCCCGGCATCCGTTGTATTCTCCACCGACCTGCACTCCATGGGACAGTACATTCAGGAGGGCACACGCCTGATGTTTGAGACTGTTGTGGACATCAAGACACCCAAGCATGATTTCTATCTGGAGGATGACGCAGAGAATCTGGATGGTCTGAACTTCCTGACAGGTCAGAATATGTCCATCGTTAACCGCAAGGCATTCGAGGGTACAGTACTGGCGCACACAGAGGGCGGCGTTCCGAATATTATTCTTGAGCTGGACGACACCACCGAGGAGAGCCTTGGCTACCTGATTTACTTCTTCGAGAAGGCATGTGCAGTATCCGGCTATGTTCTGGGTGTGAATCCCTTTAACCAGCCCGGTGTAGAGAGCTACAAGGCAAATATGTTTGCACTGCTCGGCAAGCCCGGCTATGAGGGCGCAAAGGCTGCTCTGGAAGCAAAGCTCAACGGCTGATTTTTCGCAAAATCCCTATTAGGCTAAAAAACACAGCAACACTACGCTATTTTCTGTCAAAGGACATTTGCCCTCTGGCAGTGATATAGAACCATTGCATCAATATGCCGTAAGGCATTGAAAGGAGTTTTACTTATGATTCAACTGATTACCGGAAGAAAGGGTACTGGCAAGACCAAGATCCTCATCGACAAAATCAACACTGCTGTTGCAGAGACAAACGGCTGCCTCGTGTGCATTGAAAAGGGCGAAACACTGCGCCGTTCCATCAGCTACAAGGTTCGCTGGGTAGGCGTTGAGCAGTTTGATATTGCAGGCTACGATAATTTCTACGGCTTTGTCGCTGGTATGCTCGCAGGCAACTACGACATCAAGGAAATTTTCATTGACGGCATTCTGAAAATTGGCGGTGCTGATTTCGAGGCACTCGGCAAGATGCTCGATAAGATTGCAGCACTGACAGGCAACGATACACTCGTTACTTTCACAGTATCCGCTGACAATGACGAGCTGCCGGAGTCTATTACCAAGTATCTGTAAGCAGTTCATCTGAGAAATACCCGAAACCGGCGGCTTTTCGCTGCCGGATTTCGTGTAATTTTCTGATTTTTTTCAAAAGGGCTTGACAAATTGGCGGTAATTCGCTATAATATAATTTGTGGTGCTCAGTAGAATGAGGAATATGTTATGCTGATGAAAATCAAAAATGTGCTGAACATCCCCGGAACGTCCATGGATACGTCCTTTGCGATTGAGGGGGAGCGTTTGGAGCAGGTGCGTGGTTATGTCTTTTCCACACCGGTTCGCGTGGAGGGAAGGATCGAAAACCGTGCCGGCGTTGTCACATTGACGCTGCATATTGCTTTTTCCCTGCTGGTCACATGTGACCGCTGCCTGAAAGAAACAGTGCAGGATTTCGCATTCGATGCAGAACACGTTGTTGTGCGTGAGCTGCAATCCGAGGATGAGGAAGAAAACTATGTGATTGCTAAGGCAGAGAGCATTGATGCAGCAGAGATTGCAATTTCTGATTTGCTGCTGGAGCTGCCGTCCAAACTGCTGTGCAGGGAGGATTGTAAAGGACTTTGTCCGGTATGCGGCTGCGACAGGAATGAAACAGATTGTGATTGTATGAGTGAATAACCGATGTGAATCGGCTGTAAGGAGGTGCCAAAATGGCTGTACCGAAGAGAAAAACGTCCAAGGCAAGAAAGAACAAGAGACGCAGTGCTGTTTGGAAGCTGGAAGCTCCGGCAATGAGCAAATGCGACCACTGCGGCGAGCTGAAGGCTCCGCACAAGGTTTGCAAGAACTGCGGTTTCTACAAGGGTGTAGAAGTTCTGAAGATGGATGCTGAATAAGTATCAACATAAGGCGGACGGAGAGAGGGCAAGGACTTCTCTCCGTTTTTATGTGAACAAGGGGGTATGGGGGAAAGCACTGCCCTTGCCGTGGAGCGACTGAGCTTGCGGGGAAGCGGAGAGGCAAGCCTCACCGCAGTGCGTCCCCAATTTACAATAGGAGGTGGGCATATGGTAACAATAACCGGTGTGGTCAAGGGATCACCGGCGGACAGAACAGGCATTGCGGACGGCGACAAACTCGTCAGCATGAACGGACATGCGGTGCGCGATGTGCTCGACTACATGTTCTATGCGGCAGAAACGCAGGTGGAGCTTGTGCTCGAACGCGGCGGCGAGATGTTCACATGTACCATTGACAAGGACGAATACGATGACCTCGGTCTGGAATTTGAAAGCTTTCTGATGGACAAGAAGCTTTCCTGCCGTAATCAATGCGTGTTCTGTTTCATTGACCAGATGCCCCCCGGAATGCGCGAAACGCTCTACTTCAAGGATGATGACGCGAGGCTGTCCTTTTTACAGGGTAATTATGTGACGCTCACGAATATGTCGCAGGCGGATATTGACCGCATCATCCGCATGAAGCTGAACATCAACGTTTCCGTGCATACCACCAATCCAGAGCTGCGGTGCAAGATGATGAACAACCGCTTTGCCGGAGAAAAGCTTGACTATCTCTGGCAGATGGCAAGGGCTGGCATTCAGCTCAACTGCCAGATTGTGCTTTGCCCGACGCTCAATGACGGGGAGGAACTGCGGCGTACACTGACGGACTTCGGGCGCATGATGCCCCATCTCCAGAGTGTTGCCGTTGTGCCGGTGGGCTTGTCGAAATACCGTGAGGGACTCTACCCCCTCGTGCCCTTCACCAAGGAAACCGCAGCGCAGACGCTGGAGCTGATTGCCGAATTTCAGGAGAAATTCCTTGCAGAATTTGGTACACGCACGGTGTTCCCCTCGGATGAATTCTTCCTGCTTGCACAGCAGGAGCTTCCGGATGCTGCATATTATGAGGGCTATCCCCAGTATGAAAACGGCGTGGGAATGCTCCGTTCGCTTGCCGATGAATTTGAAGCGGCACTGGCGGACGCAGAACCCGACCGGCTGCCAAGAACCTGCACGATTGCCACGGGCTGTTCCCCCTGTGCATTTCTCCGCAGCCTGATAGAACGCGCGGAGGAGCAATGGGAGGGGCTGACGTGCAGCGTCATTCCCATCCGCAATGACTTTTTCGGCGAAAGCATTACCGTGACGGGACTGATTACCGGACAGGATTTGATTGCACAGCTGCAAGGGCGCGACCTTGGCGAGGAGCTTCTGCTTTCGTCAAGCATGATACGGCGCGACAGTGACGTGTTCCTCGATGATGTGACCATCGGAGAGGTCGAGCAGGCATTGCAGACGAAAATCCGCCTTGTGCCGAATGACGGCTATGAATTGCTTGACGCAGTTCTGGGCATTACCTATTAAAGGAGGATACGATTATGGCATTACCAGTTGTAGCGGTTGTGGGCAGACCGAATGTCGGAAAATCCACACTGTTCAATAAACTCATCGGACAGCGTTTGTCCATTGTGGAGGATACTCCCGGTGTGACGCGCGACCGCATCTATTCCAAATGCGAATGGCGCGGCAGACAATTCATGCTTGTCGATACGGGCGGTATTGAGCCGAAGGAAGATGACAGGATGCTCACCCTCATGCGCCAGCAGGCAGAGCTTGCCATTGACCATGCGGATGTGATCATCTTTGTAACCGATGTGCGCAGCGGTGTGACGGCGAATGACTATGCCGTTGCCGACATGCTCATGAAAAGTGGAAAGCCCATTGTGCTGTGCGTGAATAAATGCGATACACTGGGCGAAACTCCCATGGAAGTCTATGAATTCTACAATCTCGGTCTGGGCGACCCGTTTCCGGTGTCCTCCGTGCATGGTCACGGCTCCGGCGATATGCTTGACGAGGTTATGAAGTATTTTCCGGAAAAGGACGAGGACGAATACGGCGAGGAAGATATCCGCGTTGCCGTAATCGGCAAGCCCAATGCCGGTAAATCCTCCCTGATTAACCGCATTGCCGGCGAGGAACGTGTGATCGTATCGGATATGGCAGGTACAACGCGTGATGCAACGGATACCATCATCGACCGCGAGGAGGGGAGATTTGTCTTTATCGACACAGCCGGTATCCGCAAAAAGTCCAAGATTACGGAGAAAATCGAGCATTTCAGCGTACTGCGCGCCTATATGGCAGTTGACCGCGCTGATGTGTGCGTGATTATGATCGACGCGACCACCGGCTTTACCGAGCAGGATTCCAAGGTTGCAGGTTATGCCCATGAACAGGGCAAGGCATGTATCGTGGCTGTCAATAAGTGGGATGCCATTGAAAAGAATGACAAGACCATGCAGGAATACCGTGCACGGCTGGAGGAAGATTTCAGCTTCATGTCCTATGTGCCGTTTATCTTCATTTCCGCAAAGACCGGACAGCGCGTGGAAAAGCTCTTTGAGATGATTAAATTCGTTGCCGACCAGAATAGTATGCGCATCAGCACCGGTATGCTCAATGATGTGCTTGCCTATGCAACTGCAAGAGTACAGCCTCCGTCCGACAAGGGACGCAGACTGAAAATTTACTACATGACGCAGGCTTCTACCAAGCCCCCGACGTTTGTCATGTTCGTCAACCGCGCGGACTTGTTCCACTTCTCCTACCAGAGATACATTGAGAACCAGATTCGCACAACATTCGGGCTGGAGGGCACACCCGTGCGCTTCATCATCCGCGAACGCAACCGCAATGACGCATAACGGAGGGGCAGCATGATTGGGAAACTTATTTTATGCATTATCATCGCTGCGGCGATTGGCTATCTGATGGGCAGCATCAATTCTTCCATCATGGTTGTGCGCCTGCTCAAGCATGAGGATGTCCGCAAATTCGGCAGCGGCAATGCCGGTCTGACCAATACCCTGCGCTGCTTCGGCAAGCTCTGCGCATTGCTGACGCTCATCGGCGACCTTGGCAAGGGTGTAGTGGCCGTACTGCTCAGCCGTGACCTGATTGCACAGGGCATTATGGGCAGTGAATACGATGTCTATTTCATCGGCTATGTAGCCGGTATGACTGCCATTCTGGGACATGTTTTCCCTCTGTACTATGGTTTCAAGGGCGGCAAGGGTGTACTGGTGGGCGTATCCGTCTTTCTCGTGCTCGACTGGAGAGTGTTCTGCATTCTTATCGGCATTTTTGCCCTGATCCTGATATGCTCCAAGTATGTCAGTCTTTCCTCCATCATTGCGACAGCATGTGCCCCGTTTGTAACGGTCATTTCCCAGTATGTCCGCTGGGACGGCTACGACCTCTGGCGGCTTGCACTGCATTTTGGATTGACCGCAGTCATGGCTGCAACGATTATCTGGATGCACCGCAGCAATATTGAACGTCTGAGGAATGGTACAGAAAACAAATTCGGCAGCAAAAAGCCGAAGACACAGGCATAGTTTGTTTGCCCTGCATACAGCAGGGCAAATTTTGCAGGTAAATTTTTGTAATATATTCGCGGCCGGCGGTACTAACTATTAATACTAATCCCCAAAACTCCTATAGACATAGGAGTTTTGGAGAACGCCTGCTATCGCAGGCTACAATTGGCTACGCCAATTGCTGTCTACTATGTATAAGCGACCAGCACCAAATCAAAGATTTGGGCTGTCTGCTTATCATGCAATCCCCTACGCCGCCTCTGGCGGCTAAACTCGAATAGACTTTTGTCTATTCGAGTTAAGAGGATTAGTACTATGTAAGTTCTAAATCTTAAATAAAAAAGCGGGACTCGGGGGTGCAACCCCCGCATATCCCTCCCCCGCTTCGCGGGGGAGGTGC
>SVNO01000019.1 GCA_015066845.1 Ruminococcus sp. | reverse complement strand
CCAAAAAACCGCCGCAGGCGGAAGCGGGGATCGGGGGCGCAGCCCCCGATTTAATCCCCCCTCCCTCTGGGAGGGGGGCAGGGGGGTGGGCGATTTTTGCACAACTTTCCTAAAGTTGACGACATTGCCCGCCCCGCGGGGAGTCACCCGAATCCCGCTTTTTCATTCAAGATTTAGATTTTACATCGTAGCAGTGTGATTCTTATTTTACAATTTGAATCAGCAAAAACACCACCAGCCCGACCTGCCAGACAAGACCGGCGATATTGACTGCCCAGAAATACCAGTGCTTTGTTTTGTGGCGGAGAAATTTCATGGCAAGCAGCGCACCAATACTGCCGCCGAGAAAACCAAGTCCGAGCAGCACCTTTTCCGGTACGCGCCATGCACCCTGTTTTGCCTTTTTCTTGTCGGATGCATAGAACGCGAACGCAACCAGGCTAATGACTGCGTAAGCTGCAAGAACGATCAACAGAATGGTTTGCATCAGAATCCTCTCCTTTTCAAATCCTCTGCAATACAAAGGTAGAATTGTGCCATGTCGGAAATTTCACGTTCACCGACAGGCTCTTGCTTCGTAAAACGAAAACGACGATAATCTGTTTCGTCCGGATGGGAAATGCCGCGCTGCGTCGTTCCGGTATAAATACCGCGGAAATTCGTCCATTCTGCATTTTTCGGGGTAAGCAGACCGTCATTCTCTCCCTCAAACAGACTGACGATCCAGTTGGGAATTGCCATCACAGGGTCGCTCATGGGGGATTGCATGACGAATGCATAGGACTGGTAGAAAACACGCGGATCATCGGGATTGCGCAGGTTGAAACGGCGCATATAATCCGTGGTGAACTGACAGATCGTCCAGTAGGTATGGGGGTTGCGGTCGCCCAGCAGCCGTCTGCCAAGGTCAGTGACCGCAGAACCGGCACGGATGATGGTGGGAAAGCGGCTGAGCAGCTTATCCACTGTCACAGAGCCGTTGTGGGGCGTGGACAGGGTGGTGATGGAGGCAATGACATCCCCCATCCCCATCGAGGACACAAGATACCGTGCCTCCAGTCCGCCTTTGGAATGTGCAATGATGTTGAGCTTTTCCGCGCCGGTTTCTGCCAGAATATGACGGACAACACCGGCGAGGATCCGCGCATTGCTCTGCGTGGTAGCATTGCCATCCTGATTGCCGAAATACACAGCTGCACCGTTTTTTCGCAGAAGATGGGGAATTCTTCCCCAGTACGCATGTATCGGCAGTCGGTCATGGAATCCCATGCCATGCAGGAGCAGGATGGGGTATTTTGTCTGACAGCGCACTTACTTTACCGCTGCGCCAAGAAATGCTGCACCGATCAGACCTGCGTCGTTGCCGAGCTTTGCAATGACAATTTCCGTATTCTTCGGGGAATTTCTGGTGTACACTTCCTTTGCAACGATTGCCTTCATCGGCAGGAGCAGCGGGTCGCCCTCATTGCACACACCGCCGCCAATGCAGAGGACATCGGGCTGGAAAATGTTGATGGTATTGGTAATGCCGGCTGCGAGGCACTTGATATAGAAATCTACAACTTCCTTTGCTGCTGCATCACCCATGCGCATTGCGTCAAATGCAGTTCTTGCGGAAACTTTGCCGCCGCGCTCCTCGGTGAGGGTATGCATTGCGGAATCGGGGCATTCTGCCATTCTTTCCTTGGTCATGCGTACAAGACCGGTTGCGGAGGAAAATACCTCAAAGCAGCCCTTTCTGCCGCAGGAGCACTGCGGGCCATCCACGGAAATCACAGTATGTCCGATTTCCGCGCCGGCAAAATTGGAGCCGGAATAGATTTTGCCGTCAATGATGATGCCGCCGCCGACACCTGTGCCGAGGGTGATGCAGACTGCATTGTTTGCACCCTTTGCCGCACCTGCCACATATTCACCGTATGCTGCCGCATTTGCGTCATTTTCAATGTATACGGGCTTGTTGATGTGCTTCTGGATATACTCCACCATGGGGGTATTCTCAAAGCCGAGATTGTTGGAATACTCGATGATGCCTGTTGCACTGTTGGCAATACCGGGCGTACCGATACCCACCCATTCGATCTGCTCCATCGTCAGACCTGCATCCTCGACTGCCTTGATTGCCATTGCCGCCATGTCGTCTGCAATTTCCTGTGCAGGACGGGGGCAGTTTGTGCGTGTGCTTGCCTTGCTGATGATGTTGTAGTTTTCATCCACCACACCTGCGACAATGTTTGTGCCGCCCAAGTCAATTCCAATGTAATACTTCATAATTGTTCCTCCTTATTGTATGGTTGTACTGATAAATTTGCATTTACCGATGATTCGGAACGCACCCGTTCCAGCCGGAACGAACACGCTTGTACCTTTTTGCAGCGGAAGCTGGAAATCTCCAAGCTTCAGCACAGCATTTCCCTCAAGCACGAGCATGTGCAGAAAGGACGTGCTGTCCGTGCGCATCTGGGTGAAGGTTTCGACCTCCATGCAGACTGCGCAGAAATACCGGCACTGTGCAAGCAGCTGTGTGCTGCCCGTCTGCGGCAGGCGTACCTGCTGCTTTGCCGGTGTGAGTGTGGTCACATCCAGTGCCTTTTCAATGTGCAGATCCCGCGGCTTGCCATCCGCCCCCACTCTGCCGTAATCATAGACGCGGTAGGTGGTGTTGGAATTCTGCTGAATTTCCGCAATGAGAATGCCCTTGCCGATGGCATGGAGTGTGCCGGCTTCGATGAAGAACACATCCCCCTTTTGCACGGGAACGCGGTTGACCTTGTCAAGAAAACTGTTTTCCTCGATGGCACGGCGAAATTCTTCCTTGGTGATATTTTCCCGAAAGCCGTAAATCAGCTCCGCGTCAGGAGCAGCCTCCACAATGTACCACATTTCCGTTTTGCCGTATTCCCCCTCATGGGCAAGTGCATAGGCATCATCCGGATGCACCTGCACGGAGAGATCGTCCTTTGCATCAATGAGCTTGACCAGTACGGGGAATCTGTCAAATTTCCGGCAATGTTCCCCCATGGCTTCCGGATGCTCTGCCAGTACTGCGGATAATGTCCGTCCGGCAGATTCCCCGTCCATGACAATGCTTTCACCGTCCGGATGGCAGGAAAGCTCCCAGCTTTCGGCAATGCGGTCGGCATCGGAGATTTTCCCGTATGCACGGAGTTTTTCGCCGCCCCAGAGATAGTCCTTGCACGGAGCTTTGAGTCGGAATGGTGTCATTGTGCTTCCTCCTTTGTCAGTGCGAATTCCTCCAGAAATTCTTCAGCAGTACCATGGTAGACATTCAGGTCGATGTATGCTTCCAGATTGTCCTCCTGTCTGCCGTCATAGCCCTCCAGCTCTCCCTTATCGGAATACTGCCAGAACGTCCAGTTCATTTTCGGCTCATAATAGGTATTGCGCATCCAGAGTGGATAGCTGCCATAACCGCCGCCGAGCAGATATTGATAGTATGCCTTTGGGGTGGTGTAAATAATCGGTTTGACACCGTAATAATCCTCCAGAGATTGGAGCAGCGCGTCAAGGATCCGGCGCGTTTCCGTCTTGGAAAGGGGATTTTCCGCATAACCGCCGTAGAATTCCAGATCCACCACGGGCGGCAGCGCGTTGTCAAGCGCACCGACAGTGGAAATGAAGTTCTGCGCCTGCGTTTCACCGCTGCTTTCAAAACTGAAGAAATGGTATGCTCCTGCAAAAATGCCGTTTTTTCGGGATTCTTCCCAGTTGACAGCAAAGCAGGGGTCTTTGTAGGAGCTTCCCTCCGTTGCCTTGATAAAGGCAAAGGTAATATTCTGCTGTGCAATCACATCCCACTGGATCTCCCCCTGATAGCGTGAAACATCCACACCATTGACGGGGTATTTGTCAGGGTCGGGGACATTGAGCACAAGCTCTCCGGTATAGACGCGGTAGGCAGTAATGCCGGAGATAATACAGGTTATCAGCACTGCCACCAGAAGCAGTGCGCCGATAATTCTACGGTAGGCAATTCGTCGTTTCTTCATCAATCCTCCTGAATATCGCCCATGACGATACCTCTGCCATTGGTTGCAAAGTAAACCCTGCCGTATACTCTGCCGTCACCGGTAATGGCTGGTGAAAGGTTGCCGAACAGGTGCTTGTCGTCATTGAGGCGAACCCATGACGCGCCCTTGTCCGTGGAACGATAAATGCCGCTGCCCTGTTCACCGGCACTTCCCATTGCATAGACAACAGGTTCATCGCCCTCCTTTTGCGGAGCACCGAATCCAATCGCGCTGAATGCCGTGCCCTCTATCTTGGTAAAGGTACTGCCGCCATCCTCGGAACGCATGAGCAATGTGCCGCTGCGAATCCAGAGATGCCCCTCCTTGTTCATGACTGTGCAAAGCTCCGCATCCTCCGAAAGCAAAGTGCCCGTGGAGTGGAAACTTGCGCCGCCATCCTCGGAGATGTGGAGCAGACCGTTGTAATTTGCATAGAATTTCTGCGGATCGACTCTATCCGCTGCCACTTTCGCGCCCATGCCCAAGCCCTTTGCATAGAACCAGCCGGCTTGTGCTGCGTCATAGAGGTAGACCTTTCCAGAACCCTGCGGCATCCAGAGAAAACGGCTGCCATCGGCTGCCATGGCGACTGTACCGCCGCCCACATGCTCCGGTGCGCCGGCATCCTGCCAGCTCTTTCCGCCGTCCATGGTAAACCAGACGGGGGAAGCGTCCTGATAAACGGTAAAGACCGCACACGCGGCATTCTGATAGGCTGTATCCAGTGCAGCCGGTGCCGCATTGCAGACAGCTCCCATAAAATGGTCGTTGTCCGGCGGCTGCGTCACATCCAGATGCGCAAAGCCCGTCAAATCGCCCATGATGGAATAGAGCTGGGGCTGTTCGTCCTGATATTGGGGAGATTGCAGCTGTGTGACTGCCGTTTCCTCCAAGCCCTGTGCATGGAATGCCACTGTGACAGGCGTTTTGCTGCCGAGCGCAGTCATATTCTGTGTGGTGTAGATGGTCGCGCCCGTGCCGTACATCACTTCATCGGAATTGAAGGGGTTAATGTTGATGTCCGTCATCCACCAGCCGAGTTTGGCTTCTTCAAGTCCCCATCTCAGCCAGTCCGCATTCTGCACATCCATCACATACCGCTTTTCGCCCGTACTGCCATTGAACATACCCGTCCAGCTTTCGCCCCCATCCGTGGAGCGATAGATATTGTCACCCTGCGGCGACCAGTAGAACATGGTCGTGACGACCACGGTTTCGGGATGGCTGCGGTCAACGGAAATGCCGCTGAATCCGCCATATCTGCCGTCATCGCACTGCGGTGTGATGTCGGTGAAATGTCCGTCACGGAATTTTGCCACTGCGCCTTGCTGACAGGCACTCAGATTCGCGCCGCAGTTATCGGCATAGCTCAGGTACAGCGTTCCATCGGTGGAGAAATCCGCTTGCAGCGGATACAAACCCTGTGCAAAGACGGGCAGAGCCTCCCAGTTTTCGCCGCCGTCCATGGAACGGTAAATGCATTCGCCGTTTGTCTGTGCAACGCCGACATAGACCGCGCCGTTTTCCGGTGAAAATTCCACCCACATAATGCCGATGGCATTGTTTTCCTGCACATAATCGCCCTTGACCGGAAACTGTGCAACAACATTCCATGTCCTGCCGTAATCCTCCGATTTCCAGAGTCCGGCATTGCGCGTTCCCAGCCAGATCTCGCTGTTGTTCTGGGGATTGACCATCATGCGTTCTCCAACGCCCCGACCGGAGCAGTTGCCGCCGCATGAAAAGGGCATATCCACCTGCGCCCATGTTGCGCCGTAATCCTCCGAGGCAAGCACTGCGCCGTTTGTATTCATATATGTGCCGCAGAGCAGGTACACGCGGTTGGCTTCCACGGGGTCTGCGGCGATGCTTTCAATGCCGATGAGATTCCACTGCTCCGCACCGAGATGGTCGGTCAGCGGTACCCATCGCTGCACATCCTGCGTCCAGCGATACGCGCCGCCAATGTCCGTGCGCGCATAGACCAGATGCTCCTGCGCTTCACTGTAGACCATGCCGGTGACGTAACCGCCGCCGCCGATCGCCACATTGCTCCACGCATAGTCCACCTGCGCTGTGCCGCCGGAGCAGCCCGCTGCCGCGAGCAGCATTGCTGTGCAAACGCCCGCAACTGCGCCTTTCTTCATAGCTTGTCCTCCTCAGTCATACATCAAATACCTGCTTGGCGATGTCCACCGCCTCCTTGGCATCCTTTGCGTAGAAATCTGCACCGATTTTCTCCGCATAATCCGCTGTCAGCACCGCACCGCCGACCATGATGCGTACCTCCGGCAATGCTTCGCGCAGCTGGCGGATGGTTTCTTCCATGGACGGGAGCGTGGTTGTCATCAATGCGGAAAGCCCGACAAGGGGTGCATGTTCCTGTACTGCTGCCTGCACGACAGCTTCACAGAGTACATCCTTGCCAAGGTCAATGACGGTATATCCGTAGTTTTCCAGCAGTACTTTCACGATGTTCTTGCCGATGTCGTGAATATCACCCTTGACAGTTGCAATCACGATCGTGCCGCGGCTCACGCTGTCCGTGCCTGCCTGTGCAATGGCAGTTTTGATGACCTCAAACGCGCTCTGTGCCGCGGACGCGGAGGAAATGAGCTGGGGCAGGAAAATCGTACCGGCTTCAAATGCCGCGCCGGCTTTGTCGAGTGCCGGAATGAGCTGCCCATTGACCACATCCATGGGGGACTGCTCTGCAAGCAGTGCGGATGTCAGGGCGGCAGCCTCCGTTTTCAGACCTGCCGCAATTGCTTCGGGCAGCGTCATGCTCTGCGCAGCCGCCTTGGGTGCGGCAGGCGTTTCACCGCCATAATGCGCGATATATTCCACAGCGTTCCTGTCATGGTTCGCAAGCAGGCGATAGGTGCGCACGGCTGCTGTCATGCTCTCCGTATTCGGGTTGAGGATGGGCAGCGTGAGTCCTGCATGGAGTGCCATGGTCAGAAATGTCTTGTTGACCAGTTCGCGGTTGGGCAGACCGAACGAAATATTCGACACGCCCAGTACTGTCTGCAAACCAAGTTCCTGCTTGACGCGCGTGAGTGCCTTGAGCGTTTCCATGACACCCTCCTGTTCTGCGGAGGCAGTCAGCGTCAGACAGTCGATGTACACATCCTCGCGGCGGATGCCCAGTTCCAGTGCGCGGTCAAGAATGCGCTTGGCAATGGCAAATCTGCCCTCTGCCGTTTTCGGGATGCCGTCCTTGTCAAGCGTCAGTCCCACCACGGCTGCACCGTATTTCTTCACAAGCGGAAGTACGGTATTCAGGGATTCTTCCTCGCCGTTGACGGAATTGACAATGGGCTTGCCATTGTACACGCGCAGTCCGGCTTCGAGTGCGTCCGGCTTTGTGGTGTCGAGCTGCAAGGGGGTGCTGGTAATGCTCTGAATTGCCTTGACGCAGGTGCGCATCATCTCCACCTCGTCAATGTCCGGCAATCCGACATTCACATCGAGAATGTCCGCGCCTGCCTGCACCTGTGCAATTGCCTGACCGAGGATATAGTCTACATCATGCTCCACAAGTGCCTGTTTGAAGCGTTTTTTACCGGTCGGATTGATTCTCTCGCCGATGATGCGCGGCATATCGAGAATGACCGTTGTGTTTGCGGAACACACGGCAGCGGGGATGGAAACTTCAAGCTGCACCGGTGTCAGATTCTGCAAGCACTGCGCCGCTGCACGGATATGGTCGGGGGTAGTGCCGCAGCAGCCGCCGAAAATCCGCACACCCATCTGCACATAGGGTTTCATGCATTCCCCGAAGCGTTCGGGGGCAAAGCGATGCACACCGGTTATGGGGTCGGGGAGTCCTGCGTTGGGCTTGACGATCACGGGGAGCGTTGTCCAGCGGCAAAGCTCCTGCACGATGGGCACAAGCTCCTCCGGACCGAGGGAGCAATTCACGCCGACAGCGTCCACGCCCAGTCCTTCCAGCGTCAGAGCCATGGCAGAAATTTCGCAGCCGGTGAAGGTCCTGCCGTTTTCTTCAAAGCTCATGGTAACGAAAATCGGCTTGCCATCGCCATATTCCTTCGCAGCAAGCACACCTGCACGGACTTCTGACAAGTCCGTCATGGTTTCAAAAATATACAGATCCGCGTCCTTGCCGGCTTCCACCTGTTCGCGGAAAATATCGTAGGCTTCTTCAAATTTCAGCGTTCCTGTCGGTTCAAGCAGCTGACCGATCGGCCCGATGTCGAGGGCAACGAGTGCACGTTCCTGTGCGGCAGCTCTGGCATTGGCAATGGCTGCGGTGATGATTTCCTGCACGGAATGTCCGGTTTTCGCCATTTTCAGGCGATTTGCCCCGAATGTATTGGTATAGACAACGTTTGCGCCTGCGTCAATGTAGGCGCGGTGGATGTCGGCGATCTGCTGCGGATGGGTGAAATTCAGCAATTCCGGAATGCCGCCCATCTTCAGTCCATTGGCTTGCAGCATTGTACCCATGCCGCCATCGAGCATGAGGAATCCCTCTCCAAGAAGTGTTGTAACTGTCATTTGCAATGTGCTCCTTTCGCCCGATAGGGGCAGGTTTCGGCTGCATTACACGAAGTACAGCCCTTTTTGTGCCGTTCGACGGGTTCTTTTGAAAGCCCGATAATTGCCGTCACTGATTTGCGCGGCACAAGCAGACCGCTTTCGCTCACGCAGACACCCACGCGGCGCGGTGCGTCCACAGCAGCGAGAAAATCTCCCTGAATTTGCAGCGGCAGGTCGCCGTAACCGGCACTGTACCGCCAAGTCGCGTGAAATTCCGGCAATTTTGCGAGCATTTCCGCTTCTGCCATATCGCAGACCTGCTCAACTGCCGCGCTTGCCATTGCATCGGTGAGCAGTCCTGCTGTCACGTCCTCTGCCTGTGCGGCACGGATGGCAAAATCTGCCCCCTGTGAGAGCGTTGCACAGAACAGCAGTGCGCAGCTGCATCCGGCAAGGTGCGCGGCAATGTCCCTGCCCGTCAGCAGCAGGGAAGTGCCCGTGCAGAGGATACCCTCCGGTGTACGGGACAGGGGATAAACGCGTTCACAATAGCGCGGAGAAATCGCAGAGAGCAGCCGTTTTTCGCAGGTATCAGCAAGTGTGGACAGATGTCCGTCCGGCACTGTAGGCATTCCGGCATAACGGAACGCCTGTGCACGGTCGATGGCAGACAGCGAGATCACAGACTTCTGCCGAGGATACCGGACACTGCCTCGGTGATACGTTTTGCGACATACGGATTATTCATGGTATACAGGTGAATGCCGTCCACGCCGTTGGCAACGAGGTCCACGATCTGGTCAACGGCATAGGCAATGCCGGCATCGCGCATAGCTTCCGGATGATGCCCGAACCGCTGCATCATTACGGTGAATTTGCGCGGCAGGCTTGCACCGCAAAGGCTGACCATGCGGTTGATCTGCGCGGCATTGACCACGGGCATGATACCTGCCTCGATGGGGACATTGATGCCGATAATGTCGCATTTTTCGCGGAAATCATAGAAATGCTCATTGTCAAAAAAGAGCTGTGAAATCAGATGGGACGCGCCCTTGTCAACCTTTTCTTTGAGGTGGCGCAGGTCATCGGCTGCTGTACGCGCCTCCGGATGCACTTCCGGATAGCAGGCAGCAGAAATATTGAAATCGCCTTCGCGGCGGATGAATGCAATCAAATCGGAAGCATACCGGAAATCGTTCTTTTCCGGACGTTCGGGGCTTTTATCGCCGCGCAGTGCAAGGATATCGGTGATGCCGTTTTCCTTAAAATCGCGCAGTACTGCGGAAATTTCCTCTTTCGTGTAGGAAATGCAGGGCAGGTGCGCCACGGGCTTGACACCATATTCGTGCAAAAGCTTTGCACAAAGCTGGCAGGTGAGTGCACCGCCGTTGAGTCCACCGCCTGCACCATAGGTCACACTGATGAAATCGGGGCGCAGTGCAGCAAGCTCTGCAAATGCTTTTTCGATGCTTGCAACGGGGGAGGTAGGCTTGGGCGGGAATATTTCAAATGAATAAATTGGCTTCTTTTCCATAAAAACACATCCTTTTGTTGTCAGCGAATCGTCCAGTCGATCTCCGCAAAGCCGTGGCTGCGGAGGAATGCATTGGTCTGTGAAAAATGTCTGCACCCGAAAAATCCTTTTGTCGCGGAAAGCGGACTTGGATGGGCAGCTTTGAGAATGAGGTGGCAGGGATTGGTGATAAGCTCCTGTTTTTTCGCCGCATGTGCACCCCAGAGGAGAAAGACAATGGGGTCTTCGCGGAGATTGAGCAGGCGAATGATGCTGTCGGTGAACTGCTCCCAGCCCTTGCCGCGGTGGCTTGCTGCCTCGCCGTCACGGACGGTCAGCACGGTATTGAGCAGGAGCACGCCCTGCCGTGCCCAGTCGGTCAGCTCGCCATGCTGTCCGAGGTTGTCAATGCCCAGATCCTCGCGGATCTCCTTATAGATATTGACAAGGGAGGGCGGCGGCTGAACGCCTTTTTTGACAGAAAAGCTCAGTCCATGTGCCTGATTCGGTCCATGGTAGGGGTCCTGTCCGAGAATGACTACGCGCACGTTGCTGTAGCTGGTATATTTCAGGGCATTGAAGATGTCATATTGGTTGGGATAGACGGTTGCCGTGCGGTATTCTGCTGTCAGAAAACTGCGCAATTCCTGATAATAAGGCTTTTCCAGCTCATCACACAGCAGGGTATCCCATTCATTTTCAAAGTGTACCATGTTTTTGCTCCTATAGGGTATATTTACTTATTATTATAGCACAAATGGAGAAAAATTACAAGGGGCTTTTTACGATAATACAGCGTGTTCTGCAAGCGGTTTACTTCCTGCAAAAAATCAACACCGTCATTCCAACGAACTGACGGTGTTGTGTCATATTAGCGATGTCTTCCGCCGCCGCCGTGACCGCCGGAGCTGCTGCCGCCGCCTCCGCCACCGCCGCTTCTGCCGCCGCTGGACGACTCGACTCTGACTTTGGTTGTGTACTGGCGTACAAACCGGTCATACTGCTGGTGGAATTCCAGAGTTCTGCGGTTGACATATGCCGTCGGCGCAAGCGCGGACTTGAATTTGTAATGGCTCTTGATCACGAAGAATGTCACCAATGCGGCAATCAGACCAACCACAAACCCAACAAAAATACCCGACCCGACTGCTTCCTGCCTGATGTACGGTCTTGATTTCGATGTGGCAAGTGCACCGTCCTTGACGTAATAATACTCATCATAGACATCATCGTACACATAGTATCGGTCCGGTACACCCATCTCGTAATACCAGATCACTTCCTCGGAAAATGCCTGGATCGCACCAACGACATCTTCACTGCCGGCTGGCTTGAGATAGGGGAATACATTATCAAAGATCCGGTCGATACGGTTATTATCACTGGCATTGGTGTAGTACATCTGCCCCATGCCGCTGGTGGAAATGTAGTCGTAGGGGGATGACTGACCGCTGAGGTCCATGTAGTAAAGCAGACCATCCGTGCCATGCCCGAACAGCTCGTCATAGCTTGCGTCCGCAAGGGATTGGATGGTATAATCCGAGCGCACCTGTGAACCAAGTACCATGCCCACATTCATGCCCGTCTGCTCGGCTGCATCCTTCAGATACACCATGCACTGGTTGTATTCATCCTGCGTCAGCCATGACGATTCATCATACAGGGATACTGCACCGCCGTTTCCGGTTTCTGCCTTGACAGGTTCTTCGGATTCCGCTTCTGATTCTTCCGGCTCTGTTTCCTCCGGTTCTTCGGTGGATTCCGGAAATGTAATCATTTCTCCGTTAGCATCCATCGGGCAGACCTGGAGCACATCATCCTGATAAAAATACCAGCTGCTGACATCGGGATTGTTCCCATCACCAGCCGTGCCTATCTCATAGTAGTACTCAAGATTGATCTTGAAAATATCTATTGCGCCCGATGCGTCAAGCGGCGGATAGAGGAAGCACTCCATTTCATCGAACATCGTACTGATACGGTCTTCCGGTATATGCATGTAATACTGGCTCGCACGTCCGCGCGTCATGATATAGTGCATCGGGTTTTCTTCGCGCGCGTCCAGATACAGTCCAATGCCGTCCTGTGTACCGTATTGCTGCTCGTAGGCAACCTCAAGCGTATCACGACCGGCTCCTTCCGGAAATGTATCATTGCCGACGATGACCAGAATATTCATGTCGATGGCTTCTGCCGTTTCATTCAAAATACTGGAATATTCACTCTTTTCAGAATCAGTGATCGCCTGACCAGGGCTGTAAACTTTCGCATCCGCTGCACCTGCTGTCAACGGCTGGAACAGACAGAATGCTGCCGCGGAACAGAGGAGATATTTCAAAAATCGACTCATATGAAAAACCCTCCTATCGCTCCGACAGCAATGCAGCCAAGGAGAATCAGGACGCACAGCCATACCAGTTTTTTCGTATCCAGCGGCGGTGTGCCTGCCTGCTTGCCGGTCTGTCCATTGATGGCAAACGCGTACTGCTTATCCTTGTACTGGTAGGTCATAAACCACACAGGAAGGAGCATATACTCCCATTTTGTGCTGAGAATGTGCATATCCGAACGCGTCACACGCAAGGTACTGTAGCCGCCCATGGTCGAACGGATGAGCTGGTCGCTGCCGTTGACTGCACGGTTTCTCACGCGCGGAAAAACCTGCGATTTGTTCACATCATATTTATCCGAAAGGAAGCCGCTGAGATAGACCATCTCAAAATCCACCGCGTCATCATAATTGAACGGTTCAATGGCTTCCATCAATGCGTCCTCAATTTTGCTTGCGCCATCCGCCGGAATGCCGACGAACTGGATGGATGCGTCACGGTATACGTCAAATTCCTTGGTTTCCGTATACCGATAATTACCCGACCGCCATGAACGGATTTTTTTGCCCACTGCCTGCATTTGTCCATGCACATCACAGTTTGCCACCCAGAACGGAACATAAACGCCCTGCATATGCAGCAATTGGCTGTCCGCTGTAAAGCTTTTGGGCAGGAATTTACGGCGGCTGCACCATGTCTTGAAAATATTGTGTGCACCCTGTCGGTCGATCTTGAACGGAATGACCTTGGACGGGCGGTAATCGCCGGACAATCGTCCCTGCAATACCACCGGATTGTGACAGTAATAGCACTCTGTTGCGGAAGTATTCTGGTCGGTAATCAATTCCGCACCGCAGGACGGGCAGCTGTAAAGCTGCACATTTTCCTCGAACTCCTCTTTCTGGGGAGCTTCCTGCACCTGTTCTTCCTCTATCTTTTCATTCGCCGCCTTGCATTCCTCCGGCGTGAAAAAGCTCATACAATAGGCGCAGCTGAAGCCCTGTTTTCTGGGGTCGAAATGCAGACCGGCTGCGCAGTTCGGGCAGATGTACTGGTTGACACCCTCCTCCGTGCGCTCGGCATATGGGTCATGCACCGTCTGCTGTGCAGGCATTCCGGCATTCAGACCGGAGTCCATGCCGCCGGACATATTTTCTTGTGTATCGCTCATGACGCTCCTTTCCAATCCTGACAGAATGAGATGGGTACATAGCAATACCACACAAAGCCATGGATGGCATTGTGCGGTAGAGCCGTATCGTTCAATTACAGCTTGCGATTGTCGATCACGCGCTTTGCCTTGCCTTCAGAACGCGGCAGGCTCTTGGGCGGACAGATCGTCACCTTTGCCATTACGCCGACAACGGACTTGATTTCCATTGCAATTTCTTTCTGAAGTCTTTGCATATTTGCAAGGCTGTCGGTGAATGCTTCTTCTGTCATTTCCACCTGTACTTCCAGTGTATCCGCATTATTCACACGGTCAACCACAAGCAGGTAATGCGGTGCAACGCCATCAATTCTGACGAGCACGGTTTCGATCTGGGACGGGAATACATTGACACCGCGAATGATAATCATATCATCCGTTCTGCCGGTAATTCTGCCCATACGGACAGTTGTTCTGCCACATGCGCACTTTTCGGGATTGAGTGTGCAGATGTCATGCGTTCTGTAACGCAGCATGGGCATACCTTTTTTCGTAATGGTGGTAAATACCAGCTCACCTGCCTGACCATAGGGCAGCGGTTCGCCTGTTTCGGGGTTGATGATTTCGGCAATCACATGGTCCTCATTAACATGGGAGCCGTTCTTTTCCAGACATTCAAAGGCAACGCCGGGGCCTGCAATTTCGGTCAGACCGTAAATATCGCAAGCGTCAATACCGAGGAGTTCCTCAATTTTCAGGCGCATTTCCTGAGTCCACGGTTCTGCACCGAACAGACCTGCCTTGAGTTTCAGCTCGGACGGGTCGATACCCATATCGTGGATTGCCTCGCCAAGATAGGTTGCATAGGAGGGGGTACAGCAGAGGATGGTAGAGCCGAGTTCACGCATCATCATAATCTGACGCTGTGTATTACCACTGGACATAGGGATAACCATTGCGCCGACTTCATTTGCGCCCTGATGCGCACCCAGACCGCCGGTGAACAGACCGTAGCCATAGCAGACCTGCACCACATCGTCCTTACCTGCGCCGACGGCGGTCATGGAACGAGCGACCATTTCAGTCCAGACATCCACGTCCTCTTTGGTATAGCCGGAAACGATGGGCTTACCGGTTGTACCGGAAGAGCCCTGAATGCGGACAATTTCCTCATTGGGCACAGCGAACAGACCGAAGGGGAATGTATCACGCAGGTCAGTTTTTTCGGTAAACGGCAGCAGGCGGATATCGTCAACAGTTTTGATATCCTCAGGCTTTACGCCTTTTGCGTCCATACGTTCACGGTAGAGGGGGACATTGTTATAAACATGTTCCACTGTTGCGCGGAGGCGTTCGCCCTGCAGCTTACGGCGGCTTTCAATGTCCATACACTCCATCTCAGGATTGTATATTTTATGTTCTTTCATCGGAAAAACACTCCTTTTCAAACGATTACTGTTAGAATTATACCACATTGGGATTCTTTTTGTCAAGAGTTCCTGCAAATTTGGCGCGGAGGCGCGGAGCCCGCGCTGGCATTTCGCGTGGGGAAGTACACCGGAAAGGAAAGTGCACTACTCGCGGCGAGGGTGCGGTGTACCGCATGACGCTTGCTGCGCAGAGCGTCATCGCTATTGATAGTTTGGAAACTGAAAACTGTGTCATCTGTTTTCTCACACCTTTACAGCGGCGCGGAGCCCGCGCTGGCATTTCGCGGCGCGGAGCCCGCGCCGGCATTTCGCGTGGGGAAGTACACCGGAAAGAAAAGTATACTACTCGCGGCGAGGGTGCGGTGTACCGCATGACGCTTGCTGCGCAAAGCGTCATCGCTATTGGTGGTTTTTTAAAACCGAAAGTCATTTGATCTAAATCAGCTCACCTCAACCAGCGGCACAAAGCTATTGATAGTAATTGTCCCCCTTAAGACAATACCGCACTGCCAATCGATTCCCATAAAGCGACTAAAAAACAATGCCCCAGTTCCCATTCGGGAACCGGAGCATATGAACTACTTAGTCGCTTACATAAGGCAGCAGAGCAATGTGTCTTGCTCTCTTGATTGCTGCTGTCAGCTCACGCTGATGGAATGCACAGTTGCCAGTTACTCTTCTGGGCAGGATCTTGGATCTTTCCGTCATGCACTTCTTGAGCTTAGTAATATCCTTGTAGTCAATCTTCTCTACGCGATCAACGCAGAACATGCAAACCTTCTTGCGCGGACGCTTGGAAGGACGGGAATTTCTTTCACGTTCCATACTTAACAATCTCCTTTTCTATAGATTAAAACGGTACTTCGCCGTCACTCAGAACTTCTTCAAAATCTTCCAGATTGCCCAGCTCAATCGGCTGCGGCGCACGGTTTACCGCTGCCTGCGGTGCAGGTGCGGGCTGACCGTATTGACGGGGGGATGTTGCGTACTGCGCCTCATTGCCGCCGTACTGGTTGTTGTACTGATTCTGGTACTGGGACGGTGCGGAATAACCGGCATTGCCGCCGTTATCCTGACGCTTGTCGCCGCAGAAGGTCACATTGTCCGCAACAACATCCATACTGTAATGCTTCACACCATTCTGATCGGTATAATCATTGTTCTGGAGTCTGCCTTCTACATGGATCATACGACCTTTTGAGAAGTAACGGCTGACAAATTCAGCAGTCTGTCTCCAGCAGGTAACATTGATAAAATCGGACTGACGTTCTTCGCCCTGTTTTGCAAAGCCCCTGTCCACAGCAATACGCAGTCTGCACATGGCAATACCGCTCTGTGTCTGGCGCAGTTCGGGATCTGCCACCAGTCTGCCCATCAAAATGACTCTGTTATACATCTCAGTACCTCCCCACTTTGGAAATTTATCAGAAATTCGATTTGCGTTATAGTCTTACTTAGTAGTAATCATAGAACGCAGAACGCCGTCGGTAATGTTCATAACACGACCGAACTCTGCCGGGAAATCAGGCGCGGATGTGAATGTATACAGTACATAGTATCCGTCAACCTCGTAATTGATCGGGTATGCCAGCTTACGCTTGCCCCACTCGTTCACTTCCTCGGTCAGTGTGCCGTTCTTCTCGATGAGATTCTTAAACTTTTCAACGAGAGCCTTTACGCCTTCCTCGCCGTTCTTGAGGCTGAATACTACCATTGCCTCATAAGTTTCGTTCAGCTTTGCCATTTCGCTGCACCTCCTTCTGGATTTCGCCCGCTTTCACGGGCAAGGATTGGACTGCTTGTACATCATAAGCAATCCCATATATTATAGCACAGAAAAATCCCCTTGTCAAGGGGATTTCGTGAATTTTGTATATTTTTACAAAAAGGGGAATGACTCCGCGCTCTTACATTGCCACGAATGGCATTACAACTGCCATGTAGCTGAGGAAAAACATTACGGCAGTAATGCCGATTGCACCGAGCATGTTCAGGAAACTTGTACCGCCATCCGTGCGCAAAAGTGTTTTGCGCGTCTGGACGGATACCTGTGTTTTGCGGATATTTGCCACCTTTTTCAATGTATGGCGATAATACAGCCAGTTGGCAAAGACACACAGCAATACACGCAGCGTCATCTGGACGGCATAGAATATCATGTCCAGTGAATTGAGCAGTCCCTTGTTTGCCTTGACAAAGGCGATCAGCGGCGCAAACATCGTTTCTGCGTCAA
The DNA here is from genome assembly GCA_015066845.1 of Ruminococcus sp. GTDB lineage: Bacteria > Bacillota > Clostridia > Oscillospirales > Ruminococcaceae > UBA3855. The sequence goes on along the minus strand of SVNO01000019.1, from coordinate 17,717 downwards.
ACCCATATTCCGCATACGTTTCCAGTGTGCTTTTTTCACTGAGTACTGAGCCGAGTGTGGTCAGCAGTGAGGGGATGCCGCAGATGGTCATGGCAAGGATGGTGAGCAGACACATCAGCCACATTTTGCGGTTGGCAAAATAAAGATGCGGAAACAGCAGTGCCGGCAGATTCAGCGAAAGCTTCTTGCCCGTTTCCTTGAAACGCATGAACAAAGGGAGATAGTACATCGTATTATTTCCCACAAATTCGGCAATATCTCCCAGACGCTCGCCCTCCAGCTCCTCCTCCGGATTCATACCGCAGCAAGGGTCATTCGGATCGTAGTGCATGGTTCTGCCATCGGGGAGAACAATACGGATGTCGTGCATTTCCTGCATGGGTGCATGGCAGACTTCGCAGCGCACTGCGTCCGGTTCATTATTATGGTGGCAGTTGGGACATTCCCGTCCTTCAATGGTTTTGCGGTGCAGTTCCTGCCAGCTTTTGCCCTCTGCATGGAGCATGGCATTGATGCATTCCCCCTTTGCCGCATAGCAGCTGCGGTGGTAGGGTGTTCCGCAGTCGGGGCATACAACAATATCGTCATTGTCCTGAAAGGTATTCTGGCAGACAATGCATTGAAAGCCTGTATATTTTGGCATAGATCTCTCCTCTGAACTTCTGTGGATTCTCTGGCAGTGCAGCAATACGGCACTGCGGCTCTATTAAGCTAAAACTTGATGATGCTTCTTAACTTGAGCTGCCCCCTCCGCCGCAAAGCGGGGGAGGGACATACGGGGGTTGCACCCCCAAGTCCCGCTTTTTTTCAAGATTTAGAACTTACATAGTATTAGTTCTATTATACCACATTTTTTGTGTTTTGCAAGAGGAACGGGGGAATTTTCAGAAAGTGCACACATTTTTCCGATACTGCCACGCTCCGCTTCATGCATTGCGTACCGCTGAACAATGCCCGACAACCATCAGCACCACGATCGCAGTCAGCGTTCCCAGAACGACCGCGCCCAGAAAATCGTCATACCATGCAAGCGCGATGCCGGCAAGGGTCGTCAGCGTGTAGCCGAGGATGGCAAAACGATGGGCATTGCGTTTTTGCCGGTCGTTGAGCGTTTTGTGGGGATTGGGTACGGGCGCGTACTTCCACACCACGATCATTCCCGATGCAGTCAGCACGGCAAGAGGGATGCACAGGAACGGGATATGCGCACAGAGCTTTGCCAGCAGGAGCACGGCAAGAAATACACAGCCGAACACCACATTGCACCGCAAATAGGTGTCGGCATGATAGCCGCCGCTGTGCCTGCGGATGAGCAGGAACACGAGCAGGAACAGCACACTTGCCGTGAGCGAACCAAACAGGAGTCCGAGCAGCGCGATGATCAGGAGATTGCCTGCACTGGACAGGAAAATTTCCACGCCGTACTGGTAAAGCTCCCGATGGTCCTCATCATCGGGAACTGCACCGCTGCGCACATAGAATTCCACGATTTTCTTTGCAATTGTTTCAAGCATCGCACTGCCCTCCCGTTATGATGTACCGTAGAGCACCACCTGCATATGGAAGATACCATCCTGGTCGTAATAATCCAGATCACCGTTGTACTGTCTGGCGATGGAACGGATGGTCTGCATTCCGTAGCCATGCGTAGTGCCGTTGTATTTGTTGGTTTCCATGTGCGGATTGGTTTCCGTCACAGGTGCATTGACGGTGTTCGCCGTTTCAATAATCATCCGTTCACTGTTGCCGCGGATGGTCAGCCGGATATACCGCCTGCCCTCCTCGATGCGCTGGCAGGCTTCAATGGCATTGTCCATCAGGTTGCCGATGAGGTTGCACAGCTTGACATCGGAGTAGCATTCAAATTCTGCCTGACAATTGCATTCCACCTGAATATTGCATTCCTTTGCCATCGTGAATTTCACATGGAGCAGCGCGTCAAGGTAGCGGTTATTGGAATTCACCTGCAAGCCAGTGAGATTGGCTGTAATTTCGTGCTCCTGATAGGTTTGCAGATAGGCGAGCGCACGTTCGGTTTCGCCGCCCTTCAGCATTGTCTGCACCACGCTCAGATGCTGCTTCCAGTCATGGCGCATTCTCTGGAGCGTGTCCGCCTGCTGCTGAATGCTTTCCGCGTAGTGATTCTCACGCAGCAAAAGCTGCTGCTGTTCCTGCATTGTGCGGATTCTGTGGTTGTTCAGGCTCAGGCGGTTGACAAGGTAGAACAGCAGCAGGTTCATGGCAATGATGCAGAGATTTGCCAGTACCAGCAAACGCGCCTGTGCATCCGCAAGGTGGGTTTCCATTGCCAGAATGTGCAGGAATACCATGACCAGAAGCGAGAGAACGAGCACGGAAATAATCACAAGCCATTCCGTTTTCTGGAAGTTCACGCCGTTTCTCTGGAAAATTTTTACAAGCATCTGGAAGCAGTACACAAGCATCAGCTGTACGGCAAGGATCGACAGAAGCCGGTAGAAATTCCCCGTGGTATAGATAAATTCCAACGGCACATCCGCAAGCACGGACACGGTATTCGTGACGGTGGAGGAAATCAGGATCACACAGGCAAGCGTCATGGCGGATGCCATCAATTTTTTGAGCAGGCTGCCTTCGAGTATCAGCGAAAACAGGAAAAGATACGCAACATAGACAAAACCGGCAAGTCCCTCGTACACGGTGATATGGTTCATCACTGTCACAATGGTAAAGTAGCCTGCCCATCCAAGCACGAATTTCCAACGATTTTCCGCTTCTCGTGGCGGCGCATCAAGAAAGTGAAAGACAAAAGCCATAATCAATCCGGATTCCCAGACGTTCACGGCAAGCTCAAACAAGTTCCATGCAATGTTCATCATACTAACGTCCTCAGGTAGGATTTATATTGTTTCAGCGCGTCGTGCTCATACTTTCGCCCGACACTCAGTATTCTGCCGCTGCGCAGTTTTACGATACGTTTCTGTGTAATAAACTGCGTGACATTCTGGAGATTCACAAGATAGCTGCGGTGCACACGGATGAAATCGTAGTTTTCCATCTCCGATTCAATTTCTGCCAGATTTCCGCGGCATTTCAGCTCCGTACCATCCTTGAGCGTATAGAGCAGGTAATGCAGCTCACTGGCAATGGATTCCACATCCTGTAAGGGGATCGTCATATGCTTGTCGTAGGGGAGCATGAGGGTAAGCACCTTAGACTGCGTAAGGTATCTTTGGATTTTCTGCAATGTCTGGATGATGTCCGCTTGCAGCGCGTCCGGCTCGCGTTTGCGCAGGAATTGGAACGGCTGGTAATCAAAGGAATCGAACACAAGATGCTCGTTGGTGGTGATATAGACAATCAGGATTTCCTGCCGTTTTTCGCGCAGGAGCTTGGAGAGCGCGAAGCCGTCCATTTCCGGCATGAAAATATCGAGAAAAACGACGTGAAAGGGACTGGTTTGGTTCGCCTGCAAAAAGTCCTTCGCGCAGGTAAAGACCTGCACATCGCACCGCAGGCGCAGCATTGCTATCCCATTTTCAACATATTTTGAAATATTGCCACGTTCATTCGGCTCATCGTCTACAATTGCAATTCTGATCATATGCTGCACCCATCATTTTTCCACGCATTCCATCGCGCTTGTATGCTGTTTTTTCCGCGTTCCTGCCGCAGCTTACCCCCACCCCCGTATGATCCTTCAGGCATTGCACATACTGCTTTTGTGAATGCCGCGTTGTCGGGATTGAGATAGATTCCCATTTGTATGCTCCTTTCTGCGTACTTATGTATATTATAGCATGTTTTTCGGGGGAAATCAAGGGGAGAACCGCAATTCTGCGCGGATTCCACGCTGCCCCTTTTCTCCGGAATTCCGGCTTTCCATGCCCTAAAAAGCAGCCAGCCCCCTCTTATTCCGTTTCAAGAGGGTGCTGGCTCAGTAATCAGTATTATTCAAATATCGTTTTGAAAGTTTTTGACGGATATTCGTCAATGAGTCGGTCGTGTCCGTGTTTGGTGGATGATTGTGCAAATTGTACGTCCTACCCGCAAATTCTCCCCAAACAATCCTTACTTTTCATTCTTGAGCATTTTCGGCTCCTTGGGCTGATATGTGCCCATTGTGGATGCTGCACCATTAGCAGACACTGCGATTTTGCGTGTCAGGTTTGCCAGTGCCTTTGCAATCTTGTTCATGTAGTTCACCTCCTCGTTTGCAGGCATGTTCAATGCCCCTTTCTGCACAGGTCTGCGCTTTCTTTCCAGAATTTTCCGCAGTCCCTACTTCTACTCTATCATATTTAAATTCAAATGTCAAGCAATTGGCACGAACGACATAAATCGTGGAAATTTTTGGTAAATTTTTGGGTGCTGGAGGGGGGATTTTTCCAAATCAAAACAGGCACTCCACAAAAAAGCCCCCTTAGCAAAGGGGGCAAAGGGGAACAACGTTCCCCCAATCAATTCAGTTTCGCTCAGAAAGTGCCTGATATACTCTCTCCTCATCAATCGCCTTATACGCCGGACGAATAATCTTGTTCGAGTTGATCAGTTCCTCAATGCGGTGCGCCGACCAGCCTGCAATTCTCGCAATTGCAAAAATCGGCGTGTACAGCTCGGACGGCAAACCAAGCATTCTGTATACAAAACCGCTGTAGAAATCTACATTTGCACAAACGCCCTTGTAAATGCGCCGTTCTTCGCCAATTACCTGCGCTGCCAGACGTTCTACACGGTCATACAATGCAAATTCCTTTTCTCTGCCCTTTTCTACGGAAAGCTTCTGTACAAAGCCCTTGAATACTTTCGCGCGCGGGTCGGAAATCGAATATACCGCATGTCCCATACCGTAAATCAGTCCGGCATGGTCAAATGCTTCCTTGTGCAGCAGCTTGCGCAGATAGCACTTCAGCTCTTCTTCATCCTCCCAGTCCTTGATATTCGCCATCAAATCATCAAACATCTGTACGACCTTGATGTTCGCACCGCCATGCTTCGGGCCTTTCAGTGAACCAAGTGCAGCCGCGATCGCAGAATATGTATCCGTGCCGGAAGAAGATACCACATGCACTGTAAATGTGGAGTTGTTGCCGCCGCCATGCTCTGCATGAAGTACCAATGCCAAGTCAAGCAGCTTTGCTTCCAGCGGTGTGAATTTGCTGTCCGGCCGCAGCATGTGCAGAATATTCTCCGCAAGCGAAAGATTGGGATTGGGCTGGTGGAGTACCAAATCCTCCCCTGCCTTGAAATTGTATGCCTGATAGCCATAGACGGAAATCAACGGGAACAGGCTGATCAGGGAAAGGCTCTGGCGCAGCACGTTGGGAATGCTGATGTCATTTGCCTTGTTATCGTAGGAATACAGCGTCAGAACGCATTTTGCAAGCGTGTTCATCATGTTGTCGCTCGGTGCTTTCATAATTACATCGCGCGTGAACACTGCCGGCAGAAACCGCAGCTCTGCCATGAGCTTGGAAAATTCCGCAAGCTGTGCCGGAGTCGGGAGCTTGCCGAACAGCAGCAGATAGGTGGTTTCTTCAAAACCGAGGCGGTCATCCTTGACAAAACCTGCCACGAGGTCCTCGACATCATAGCCGCGGTAGTAGAGCTTTCCCTCACAGGGAACACTTTCACCGTTCACAGTTTTAGAGGCAACTACATTGCCGATGTGTGTCAGACCGGCAAGCACACCCTTACCATTGAGGTCGCGCAGACCGCGTTTTACGTCAAATTTTGTATACAGTGACGGGTCGATGGGGAATTCTGCACAGCAGCGGTTTGCCAGGTCATCAATCAGGGGGCAGCCGGCAGAGGCGTAGTCATAACGAGCCATATCATAAGTCCTTTCTTGTTTGTGAGATACCAATGTATCAGAGCTTTTGTTCATTCCATGGTGGAAATCAACAGGTAAGGGCAGTACCGAAGTACCGCGCCTGCATTCCGGAAACAGCAGTACACTAAAACGCAGAAGTGCATCATGTAAATGAAAAATCCTGTAACAGAATGCAGGATACACACTATATTATAACATGAATTTGCGGTAAAGTCAACAAAAAAGCAAAAAATATTTATCAAAATTTATTTATTTTTCCTCTTTACAAAGGAAATGAAATGTGATATAATATATAAGGTCGTTCGAGGTGTGGCTCAGTTTGGTAGAGCACTACGTTCGGGACGTAGGGGCCGCAGGTTCAAATCCTGTCACCTCGACCAGGTGCGTGCCCGCACAGGGCAGACGCGTATGAAAGCTTCTCTTTTTAGAGAAGCTTTTCTTTTTCGCGGAACGGTGCGGTTTATCGCATGACGCTTGCAAGCAGAGCGTCATGGCTATTGATGGTGTTGAAAACTGGAAAATATGAGAAAAACCACGCATTCTGCGTGGTTTTTTTCATGCATCAGAAAAAGAGCTGCAGTACGCTTTCCCTGATGTCCTCCGGTATGTCACCCGACTCGGTAAGAATGACCGCAGGTGCATCCTCGTCGGCGTAAAAATGACAGTCATAATACATAAATTCCTGCTCCATCATACAGCTTGCACCCGTTTCCGGATTTTCGATCACAAACCAGACCTTGTAAATCCAGCGGCTTTTTTCTGTGTCAAAATTCTCCACACCGTACAAGAAATCCTTCACCCCAAAGCCCTTTTCATTGAGCTGCTTGACCTTATCACGAAGCTCCGGATTCAAGCCTTCCATTTCCGACTGACGGTACAGCATTCTCAGCGGTGTGCTGTCCTTGATTTCCCCCGTTTCTGCGAAATTCTCATACCTCTCCTCGGTTGCATACCGGACAATTTCCATTACCAGATTGTCCATCGGCAGTACATTTGTCCCGAAAGAATAATCACCATGGCAAAGTTCATTTCCCTCCGAGAACTGCTGCACGAAGTATTTTCCGTTCCGGCTGTAAAAATATATCGTCGTCAGCAGCGTATCCCCCTCGTAGAAATGGTAGGTGTACATTTTGTTATCCGTAATGGAAACGGGGCTGCGGTTGATGTCGGCATAGGTTGAAGTGTAGGTATTCTCCACACCGCCGAATTTCACATTCACACGCTTTCCGTCAAAATAATGCAGATAGGCTTTGTCCATCTGCTGCTGGAGATAGTTCTTGTACTCGCTGAAATCCGTCAAATCCGTCGTTTTTATCGCATACACATCCTCCCAACGGAAGGCAAGTGCGTCCATGAGAGCCTGTGTATTTCCCTTTGCCATCTGCTTGGTGACGTGATTAAGGCGGATGATGTCACTGCAAGTGGAAAAGCTCACAACGCTCCCCCTGATTTCCCCGACAGTCAGTACGCCCACACAGCCGAGCAAAAGTGCAAGAATGGTACTTGTCAGGACGATCTGCCATTTGTGGCGAAGCAGTTTTCTGCGGACTTTTTTCATCGGACGGATGGCAGCGTCCTCCTCCGTATTCTGTTGCGTTGAGAGATTCGTGCGGTAATGCGCAAGACGATTCTCACATGTGCTGCATTCGGCAAGATGCGCTTCAAGCTCCCGTACAGTTTCCTCACTGCACAGCCCATCGGCATACAATGCCAGCAAATCCTTGGCAATTTCACATTTCATCAATATCATTCCTTTCGTTCCGTCTGTTCTTTGGATTCGTCCATTCTCTGCAATACCATATCCTTGCTGCGCAGGAATGTGACGCGCCCCCATACCTCCGATTTTCCGAACATCTGCCCGATTTCCTTGTAGGAAATTTCCGCATACACACGCAGCAGAAACACTTCCTTGTACGGTTCGGGCAGCTGGTGAACGTGCAGGCGGATGAGCCTTGCTATTTCCGCGTCCATCAGGCGTTCTTCAAAGGAATCACGCGTATCGGGCAAATCCTCCTCTGGTAAAGGGGAAACCGGATGGCGTTTTTGTTTTCTGAGGTAATCGTAGTAAGTATTCTTGGCAATCTGGCAAAGCCATGAGGTCAATTTACAGCGATAATCAAAGCTTTCGCTCTTTTCTATGGCTTTCAGAAAAGTATCCTGCAAAAGGTCCTCTGCCAGATGCGCGTCACCGCAGAGCTTGAGAAGGAAGTGGTAAACCTCCCTCGCGTGGTCTGCATAAACGCTTTCCAGATCCATTTTTGCCATCATTTTCCCCCCTTTCACTTTGTTAGACGTTACTTTGGGCAGTTCGTTACAAGTTTTTTAGAAAAAATGCTGCGGTATTGCCTTATGGCAATCGCTCAGCTTGTCGAAAAAGTCTTTTTCAGAGGTTAGCACCCCTGTAACTGCCCCCACAGCCGCAGTGAAATCCTATTGCGGCATACCGTCGCTCTCAAGCAGCATCCTGACTCAGGCACCCAGCCCCTCCCCCAACGGGCAATGTCATCAACTTTAGGAAAGTTGTGCAAAGATTGTCCCACCCCCTGCCCCCTCCCAAAGGGAGGGGGATTATGGGAGGCGGCTGCGCCCCTTGGAACCCTGCTTGGGGGCTATCGCTCCCTTGCCCCCGCTTAAGTTGATGACATTGCCCCAACGGGGGAGGGACTATTTTTCGGAGACTGCGCAGGATTGTCCTATTCATTATAGCATATTTGTGGGAGAAAAACAAGGCGGCGGTTCTTTGGCGGTGGGGTGTGCCTGTGACAGGATGCTGCACCCGAAAAAACACCAAACCCTCTCCCCGAAAGAAAGGGAGAGGGCATACGGTGTAGTAGAGTTCTTTTATAGTAGTATTCAGGAATGGGAATTCCCGAACCCATGTATAGTATACCATGCTCCATGCATACTGTCAAGGCGAATTTTGTCGTTTTCATGTTATTTTTTTCGTGATGTAAAAATATGGGTGATTTTGTAGAATACTGGGGGAAGTGTACTGTCGCCGTTTACCGATACAGCTGTAAATGCTCCACGCATACCCCCACCCGTTTCCGCATAGAATAGACCATCACCAACATAGGAGGCAGCACCATGCAGGAACAGAAAACCCATGGCTTAATACTCGAAAACCGCCGGAATCTGTCACTTTCCGGTGTCACCGATGTGGACAGCTTTGACGAGCGCGAAATGATTCTCTTTACCGCACAGGGAGAACTGACCATCAGCGGCAAAGACCTGCACATCACGTCCATGAGCATCGAAACAGGCGCGATGTGCATCACAGGCGACATCTGGTCAGTGCAGTACGGCGACCGCGACCGCCGCAGTCCCCTCAATCTCTTTGGGAGATTACTGCGATGATGGCGCAGGTCATACCGGAAACCTTTCTCAGCCCTGAACAGCAGCTTGCACTGTTCGGTGGTTCCTGCCTGCTGGGGATTCCCTGTGGTCTGCTGTTTGATGTATTCCGTCTGCTGCGGCGGCTCATCCCCCACCATCCGGCAGCAGTTGCAGCGGAGGATATGCTCACGCCCGTACTCTGGGGCATTCTCCTCACAGGCTATACCACCGCCTTTGCCAAGGGGGATTTCCGGCTGTATTACGTCATTGGGATGCTCACTGGCTTTGTGCTCTATGAATGCACCCTCGGCAGGCTTGTGCTGTGTATTGGTACGGCATTTTGTGCAGTTGTACGCGCTCCTTTGCGGATTTTGGGATGGGGCTTTAGAAGTTTTTGTCGAAAAGTGCTCTGTATATTTGTAGGAACTTCCAAAAAAACAAAAAGAGAGCAAAAAAATGCGCAAAATCCCTTGCACTCCCCCCCTTAAATAGTGTATAATAATAATGAGAACTTAGGGCAATACTGCGCATGGACGAGGAACCTATTGCGCAGGAATTGCAGCAGATAAAAAGATGGACAATGCAGGACATTGTTCTGAAAAGGTGGGAGCAGCATGGCAAAGTTAAAGAAACAGGAGAGCAGCGTAGGATTCCGCATACTTCTGCGGATTGCAGGCATATTATTTGTCGTTTTCTGTGTATATTCCATCATTTCCGTGCAGAGCAACATTGCTGAGAGTGAGCATGAGCTTGCACAGATTGAGGAAGACATTGAAATTATGAAGATGGAGAACGAGGAGTTGCAGGATATCATTGATTCCGATGATATTGGACGGTATATGGAGCGTCTTGCGGTAGAAAACAGCAGTACTTCGTATGCATATCCGGACGAACGCAGGTATTATGACACATCCCGTGACTGATGCACGGTTGAAAATTAAGAAGCAGGGGGCATTCACTGTATGCAGCTGGAGATCGGTAAAATTTATGATGGCAAGGTAACAGGAATCACGAATTATGGTGCTTTTGTAGAAGTACCCGTAGAGGGCGGCAAGCCTGTGACGGGCATGGTACATATTTCGGAGGTTGCCAACACCTATGTCAATGACATCCGTGAATTTCTGACGGAAGGTGCGGAAGTCAAAGTCAAGGTAATGCAGGTAAATGAGCAAGGCAAGGTAAGTATGTCCATCAAGAAGGCGATGCCGGAGGAGAAGCCGCAGCAGAGAAACCAGCACAAGCCCGCACAGCGTCCGCGCAGACCGGAGCGTGAGCGTGGGATCGTATGGGAGCCGAAGCCGCAGAAGCCGCAGTCCGAGATGACATTTGAGGACATGATGAGCAAATTCAAGCAGAACAGTGAGGAGCGCATGTGTGACATTAAGCGGAACACAGACCGCAAGAATGGAAGTCGCAGACGTTCCAAGTAAGAGAATATCAGGGCAGGGGGACTGTCCTGATTTTTTTGCTTTTGGGGGAGGGGCTGTATTGGAAGAATTCTGAAAATGAACAGTATATTTATTAAAAACCCTGCATATAGTTCCATAGTACATCAGATTCGGAGGTTGATGCCCTATGAAAGGACTTACGCAGGAACAGGCGCAGGCGCGTCTGAAAGAAAATGGGGAAAATGTCCTCGCAACTGTGAAACCGCCACATCCTGTGCGGATTTTTTTCGGGCAGTTCCATGACGCCATGGTGCTCATCCTGCTCGCCGCTACCGGAATTTCTGCCCTGCTCGGTGAATGGACCGATGCGATCACCATCATCGTTATCGTTCTGCTCAATGCCATCCTTGGCTTTGTGCAGGAATACCGTACCGAAAAAACCCTCGAAGCACTGCGCAATATGACCGCACCAACCGCGCGCGTCTATCGCGATGGCATATTGCAGGAGCTTCCGGCAAGCTTGCTTGTACAGGGCGATTGCATCTCCATCGAAGCCGGTGACTGTGTACCGGCAGATTGCCTGCTCACCGAGGGAAACCGCGTCTATGCCAATGAATCCGTCCTCACTGGTGAAGCACAGGCTGTCGCAAAACAATGCGGTACAATGACGCAGGACTGCACAGGACTCCATCGTCCCTACCTGCTCTATGCCGGTACTGCCATCACGCGCGGCAGTGGTATTGCAACTGTCGTTGCAACCGGAAAAAATACGCAGATGGGACAGATTTCCGGTATGCTGACCTCCATCGAACGCTCCGAAACACCCTTGCAGAAACGACTCGGCGAACTTGGCAAAACCCTTGCCATCATCTGCATCGGCGTTTGCATTGCCGTATTTGCTGCCGGCGTTCTGCGCGGTGAGCCTGTGTTCGATATGCTCATGACCGGTATTTCCATCGCCATTGCCGCCATCCCCGAAGGCTTGCCGGCAACTGTCACCATCGCCCTTGCCCTCGCCGTCAGCCGTATGATGAAGCACCGCGCCCTCGTCAATCGCCTGCACAGTGTGGAAACTCTCGGCTGTACCGCGGTCATCTGCTCCGACAAAACCGGAACGATCACCGAAAACCGCATGACTGTCACCGACATTCACACCGCCGACAATACATTCACCCTCAGCGGCTCGGCTCTGCGCCGTGAGGGGGCAATTCTCGAATCCGGTACGCGCGTGAATTTGCAGCAGTTTCCGGTGCTTTCCCACCTGCTCCAGTGCGCCGTGCTCTGTAATAATGCACAGCTCTCCCCCGATGCCGCGGACGGTTGGAATGCCATCGGCGACCCCACGGAAACCGCCCTCCTCGTTGCCGCTGCAAAAGGCGGTATTTCGGCAAAATCCCTCTCCTCCCATGTCCGCTGTGCGGAAGAACCCTTTGACAGCGACACCCGATACATGCTTGTTCTGGCAAAACATGGCAATTCCCGTTCCGGCTATGCCAAGGGCGCGGCGGATGTCATTCTGGAAAAATGCAGTTTTCTGCGCACGAAAAACGGCGTTGTTCCCCTGACTGCCGCCAGACGTGCCGAGGTGCTTGTCCATGTCGAACAGCTCTCCGACCGTGCGCTGCGTGTGCTGGCATTTGCAGAAAAATCCGATGTTTCGACACTTTCCGACTGTGAATCCGGCATGGTCTTTCTCGGACTGACCGGAATGCTCGACCCGCCGAGAGCCGAGGCAAAGGAAGCCATCCGCACCTGTGCAGCTGCGTCCGTGCGCACGGTGATGATTACCGGCGACCACAAGAAAACCGCGGCGGCAATTGCCCGACAGGCAGGACTTCTGCGCGGCGGCGAGGTTGTCACGGGGGATGCGCTCGACCTGATGACGGATGATGAGCTTGACCGCCGACTCCCGAAAATCAGCGTATTTGCGCGTGTAACGCCTGCCCACAAGCTCCGTCTTGTCCGTGCATTCAAGCGCAGCGGATGCATTGTGACCATGACTGGCGATGGTGTCAACGATGCACCTGCCATCAAGGAGGCGGATGTTGGCGTAGCAATGGGCGCAAGCGGTACGGATGTTGCCAAGCAGGCGGCGGATGTGATTCTGATGGACGATAACCTTGCCACGCTTGTGAAGGCAGTGGAACAGGGGCGGTGCATTTACGCGAATATCCGCAAGTTTGTGCGCTATCTGCTCTCATGCAACATCGGCGAGGTTATCACGATGTTCCTTGGCATTCTCATGGGAATGCCGGTCGTACTTCTGCCGGTGCAGCTGCTTCTGGTCAATCTTGCAACGGACGGCTTGCCGGCGATCGCACTTGGACTTGAGCCGCCGGAGCCAGACACGATGAAGCATCCGCCGCGCAGGCAGGACGAGAGTTTTTTTGCAGACGGGCTGCTCAGCCGCATTGTGATGCGCGGTATTTTCATTGGTTTGTGTACGCTTGGTTCTTTCAGCACGGCACTGCGGTTTGGCGCAGAACTTCCGCAGGCGCGTACAGCGGCATTGCTGACGTTGATCGTGTCGCAGCTGATCCATGTATTTGAGTGCAAATCGGAGCACGGAACGCTGCTGACGGTACGGTATTTGTCCAACTGGAAGCTGATTGGTGCAGTCATTCTTTCCGCAGCCCTTACCGCCCTGACCATCTGGCTGCCGCAGGCGCAGGTGATTTTTGGTACAGCCGGATTGTACGGCAATATTCTCTGGCAGGCTCTTGGTTTTGCATTTGCCGTGCCGGTAATCAGTTCCCTGACACACGGAATCCGCACAAATATTTCGCGTGGATAAGAGAATTGGAAAACGGCAAAATCCATTGTGAATGAATACTCCCCCTTGCATTTTGGCGAGGGGGAGTTTTGCAGTTTGCAGGTGATGGGTGCAGTTGCAGGGGAACGCTCCCCAGAACACAGCCGTTTCCTGCAAAGATGCACATTCCCTTACTTTCCACACTCTCACATTCAAATGTGGAAAATCCCTCCTGGGCATCTCTAAAAACCGGAACACGAGCAGAATTTCGTACACGAGCAGTAACAGCTGCAAGGAAGAAAACCGCAGGAATACTTGATGTATTGCCAATGTCATCAACTTAAGCGGGGGTAAGGGGCGGTAGCCCCAAAAAACCGCCGCAGGCGGAAGCGGGGATCGGGGGCGCAGCCCCCGATTTAATCCCCCCTCCCTCTGGGAGGGGGGCAGGGGGGTGGGCGATTTTTGCACAACTTTCCTAAAGTTGACGACATTGGATGTATTGCAAGGTTTTCTGACACAGCAGATGTTGCTGCGAGTAGAAATTCTGCCGTGAGGGAGGTTTTTTGAGTTGCCCTCCCAAAAAAAATATATTGCATTTCCCCCACAGATGTGGTATAATAGAACCACGGATATTCCGTAATTTTACCGAAAGGATGTATGTTCCATGAAAATTGAAACCAAATGCCTGCACGAAGGCTACGAGCGTACCAACGGCGCGCCCGGTGCACTGCCGATCGTGCAGAGTACTACCTACGTTTTTGACAGCACGCAGCACATTGCTGACCTGTTCGATATGCCGACAGAGTGCATGTATTCCCGTTTTGCAAATCCCACTGTTGACGCAGTGGAAAAGAAAATTGCTGCACTTGAGGGCGGCGTTGGTGCAATGTGCACTTCCAGCGGTCAGGCAGCGTCCCTGCTCTCCGTGCTCAATCTCTGCAATGCCGGCGACAGCTTCCTTGCAGTCAGCGCGATTTATGGCGGTACTGTCAACCTCTTTGCAGTTACCCTCAAAAAGCTCGGTATTGAGTGCATTTTCGTAGACCCTGAGGCAACCGAGGAAGAACTTGAAGCTGCCATCAAGCCCAATACCCGTCTGGTATTCGGCGAAACACTTGCAAATCCGGCACTGAATGTGTTCGACATCGAGCGTTTTGCAGCATTTGCCCATAAGCACGGCATTCCGCTGATCGTGGACAATACATTCCCCACCCCCATCCTCTGCCGTCCGTTTGAATTCGGCGCGGATATTGTTGTGCATTCCACAACCAAGTACATGGATGGACATGCAGTACAGGGCGGCGGCGTCATTGTGGACAGCGGTAATTTTGACTGGACAAACGGCAATTTCCCCGAATTCACAGAGCCGGACGAGAGCTACCACGGCGTTGTTTATACGCGTGATTTCGGCAATATGGCATATATCATCAAGGCAAGAATGCAGCTGATGCGCGACTTTGGCTGCTATCCGGCTGCAAATTCCGCATTCCTGCTCAACCTCGGTCTGGAAACACTGGCTGTGAGAATGGAGCGTTACTGCAAGAATGCGCTGGAGGTTGCAAAATACCTCGAAGCCTCTGCGCATGTGGCAAGCATCAGCTATCCGGGACTTGAGAGCGACAAGTACTACGAGCGCGCACAGAAGTACCTGCCCAATGGCTGCAGCGGTGTCATTTCCTTCAACATCAAGGGCGGCAGAGAAGCAGCAACAAAGTTCATGGATGCGCTCAAGCTTGCATCCCGTGAGGTGCATGTGGCTGATATTCGCACCTGTGTGCTGCATCCGGCAAGCATGACGCACCGTCAGCTCACCGATGAACAGCTCGTGGCTGCTGGTATTGACGCAGGCATGATTCGTTTCTCCGTTGGTCTGGAGAATGTGGAGGATATTATTGCGGATATTGCGCAGGCATTTGCAGCTTCGATGTAATTTTCTCTTTACACATAAAACCCCCTGTTTTTGCCGAAACAGGGGGATTTTTTTATGCCAGCAGGGTTGCGGCAAGATTGACCAGAAAGCACAGGCAAAGACCTGTGGCAGTGGGGAGGAGCATGGCGAAAAATGCCCATTTCCAGCTGTTTGTTTCTTTCCGGATGGTCAAAACCGTGGTTGCGCACGGAAAGTGAAAGAGGGAGAACAGCATGGTGCACAGCGCGGTGGTCATTGTCCAGCCGTTTTCCACAAGAAGGCTGTGTAATGTGGAAAGCTCCGGCACTTCCGTCAGGCTGCCCTGTGCAAGATAGGTCATAATAATAATGGGAATGACGATTTCATTCGCAGGGAAGGCAAGAATGAACGCGAGCAGGATTACGCCGTCAAGCCCGAAGCAGTGCGCGAACGGGTCAAGGAATGCGGAAATGTGCTGGAGAAGCGAGAGGTTTTCCACATGGCAGTTTGCCAGCAGCCAGAGCACAAGTCCGGTCGGCGCGGCGGTAATGCAGGCACGACCAAGAACATGGAGCGTGCGGTCGAGGACGGAACGCACGATCACCTTGCCAAATTGCGGACGGCGGTAGGGGGGGAGTTCCAGTGTAAAGGACGAGGGCATCCCCCGAAGCACGGTGCGCGAGAGGATGAACGAGAGCAGGAAAGTCATCCCGACACCGAGAAGAATGACGCAAAACAGGCAAAAAGCGGAAAGGAACGAATCAACCGCGCCAATTCCGGTGAGGAAAAACATACTGATGAGGGAGATAAACAGGGGAAATCTGCCGTTACAGGGGACGAGGGAATTGGTGAGCATTGCAATGCAGCGTTCACGCGGCGCGTCAATGATGCGGCATCCGGTCACGCCCACGGCATTGCAGCCGAAGCCCATGCACATGGTCAGTGCCTGTTTTCCACATGCACCGCATTTGCGGAAACGGTTGTCGAGGTTAAAGGCAACGCGCGGCAGGTAGCCGGCATCTTCGAGCAGCGTGAACAGGGGGAAGAAAATTGCCATCGGAGGGAGCATGACGGAAACCACCCACGAGAGCGTCCGGAACATGCCATGGATGAACAGTCCCTCCACCCATTCGGGCGCACCGGCGGACTGCAGTGCTTCGCTTGCGGCTGTTTCCACGGAAAACAGCCATTTTGAGAGGAGTGCGGAGGGGTAATTTGCCCCTGCCATCGTCAGCCAGAGGATGCCAAGAAGCAGCAGGAGCATCACTGGAATGCCGAATTTCCGGCTTGTCAGGACGCTGTCGATCCGGCGGTCACGCGCATCCGTTTCCGGCGTGACGGTGGATACCGTCTGCGCGGCGATGGATTCTGCCTGCCGGACGAGGGCAGCAATTACAGCATCCTGCACCCGTTCTTCAGAAAGTCCCTGCGAGGCAAGCTGCTGCTGAATTTCCACAAAATGCTCTGGAAAGCAGGGGAGAAGCCGCTGCGCCGGTATCCATTGCCGGACGCTTGCATCCCCCTCCAGAAGCCGGAGCGCAGCCCAGCGCGGCGGCAGATCCGTGGATCCTGCGAGTAAATCGGTGAGAATTTTCAGCTGCGGTTCGAGGATTTCCCCATAATCCGGCTGAAAATGGGCAGGTGCAGGAGCTTGGAGCAAATTCTCCAGACGTTCGAGCATTTGTGTAAGTCCGCTGCCGCTTCGCGCACTCATGCCGACCACCGGCGCACCAAGGAGCTTTTCAAGATGCGCAAAATCCACCGAAATTCCGCGTTTTTCGGCTTCATCAAGGAGATTGACGCAGACAAGGACGCGCGGCGAAAGCTCCATGACCTGCAATACAAGGTTCAGATTGCGTTCCAGACAGCAGGCATCGCAGACGACAATTGCCGCGTCATACGCTCCCTTGCAGAGAAAATCCCGTGCAGCCTCCTCCTCGGCAGAATTTGCGCGCAGCGAATATGTACCCGGCAAATCGTAAAGAACGTAGTGTTTTTCCCGAAATTCAGCCGTTCCCTCGGCATTTGTCACGGTCTTTCCTGCCCAGTTTCCCGTGTGCTGGTGCAATCCGGTGAGCGCGTTGAACACCGTGGATTTGCCCACATTCGGGTTGCCTGCAAGCGCAACGCGGTAGGTTTCCGGCATCTGCTGCATTTCCTCCTGCGCGTTTTTTCCCATAAAATCGCCCCTTTCATACTGTTCTTCCTATATTGTATGCGCGTACGCGCATGTCCCATACCATACTTGCAATCTTTGCAGTTTTGTGGTATAATACTTGCAGGAGATGATGTATATGACAATTCAGGACGAAATCCGCAGTTTTTTGCCGCCGGATTGCAGTATCGGCTGCGAGATTCTGCATTTTCGCGAAATTGATTCGACCAATCGCCTTGCCAAGGAGCTTGCTGCGCAAGGTGCGCCATCCGGTACGGTATTGCTTGCCGACCGCCAGACTGCCGGACGCGGCAGAATGGGCAAAAGCTTTCATTCGCCGGAGGGGGGATTATACCTTTCCGTGCTCTTGCGCCCAAGATCGGAAG
>SVNO01000088.1 GCA_015066845.1 Ruminococcus sp. | reverse complement strand
CGATTTAATCCCCCCTCCCTCTGGGAGGGGGGCAGGGGGGTGGGCGATTTTTGCACAACTTTCCTAAAGTTGACGACATTGCCCGCCCCGCGGGGAGTCACCCGAATCCCGCATTTTCATTCAAGATTTAGATTTTACAAACTACTAGGTCGTGTTGACACTAAGCCTAACAACACATCTTTTCGGCAAAATTTCACGCAGTCTGCGTTAAAAAATCTTGACTTAGAATACAACCAAAGAAAGGAGCAAGGACATGAGAGCATTGATTACGGGGGCAACCTCCGGTATCGGAAAGGAAATGGCATTTTATCTGCACCGCCGCGGCTGGCAGTTGGTGCTGACGGGACGGAATGCGGAAATGCTGCGGCGCATGGCGAAAAAATTCGGGGCTGGTACAAAGTACATCGCCCTCGACCTTTCTCAGCCGGACGCACCACAGGCATTGTACGATTTCTGCAAGGGCACGAGGATCGATTTTCTCATCAACAATGCAGGCTTCGGCGTATTCGGGGAATTTACGCAGACCGACCTTGCACAGGAGCTTGCCATGCTGGACGTGAACATCCGCGCACTGCATATTCTGACCAAGCTTTTTCTCTGTGATTTCGAGAAAAGAGGACGCGGATGGATTCTGAATGTGGCATCCTCTGCCGGATTCATGTCGGGGCCGCTGATGGCTGGATATTATGCGTCCAAGAATTATGCAGTCCGTCTGACGCTTGCCATCCGTGAAGAGCTCCGGCAGCGGAACTCGCCGGTACAGGTAAGCGTACTCTGTCCGGGGCCTGTGGACACACAGTTCAGTGATCGGGCTGGTGTGCATTTTTCGGCAAAACCTGCCAATGCAAAATATGTGGCGCAGTACGGTGTGGAGCAGGCACTTGCAGGAAAGGCAATCATTGTTCCCACGGTGACAATGAAACTCGCGCTGTTTGGGGCAAAGCTCTGTCCAGAGCAGCCGTTGGCAGCGATGGCATACAAGATTCAGAAGCGCAAGAAAGAATAGTAACAGCACTGTGCAAAGCATGTTTTCGGCTATGCGTGGTATTCGTTGCAAAATTTTCCATTGACATTTTGTCGGAAATACGGTATACTATGAACAGAATGGATGGAAAGGAGCGTTCTATGAACAAAGAAAAACGCATGGAAATTGCAAGACTGACTGAATGCGGCAGGTGGCTGAAGGCAACTGGTTCACGGCGCAATCTGATGGAGCATCAGTTCTATGCACACGTTGCCGACCTGCTTGCCATGCATGAGGTGCAGGAATTGAAGAATTACCGGCATCATATTGTTACCACGCGCTTTCAGCACAGTCTGAATGTTTCTTATTATAATTATCTGCTCTGCCGCCTGTTCAGGCTGGACGCACGTTCTGCGGCAAGAGCCGGACTTTTGCATGATTTGTATTTTTACGATACCAAGCAGTATACACAATCCCGAAAAGCCATACGGCACAGCCAGTTCCACCCAATGGCGGCACTGGACAATGCCATGCAGCTTTTGCCGATGAATGCGCGTGAACAGGACATGATCGTCAAGCACATGTGGCCTGTCACAACGCAGCGGCCAAAGTATGCAGAAACGTACATTCTGACCTTTGTGGACAAGTACTGTGCCCTGATTGAGTTTCTCCTGCCACAGCCAGCGAGATTCTTGCGTTGGTGCGGGTTTGCCGGATGACGGGGATTTGTCAATTTGGTGAAGTTTTGTCCTTTTGCAGAGGAATACTGACGAAAAAACCGCCTTGCAATGCAGGGCGGTTTCCTTTGTTATCCCATCATCCAGTACATGCCCATGAGCACGGCAAGGAATGCGAGACTGGCAGCGGTAAAATACAGCAGATACCTGCCGCGGATGCCGGATGCCTCTTTTCCGATACATTTGAACGAAATCAGGCTTGCCATGGACGCAATCAATGTGCCGAGTCCGCCGAGATTTGTGCCGACAATGAGCGCGGCATATTCCTTGGTAAAGCCCGACAAGAGCAGCGCGGCAGGTACATTGCTGATAACCTGACTGGCTGCCACGGCGGTGACGACCTCGTGTCCGGCAATCATGGATTCCAGAAAATCACGAAATACTGGAATTCTTCCCATATTCCCGATGAACACAAAAAATCCGACAAATGTCAGCAGCAGCGAATAATCCACACGGAACAGGACGCTGCGGTCTGCAAGCAATACCGCAAGCAGGACAATGCCGAGCGTAATGCGCCAGTCCACAAGCCTTGCAACCGTCAGCAGCGACAGCACAAACAGCACCAGATACACCGCAAGCCTGCGCCAGTTGAGAGATTCTGCGGTGTCCTCGAATGCCACGGTCAGGGTGGTGCGTTCTCTGCGCGTATACCAGATGCCCCACAGGAGCAGGAGGATGCCGGATACAGCGGTATAGGGCAGCATGAGAAGGAGGAACTGACCGAGGGGCATTTGAGAAACGCCGTAGAGGTAGAGGTTCTGGGGATTGCCGATGGGAGTGAACATACTGCCGAGATTGGCGGCGATGGTCTGCATGACAACAATGGGAATCCGGTGTTTCTGCGCCATGTCCTCCCCTGCAAGTCCGAGCACGGTGAATGTGAACGGTACAAAGGTGATGAGGGCAACGTCATTGGTCATGAGCATACTGCTGAAAAAGCAGAGCATGACGAGGATGGGGACGAGCTGGCGCATACTGCCGACCTTGGCAAGCATCCCCTGTGCAAGTCTGCGGAACACGCCGATTTCCTGCAAGCCTGCCATGACTGCCATCAGGCAGAACAGCAGACCGAGTGTGCGGAAATCAATGTATTCGAGGTACTGTGCATCGGGCGGCACAACAAACGCCGAAATGACGGCAAGAATGCAGGCAATACAGAGCACGGCTTCCTGCTTGAAAAAAGAAATAATTTTTTGCATACGGATACTTCCTTTTCTTTGTAGTACGATAGCCTGTTCACATAAAATGAAGATGCGTATGGGGGTAATGTGAACCGGCTCTATTATTATACTGCATTCCGGAAGAATTTTCAAGGGGGAACTTCAATGGATGAAGCTCCCCCCGCAGCTTGTAGAAAAAGTCTTTTTCTGGGGTTAGCACCCCTGTAACTGCCCCCACCCCAACCCCTCCCCCAACGGGGGAGGGGCTATTTTTCGGGGACTTCGTCCCCGAACCCCTTCCCGAACCTCTTTTGCGGAGCTATTTCTCCGCGTTTGATTTTAGTTTTTTCGACAGACTGAGGGGGAACTTCAATGGATGAAGCTCCCCCGCTTTTTATTACTTCGGCAATAGCTGATCGATAATCTCATAGCGATCCCCAAAACCATAATAGACAAAATCGGTTTCAAAAGGCGATAGCCTTTGCCGGTGCCGGTGCGGAGCACCGGCTCAATCCCCCCTCCCCTTTGGGGAGGGGGCAGGGGGTGGGGCAAATGAAAGTTGTCTATTCGTGTTAAGGGGATTAGTATTATTATCGCTATTTGATTGCCGGAGTAATATTCCGTACACAATTACTTCAAAAAGCTGATTTCAACATCGCCTACGCCAGCATCAATGTCCAGCTCGTACAGCGCGTCACGATTGAGCATCCCGCCGGTGCTTTCACCGTCAATCTCTGCGTCGCCTACGCCGCTGTCCGTGCTGATTGCATAATCATCCTTGCTGCCGTCCAGATTCAGTGTAATATCACCTGTTCCGAGGTCAATATCCGCATCACCGAGAAGCTTTGTGGAATCAATGTCAATATCACCAACACCGCCATCCAGATCCAGCGCGCCCAGTGTACTGTGGCTGATGCTGCAATCGCCTGTGCCGATGTCAATATCTGCATGATTTTGCAGCTCCACAGTGTCCATCCGGAATATACCAACGCCGCTGTCAATTATCGTTGTACCGCCCACTTTCACCTGCGTCATCTCATAGTCACCCGTGCCGCACTTCAGCTCCAGATTGCCCTTTACCGTGCTGTCCTTGAAATCGACATCGCCCACGCCGGAATTGAAAATGAACGTGTCACAGGTCAGACCGGCAATGCTGCTGTCCATGGCAAAACCCGTGGAAAGCTCGAGCTTTCCGTATTCGCGCTCCGGAAGATATAGGGTAATTTTACCAACCTCCATGTCGAAATCGCCGAAGGATACGAGATCGAATGCGGATTTTCCGTCAACGTTGTCATCAATCACGAGGGTATCCCCCTCCACAAATGCCTCTGTTTGCTTGGGCATATTCTCAAAAGCCACGCGGCATTCCTCCTCTGCGCCAATCATTTCCACGCGCAGGGAACCTTTTGCTGCTTTCAGGTCGATATTCTTGAATTCCCCAAAGGAATCCTCCCATGTTTCGCCAACCGGATTTGAAGTGCGCCATACAAAGGCACTTCCCATCATTACAATGCCTGCCACTGCAAGAATGGCTGCCGATACCCAATATGCCGGATGAAATTTCATATACTTACTCCTTTCCGCACAGGAACTTGAAAATGCCTGCGCACATTTTGCCAAAGCCCTTGGTCATTGTCCATGCAAGCTTTACGAACGGATACCAGATGAGCATTGTCAGTCCCAACAGGAACAGACCGCCGCCGAGGTCCCAGATACCGCCTGCAACATTCAGCGTCATGCATTTGAAAATCGACTGAATCACAGCAGCGATGCCGGATGCAAAGAAAGTAAACGGCAGGAACACGAGCAGGAACACGAACGTGAACCATACAATGGGAATTGCAATCCAGAACGGAAATGTCAGGATAATGAGGACAATGGCAAGGATCACTCTGCCGGTGCTGTCCTTTTGTACTGTCGGTGCGCCGGGTTCATAGGCATAGGATGCCGCGCCGGATTTCGGGGGCAATGCAATACCTTCCGCGTTCACATCCATGATGATGCGCTCTGCAACGGACTGCGGCGAGCCAAGGCGTTCCACGGCTTCCATTTCATTTTCTTCCCCTGCTTCTTCAAAGTATTCATGATAATACGCCATTGCGCTGGCGCGTTCTTCCTCCTGCAGGCATTGCAGGTTTGCCGCGAGCTGCTGTAAGAATTCCGCTGCTGTCATACGTTTTCCTCCTCCGATGTCACTGCCGGCTTTGCCTCTAAGATGCTGTCCACCTGTACTTTATGCTGTGTCCAGTCCACGCGGTACTGGGAAAGCATTGCTTGTCCGAGTGCGGTGATTTTGTAATACCGTCTGTTGCGCCCCATAAATGCCTTGTCGAACGTTTCGAGCGCGCCGTTTTTTTGCAGCCTGCGCAGTACGGGGTACAAGGTGGACTCCGAAATTTTTGCGGCGGTCTGCATATCCTGCGTAATCTTGTAGCCGTAGGTATCCTCGCGGTCAACGAGTGAAAGTACCATCGCATCAAGAAGTGCAGCACTGATTGGAAACATACCATCCCTCCTATGATATTTGATTGTTTTCAATATTATACGTTGTATAATATATCTGACAATCATATTATAGCACACTCTGCAATATTTGTCAATAGGTAATATTGAATTTTTTCAAAAAAATTTTCCGCACGGGGGAACGTGCGGAAAATGGGGGGTTATTCTTCGGGAGGAAGGGAGGAGAGGCGTTCGATTTCCTCTTGTAAATCGAGGGTTTCTTGCGTATATGGATGCTCTTCACCGCATTTTTCAAGGAAAATAGCGAGGGCTTGGGTGATGAATGTTCTGGCAAGGGGAAAGTTTTTTAGTTGTTTATAAACATCAGCGAAATTATAGTAGACCATAGCGATATCGGGGCGGTTTTTGTATTCAGGATTGTTTTCATAGATGTCCAATGCCTTTTGTAACCAGTCGATTGCATCGTAATACTCTTTGTTTCGTATGTAGGTAACACCCAGATTATTGTAGGTTTTGGCTGTTTCGGGGTGGGCTTTGTATGCCGGATGGTTTTCATAGATGCCCAGTGCCTTTTCAAACTGTTCAATGGCTTCGTCATAATCGCCTTTCGCACCATAGGCAGCACCCAGATTATTGTAGGTTTTGGCTGTTTCGGGGTGGGCTTTGTATGCCGGATGGTTTTCATAGATGCCCAGTGCCTTTTTATACAGTCCAATGGCTTGGTCATACTCGCCTTTTTT
>SVNO01000087.1 GCA_015066845.1 Ruminococcus sp. | reverse complement strand
ATAGCTCCGCACAAGGGGTTCGGGGACGAAGTCCCCGAAAAATAGCCCCTCCCCCGTTGGGGGAGGGGTTGGGGTGGGGGCAGTTACAGGGGTGCTAACCCCAGAAAAAGACTTTTTCGACAAGCTGAGAGGTGATAAACAATTATCACCTCTTATTTTTAATTCATTATGTGTATATATTGCAGAAAAATTATCAATCATTTAGAATAACAATTGACACAATGAACAATGTATGGTATAATTACCATAAGGAGGTGAATCCGATGGATTACGAATAGTTTCTGAAAAGAAGTGTTTGTACAATGGTATAAATTGAAATGAGGTATGAATAAAAAGGAGGCTTTTTTATGAAAAAGAAAATTATCGCTGCATTCACAGCATTCCTCTGCGGCACTTCCCTGATGACTTCCCTTGCAGCGCATTCTTTTGCGGACAAGGAAAACCTCACAATTACCGCCGATACCTTCACCTATACCGGTCATCCCGGATTGCCTAACGGTTTCAAGCTTGAAACCGAAATCCCTGAGCTGAATCAGACTGTTTTGATGGTCGTTGGTTACGGAAAAGACCGTTATGCCGTAACACCGGTTAATTGCGAGTATGGATTGGCAAGCGGCGTACTGGAAACAGTTTATGTAGAAAGAGATATGGACGGACGCGAGCTTACGGTTGGCGATTTTATCACAACGGAGAATGGTCCGGTAATGGCACTTGAAGTAATGCCTGAGATTTACATCACGAATCCGGAGATGCTTGAAGGTCACAAGTTTGTATACCTTGGCAATGGCATGGACCTTCTGGGCGAGGAATTTGAGAAAGTAATCCGTTTGCAGATGGTCATTGAACAGGAGTATTATGACACCGTGCGCGAAAATGGACTCTATAAAGCCTTCAACTTGGAATACGTCAAGGGTGACGCTTCTATGGATGATGAACTGTCCATTGTCGATTGTCTGGTCATCAACAAGAACCTGCTTGCAGGCTCTCCGTTGTGCGACTATGCAAAATTTGCCGGAGATGTCAATGGAAATAATATACTTGATTTTGAGGATTCCTATTCCATCCTGAAAGAGGTCGTTGACCTTACGGAAGATTTTCAATAATGTATGATGAACCGCCCGTGCAGAACGGGCGGTATTGTCTTATTTCTTCATCCTCTTTTTGAACACCGCCGCTGTGAGGAGTCCTGCAAGCAGTGCCGCCGTAATGCCGCCGGCTGCGGCTGTGATGCCGCCGGATAAAATCCCCAGTGCACCATCCTCCGCAATCGCCTGCCGTACCCCCTTTGCCAGCAGATGCCCGAACCCCGTCAGGGGAACGCTTGCACCTGCACCGGCAAATTCCACCAGCGGCGCGTACCATCCCAATCCCGAAAGTATCACGCCAATGACCACAAACGCTGTCAGAATTCGCGCAGGTGTGAGCTTTGTGTAGTCGATCAATACCTGCCCCACGGCACAGATCGCACCGCCGACGAGAAACGCTTTCAGAAATTCCATCATTCCACCCCCTCTGCCGTCAGTGCCACCAGATGGGAAATGCACGGAATACTTTCCCCCTGCTGCGCGGACATGGGCGAGAGCAGCGCACCGGTTGCCGCAAAGAGCATCCGCCGGATCTCACCGCGTTCGAGCTGCGGCAGAAAATGACCGCAGAGCAGACTTGCCGCACAGCCGCAGCCCGAACCGCCGGCATGGGTGTCCTGTGAATGCTCGTCAAACATCATCGCACCGCAGTCCCGATGCTGCACGGCAAGGTTGACTCCCTGTGCACGGAGCAATTCCAGCAGGAGGGAAGAACCGATATTCCCCAGATCCCCCGTGACGACACAGTCATAGTCCTCTGGTGCAGTGCCCGTGTCCTGCAAGTACCGGAAAATGGTATCGGCTGCGGCAGGTGCCATGGCTGCGCCCATGTTGTTGGCATCGCTGATGCCATAGTCCACGATTTTTCCGATGCATCCACCGCGTACCCGTACCCCCGTACCCTCGGCGGACACCACCACTGCACCTGCCGCTGTACAGGTCCATTGCGAGGTGGGAGTACGCTGACCGCCGTAGGAGAGGGGAAAGCGGAACTGTCGCTCTGCCGTGGAGAAATGGGAGGATGTGACCGCGGCAGCGTTCCGGCAGAATCCCCCATCCACGAGCAAGGACGAGAGCAGCAGGCTTTCTGCCATGGTCGAGCATGCCCCATACACGCCGAGAAACGGCACATGCAGCGAGCGCATGGCAAACGTAGAGCTGGTGCACTGGTTGATCAAATCGCCGGCGACAATGCAGTCGAGCGCGGCAGGGGGAAGCTCCCCTTTTTCCAATGCACGGGTGAGCACGTCCGCCTGCATCCGGCTTTCCGCGCGTTCCCAAGTAGTTTCCCCGAAATAAGCATCCTGCTCCACACGGTCGAAGCAATCCCCCATCGGGCCGTCCCCCTCCTTTTGTCCGGCAATGCTTGCATAGCTGCGGATGACCGGCGCATGGGGGAGGCAAAGGCTTGAACGGATTCGTTTTTCCATTGCAATGCACCTCCAATGGGGGTAGTATGTGCGGGATTTGGGGGGAATATGCATGAAAAAAGCGACGGCTTAAAGAGATTTCGCGCACTGCGGTGCGCGACCAGAGGGCGTTGCCCTCTGGACTCCTACGAGCTTTTTGAAAAAAGCTCGACCAAAAACTTTTCCTTTGCCTCCGGCATAAGAGGATAGTTTTCCAACAAACGAAAATCCCCCTTGCATCACGCAAGAGGGATTCTTTTTTTACTTCACATCTTCCCCGCCATGGCACTTCCCCCCACAAGCTTTCGCATACGGACAACCCACACACCCCTGTCCGCGCTTTTTGCACCTGTAGAGATAATACACAATACTGCCGAGAATTACGGCGAGTATCACAATCAGAATCAGTGTTTTCATAGCTTCAGCTCCTTACCGCATACTCCGTTTTCAACTCCGTATTGCTGCGCAGTATCATTGCCGCGATCACACCTGCCATCGCAAGTACTGCCAGCAATCCGCCGAGGAAGCCTGTGCCGAATGCGCCGGTTGTGAACAATGTACCGAACTGGTACACCAGAAATGCAAGTGAATAGCCAACCGCAAACTGTAACCCAATGCCGCCCCAGAACCATTTGACGCTCTTCATCTCCGCATTCATTGCACCAATCGCTGCAAAGCAAGGCGGTGAATACAGGTTGAACATCAGATACGCAAGTGCCGCGCACTTTGTAATCGCCATCACGCCTGCTGCTTCTGCACCTGCACCCTCCAGCAACGCCATTTCCTCCGCGTCGATCAGGTTTTCCAGTCCTACAAAGCATACTGCCAGTGTGCCGACAACATTTTCCTTTGCAATGAATCCCGTCACTGCTGCCGCAGCAAGCTGCCAGCTCAGTACGCCGACAATCGGAATGAGCAGGTACGCAAAGGGATTGGCAATGGACGCGAGAATGGAAGTGTCCGCGCTTTCTGCAACCTGCAATTTCCAGTTGAATGTCTGCATGATCTGTACTGCCGTATTGCACAGCAGAATGATCGTTGCCGCCTTGACAATGTATTCCCACCCACGGCTGCACATGGATTTGAATGCACCCCACAGAGAAGGAATTTTATAATCGGCAAGCTCAATAATGAAAAACGACTTTCTGACGCTGTTTCCAGTGATTCTGTTGACCAGCAGCGCACCGAGGAAAATCATCACAATACCCATGAAATACATCAGTGCACTTACCCAGCCGGCATTGTCGAAGAATGCGCCGGCAAACAGGGAAATCACCGGAATTTTTGCACCGCAGGGCATGAACGGCGCAAGCATTGCCGTCGCTCTGCGTTCGCGTTCGCTGCGGATGGTGCGGCTTGCCATGATGCCCGGTACGGCACAGCCAATGGTCATGACAAAGGGAATCACAGACCTGCCGGATAATCCGACCTTTTTGAAAATCGGGTCAAGCACCACAGCCACACGCGACATGTAACCGCAGTCCTCCAGTAATGCAATGAGAAAATACATCACCATGACAAGGGGCAGAAAACCGATGACGGCAATCAGACCGCCAATCACGCCATCAACAAGCAATGCAGTCAGCAGAGGATTTGCCGATTCAAAGAAACCGCCCACCCATGCCTGAAAGCGTTCCAGCCATGCAACAAGCGTATCGGCAATGAACGGCCCTGCCCATGCCTGCGAAATCTGGAATACAAGCAGCATCACCACTGCAAAAATCGGAATGCCAAGCCATTTATTGGTCAGGATCTCGTCGATCCTGTCCGTCATGGTCGTGTCACTCGTGCGCACCTTGCGCTGCTCCACGGATGCGACAAGCTTGTTGACAAAGGCAAAGCGTCTGCGGTCGGCTTCTTCCACCGCTTTTTTGTCCGTCATATCAATTTCCGGCTGTACATAGGGAGCTTTCTGCGCCTTGCCAGCCCTTGCCACTGCTGCTGCAACCAATTCCTGCAAGCCGTCTGCGGATGTGGAAACTGTTTTCAGTACCGGACAGCCCAGCAGCATGGAAAGCTTCTGTTCATCAATATGGGTTTCCTTTTTCTTGTTGATATCGCACTTATTCAGTGCCACCACCATCGGAATGCCAAGTTCAAGCAGCTGTGTTGTGAAAAACAGGCTTCTGCTCAGGTTGGTCGCGTCTACGATATTGATAATAACATCCGGATTTTCCTTCTGTATGTAGTCACGCGTCACGCTTTCCTCACTCGTAAACGGCGACATGGAATACGCGCCCGGTAAATCCACCGCAATCAACGCCTGCTCCCCTGCGGCATAGGCTTTCCGGATGGCATGTTCCTTTTTATCCACCGTCACGCCTGCCCAGTTGCCGACTTTTTCATTACTGCCGGTCAGCTCGTTGAACATCGTGGTTTTTCCCGAATTGGGATTGCCTGTCAAAGCAATTTTCATAGTTTCTCCTCCTTGGATAGGATTGCTGGCAGCACCGCACAAGGAATCCTCATGCGGTATTGCCGAAATACTGCTGCGCTTTAGCGTAAGCCGCCGCTAACTGCAAGCCGGACAAAAAACAATCCGAAGATTGTTTATGTCATCTATACAAAAATAGCCTGCGCCAGCTGGCTGTCCATACTGTAACGGCTGTCCTTAATGGAAACCACGCACATCTTCTTTCTCTTTCTTACAACTGTGATATTCTCGCCGCTGTAGCATCCGAGCGAAAAGAGAAATGCATTCAGTTCCTCATCATTTGTCGCAATGCGGTTAATAACGTATACTTTCCCTTCCTGTGCATCCATCAATGTCATATGCGCCGCCGCCTTTCATTGTAAAGTTCCGGTAAGGATTACCGGTTCTATTTATAGTTTACACCTGCTAACTCGTTTTGTCAAGAGGGTTTGCAAAATTTTGTACAACTGCACAGATTTTATCGGAAAACAATGGAGAATTTCCACTGATTTCCAGTGACAAAAACAGGGGGGATGTGGAATTATTCCGGTATCTATTTCTTTTTTGCTGCGTCCATGCTGCGCTGCATTGTTTCTGAAAGCCTGCGCACAGTGGAATGCGGATATGTAGTGAGGAACTGGAACGCGTGGTCCTTTGCCTCTGCCGGAGTCAGCCGCAGCATACGGCGGAAGAACAGATAGACCATATCATAGTCACTGTGGTATTTTTCCGCAAGCTCCAGACCAAGGGGTGTCAGGCGGACGGCTTCGCAGTATTCCGGTTCTACAAGCTCCATGCGCACCATGCATTTCATCATTTTGCTCACGCTCGGACGCGTTACGCCCAAGTCTGCTGCAATATCCACGCAGCGGATGCGGCGTTTTTCCTTTGACAGGCGATAAATCGAGAGAAGGTAGCGGTATTGTCCGGTACAAATATCCATAGGGCGTTTCCTTTCTTTGAATGCGGCATTGCCTTTGTTTCTTATACGATACCATAAAATCAGCGGAATGTCAAGGGGAATGCAGAGGAATTTCATAAGGGCACCTCTAAAAACCTCCCTCACGGCAGAATTTCTACTCGCAGCAACATCTGCTGTGTCAGAAAACCTTGCAATACATCAAGTATTCCTGCGGTTTTCTTCCTTGCAGCTGTTACTGCTCG
>SVNO01000018.1 GCA_015066845.1 Ruminococcus sp. | reverse complement strand
GGAAAAGCCCGTGCCTGCGCCGAAGCCGGAAAAGCCCGTACCTGCGCAGAAACTGGAAAAGCCCGTAATTACGTCGGAAATTCCGGTTGCTGAGAAAAAGGCAGAGGAAGCATCCATACATATTGCACTGCCGCAGGAAAAGCACAAATCCAGATTTGCCGGAGCGATCCGCGCGGCACTGGACGAAAATGTGCAGACGCTTGCGGATGAAAAGGCAGAGCCAGTGCCGGAAAAGAGTGAAATTGACGTAGCTCTGGGAGAATCCAAGTATTTCCGCCGCCGCACCTACTTCATGGCTGGCATCATCTGTTCTGCGTTCGCACTTGTGGGCATTGCCGTCTGCGTGATGCAGGCTGTCCATCTCGTCCGCAGCTTTACCAGCAGTTCTTCCCTCAAGCAAAAGCTGGAGGACGTGCTGTATCCGGTTGCTGTAGTGGATTTGCCCGAATTTGAGCAGCCCTCGGATGCCGCGCCCGAAACGCTGATGTCCGCGGCGATGGTTGATTTGTTGATGTACAGCGATTTGTCGGCATATCCCAAGAGCTTTGATATGTTCACGATTCCGGCAGCGGATGTTGCGGCGCGCGTGGAGAGCATGTTTGGTGTTAAGCCGGAAAATGCCTATGTGACGCTGTATTCTGCTGGTGAGATGTTCTATTATGACGAAACTACCGGCTGCTATAATGTGCCGGCATCCCCCGTGATTTTCTCCTACGCGCCGGATATTTCCGAAATCCGCCGCGCGGAAGATGTGTACACCGTTACTGTCAACTACTGCAGCGATACGGCACAATGGCAGCAGCATTCAAAGAATTTTGACGCAATTGCTGAAAAAACAATGGAAATCACCGTGGAGCAGGTAGGGGAGGACTACCGGATTGTGCAAATCCGCAACATCTCCAAGCAGTCAAGCGGTTTGTAAGTATGGCACGGCATTCGCCGTCATTTGGAGGAGAGTATGAGAATTCTTGTTGTCGGACTTGGACTGATTGGCGGTTCTGTCTGCAAGGCACTGCATACCTTTACAGAGCACAGTGTTTATGGATGTGATAAAAATGCCGAAATTCTGGAAAAAGCAATGCAGGAACATGTGATTGACGGCATTGTGGAGGAAGATTGCAGCGGCTTTGACCTGATTGTAGTATCCCTCTATCCGGAGGCAATTCCCCAGTGGGTTGCCGCGCATGTATCGTCCATGACTGCCGGCACGATTGTGACGGATGTCGCCGGTGTTAAGGGGGATATTCCCGAAACGATGGGAAAACTCTGCGCCGCGCATGATGTGCATTACCTTGCGGCTCATCCGATGGCAGGCAAGGAGCGATTCGGTTATGAAGCGTCTGACGAGAATCTGTTTCAGGGCGCGAATTTCATCCTCACGCCCCTGCCGGACACACCGAAGGCAGTGACGGCGCAGGTGAAGAATTTCGCGCACCAGATAGGATTCCGGCGGTTTGTCATTACCACGCCCCAGCTGCATGACCGGATGATCGCCTACACCTCACAGCTTGCGCATGTGGTGTCGAGTGCGTATGTCAAAAGCCCTGTCATTGCGCTGGAAAGCGGTTTTTCCGGCGGCAGCTTCCACGATATGACGCGCATTGCGACCATGAACGAGGATATGT
The DNA here is from genome assembly GCA_015066845.1 of Ruminococcus sp. Lineage (GTDB taxonomy): Bacteria > Bacillota > Clostridia > Oscillospirales > Ruminococcaceae > UBA3855. The sequence continues at coordinate 34,015 of SVNO01000018.1, read as the reverse complement.
GGACGATGCTTTTTATGCAGAACCGTGAAAGCCTGCTGATGGAGCTTGATATTCTGCTTGAAAATCTCAACCAATATCGGGAAGTTCTTGCCAACGGCGACCGTGAAGCCCTGTACGGGCTGATTGCTGACGGCAGACAGCGCAAGGAGGACAACCTCCAACGCCGGAGAAATGCCCCATCCGTGATTGAGATGATGGAATCATAGTGCAAATCCCCCTTTTGTAAGGGGGATTCAGTCTGTCGAAAAACCTAAAATCAAATGCGTAGCGATAGCTCCGCACAAGGGGTTCGGGGACGAAGTCCCCGAAAAATAGCCCCTCCCCCGTTGGGGGAGGGGTTGGGTGCCTGAGCCTGAGGCAGGATGCTGCTTGAGGGCGACGGTATGCCGCAATAGGATTTAACTGCGGCTGTGGGGGCAGTTACAGGGGTGCTAACCCCAGAAAAAGACTTTTTCTACAAGCTGATTCCCCCTTTTGTAAGGGGGATTCAGTTTGTCAAAAGCCCTGCATCAAACGCGGAGCGATAGTCCCTCCCTCATTGGGGCAATGTCATCAACTTAAGCGGGGGCAAGGGAGCGATAGCCCCCAAGCGGGGTTCCAAGGGGCGCAGCCCCTTGGGCGGTGGAGGCGGCGCAGCCGCCTCCCATAATCCCCCTCCCTTTGGGAGGGGGAAGGGGGTGGGACAATCTTTGCACAACTTTCCTAAAGTTGATGACATTGCTCATTGGGGGAGGGGCAATTTCAAGAGCACTACCCCCAGAAAACAGCATTTTCTACATGCAAAATCCACCAACCTACCGCATAAAAAAAGAAATTTCAGAAAATCTGAAAAAAACCCTTGACAAACCAAAGATAATGTGCTATACTAATAAAGTCGTATTCTAAAGACAGTTGGTGGCGCAAGCCGTAAACCCAACCGAGGAGTGCAAGTGGTAAGATTTACCCCCTCTCTTTGTGTGCTTTGGTACGCGAAGGGAGTTTTTTGTATTCCCGATACGATGTACAGCGAAAGCTGATATTTCAATCGGAGGTGAATGTAAATGCCGAGTGCAAAGGTTCTGGAATCCAAGAAGGCAAGAGTAGAAGAACTGACCGAACTGCTGAAGAACAGCGTATCCTGCGTTCTCGTTGACTACAAGGGTATCACAGTTGCAGACGATACAAAGCTGCGTCGTGAGCTGCGTGAAGCAAATGTTAGCTACTTCGTTGAGAAGAACTCTATGCTGAAGTTTGCGTTCCACAACATCGGTATGGAGTGCTTTGATGATGTACTCAACGGTACAACAGCAATCGCAATTTCCAACGATGACCAGACAGCACCTGCAAGAATTCTGGGCGAATTCGCTGAAAAGCATGAAAACTTCGTTCTGAAGGCAGGCTGCGTTGAGGGTGAGTACTTTGATTCTGAGAAGATCAAGGCTCTGTCCAAGATTCCGTCCAGAGATGTTCTGCTGGCACAGCTCGTTGGTTCCCTGCAGGGTCCGATTCAGAAGCTGGCTGCTCTGCTGCAGGCAGTTGTGGACAAGGATGGCGAGGCTGCATAAGTATTGCAGCATAATGCAATCCCAAATGATGCAATGGCAGTATGTTCTGCCCGCGATGCATGGGCGTTACGCATGACAAAAATTTAATTTAAAGGAGTTAATTATCATGGCATCTGAGAAGACAATGAAGTTTATTGAAGATATCAAGGCTCTCACAGTTCTGGAACTGGCTGAACTGGTTGAGGCTATTCAGGAAGAATTCGGCGTAACTGCAGCAGTAGCAGCAGCACCGGCAGCAGGCGGCGCAGCAGCAGCAGCTGAGGAAAAGACTGAGTTCGACGTAGTAATGACATCCTTCGGTGATAAGAAGATGGGCGTTATCAAGGCTGTTAAGGACGTTCTGGGTCTGGGCCTGAAGGAAGCTAAGGAAGCTGTAGAAGGCGTTCCGAAGACTCTGAAGGAAGGCGTTTCCAAGGCTGAGGCTGAAGAGCTGAAGGCTAAGCTGGAAGAAGCTGGCGCAACAATCGAGCTGAAGTAAGTTTAATACTTACAGTAGGAGGCGGAGAGCTTTGCTCTCCGCCTTTTCTTTATTTACGTCAAAAACAACTCCGCCAGATACAACAGCACCACCCCCGGAATCCCCAGAAATGTGGAAATGCACAGATTAAACCAACACAGTGTTGGCGTAAACCCTATCACTCCACCGTAACAATGCAGCAGAATCAGACAGGCAAGTCCACTGATGCCGCCTAACAGAAATGTCCGGATGCGCCTGCGCCTGCGAATGTAAAATACAATGAGTAATACCAACGCGCCGACATAATACAAGTACTGACTGTTTTCCTGCATCCATTCCATATGCTTTCCTCCCGTTTTATAACAATATATAGGCAATTGCCAGTATCAGACCAAGGTCTGCACCGTCCTTATACAATATGTACAAAAGCCCCAGCAATGCAAGACGTTCCGCATCCCAGCCATGCAATAGCCCCTCCAGCTCCGAGGGTAGCTGTGGCTGCGGTGGATTGTCCGGAATTTCGGGCTTTTTTTGCTCTGCCGGCTGTGGTATGCCGGCGCGCCGCTGCATTTCTCTCGAACGCCGGATTGCATCCTGCCGCATTGCATTGAAATTTTGCTGGGGAAATTGTCCCATGCTTTCACCGCCTTTACAAGAAATTTTGCAGCATTCCGCTTTCCTTCAGTGCTTTCCATACCGTCACCAACCGCAGCAGCCGGACTGCCCTGTCCACCTTTTCGCGCCGCTGTGCCCGAAGATGGGGGCGCAGTGCGAGCAACAGGGCGGTGTTATCGTCCTGCTGCTGGCTGTTCTGCCAGACCTCTCCGAGTTTCATGAGGAGCATCGGGTCAAATCCACCGCCCTGCACCGGTTCTGCCGCATCCTCCGAGGAGGGCACGGCATCCGTTTCACTGCGCAGCATCTCGGCAAGCTCCGAAAGCTGCTTCATGCTTTCAGGATCTGCCAGAAGTTCCTGCATTTTGCTGAACATATCCTCCATTACTGTGTCCCACCCGTCAGCTTTTCATACAATGCCTTTGCCTGCGGTGCACTCATGAGCTTTTCCACAAGCTTCGGATTGCGGATGGCTTGCTGAAATTTCTGTGCATCCGCACTGCTGAGGTTACGCAGCGCGCTGTCAAACTTGCCAGATTCCAGTTCTTTGCGCAATTGCTCCGGCGGAACACCCAGTTTTTTGCTCACAACAGCAAGCAAACCGTTCAAATCCTGTCCGGATTTCAGTTCGTTCATAAAAAAACACCTTTCTTTCTTCAAAACTGTATTGTATTTTTTTTCAAACTGTGTTATAATAATAAGGAGTAACGTTACAGGAGGATGGAATATGAAAATTATCGTAATCTCCGATACGCACGGTATGCGCCGTTCGTTGGAAAAGGTCATGCAGATGCAGCCCGATGCGGACATGTACCTGCATCTTGGTGACGGTGAGCGAGAAGTCCATGCCTTTCTGATGGCGAATCCTGCCTATCGGGAAAAATTCCACTATTTGAAAGGCAACTGCGACAGCGGTTTTCTGGTTCAGCCAACCCATGACGAGTTTGTCATGGCACTGCCGTTTGGACACAAAATTTTTGCAGCACACGGCGACCGCTATCAGGTGAAATTTGGCAGCAACCGCATTCGCTACGAGGCAAAAAGCGTCGGTGCGGACATCATCCTCTTTGGCCATACGCATATGCGCCAAAACGTTTACGATGACGGGCTTTACATCGTCAACCCCGGCAGCCTTGGTGCGCCGCGTGATGGAAAGCGACCGGGCTTCGCGGTGATTGATGTCCGTGAAAGCGGTGTTCTGGTGAATCTTGTGGAGTTTGCAGCAGGAATGCTGTAAGCCACCGTTCACTATCACTATATGCGGCATCCTCGGAAAAGTTGCCGGTCTGGAGGTATACATCCCATGCAAATTGCATTTCCCAAGCGTTTGGGTAATTCTACAAATGAAAAATACGCGCTGGCATTCGGGCTGGGCTTTCTTTCCCTGCTCATAGTGCTCCTGCCGCTGATGCTGATGAATCAGGGGTATTTCATCTACTACGGTGACTTTGTATCCCAGCAGCTCCCGTTCTATGAACTTGCCAATGACGCAGTACGCGCCGGACAATTCGGCTGGAACTGGTACACCGACCTTGGCGGCAGCTTCATCGGCTCCTATGCATTCTACCTGTTCGGCAGCCCCTTTTTCTGGCTGTCCGTCCTGCTCCCCAAGAGCTTTGTACTCTACTCCATCCCATGGCTGCTCTGCCTCAAGCATGGTGTTGCCTCCCTGACAGCCTATGCCTATATCCGGCGGTTTGTGCAGAATAAAAACGCCGCAGTCATTGGCGGATTGCTCTACGCATTCTCCGGTTTCCAGATGTTCAATCTCTTTTTCAACCATTTTCAGGATGTGACTGCGCTGTTCCCCCTCATGCTCATTGCCATGGAGGAACTTGTCAACAACAACCGCCGCGGTTGGTTTGCAGTGATTGTGGCTGTCATGGCAATGAACAATTATTTCTTCTTCACCGGACAGGTCGTATTCCTCGTGATTTACTTCTTCATGCGTTCGGGATGCCGCGACTTCCATGTGAATATGAAAAAATTCCTTGCCCTTGGCATTGAAGCTGTTCTCGGCGTTCTCATTGCCTGCATTGTCCTGCTTCCGTCCGCGCTTGCCGTGATGGAAAATTCCCGTGTATCCTCCAGCCTGTTTGGACAGGACATCCTGTTCTACAGCGATAAAACGCGCATTGCGCGTATTATCCAGAGCTTTTTCATGATTCCCGATGCGCCCGCAAGACCGAATCTGTTCTCCACAGAAAGCGGAAAATGGGCATCCATCGGCGGTTACTTCCCCCTGTTCTCCATGGCAGGTGTCATTGCTTTCATGGGACAGCAGAAAAAGCACTGGGCAAGCAAGCTGACATGGCTGTGCATCATCTGCGCATTCATCCCGATTCTCAACGCCATGTTCTACATGCTCAACGGCGCGTACTATGCCAGATGGTACTACATGCCCCTTCTCATCATGGCAATGATGACCGCACACGCGCTCGACAATCGCGACATCCACTGGAAACGCGGTATTTCCGTGTGTGCACTGATGCTTACCATTTACGGCATCATCTTCTTCCTGCCCTCGCGCGACAATGAGGAAAAGGTGACGGAATTTTTCGCTTTTGCCAATATTCCGGCATATTTCTGGATTGTCATGCTTGCCTGCGTTCTCTGTCTGGCAGGCTGCATCTGGGTGATTCGCCTGCGCCATGAAAAGCGTCCGTTCTTCCAGAAAGCTGTGATTCTCACAGCGGCGGCATGTACCGTCTGCACCGGCACTATGGTGTATTTCGGGAAATGCATCGGCACGGACGCGGACAAATACATCGAAACCGGCATCCGCGGCGAGGAGCACCTTTCCATTTCCTACGAAAATGATGAGGCGGACTATTTCCGCGTGGACATTTCTGAGAATTACGACAATTACCCGATGTTCTGGGGATTGTCCAGTATGCGAACCTTCCACAGCACTGTCAGCGTATCCATCATGGATTTCTATGACAGCATCGGTATCACCCGTGACGTTGCCTCCCGTGCAGAGCCGAAGCACTATACGCTGCGCGGCTTGTTCTCGGTGAAGTATTATTTCGAGCGCGAGGAGGATGCCGACCCTGAAAAGCCGTTGTCCATCCCCGGTTTCACCTATCTGAAAACGGAGAATGGCTTCAATATCTACGAAAACGAGTACTTCATCCCCATGGGCTTTTCCTATGACACCTATGTAACCGAGGAAATGCTGGAGGGCAGAATTGACAGTACCCGTGAACGTCTGCTCATTCATTCGCTCATTCTCACGCCTGAGCAGGCAGAAACCTACAAAGACATCATCACCCCCGCAGATGCCGCGTCCTATACGCCGAGTCAGGATGCCTACCTTGATTATTGCAGGGCACATGCGGAGGAATCCTGCAAGAATTTTGCATATGACGCAGACCATTTTTCCGGCACGATTTCCCTTGCACAGCCCAAGCTTGTGTTCTTCAGTGTTCCCTATGACAAGGGCTGGAGTGCGCAGGTCAACGGCGAGCCGGTGAAAGTGGAGCGCGTCAGCGGCGGCTTCATGGCAGTGCGCTGTGAAGCAGGGGAGAACGATATTGTGTTCACCTACCGCACACCCGGTCTGAAAGCCGGCTGTTTCCTGACGCTCGGCGGTGTGCTGCTTCTGGCAGTTTATCTGGCACTGGGCAAATCCCTGTTCGCGTCCAGACACCGCAGACATATTCACAGCTATGACTACAGCCCTGTCAGCGGCGTTCGTGCAGCAAATGCCTACACGCAAAGCCTGATTCAGGGAATGCAGCATACAGAAGAAAGAAAGGAAGATGCAGATGGCACATCTGATGGAAACACAGCTTGAGAGCACGGTTGTCTATGATGGCAGGATCATCCGCGTGGAAAAAGATACCGTCCTGCTTGAGGACGGTACACAGGCGATCCGTGAGGTGGTACGGCATCCCGGCGGTGTTTGTGTACTTGCATTGACGGAAAATGAGGAGGTGTTCTTTGTCCGTCAGTACCGCTATCCCTACGAAACCATAACGATGGAAATTCCTGCCGGCAAGCTGGAATACGGTGAGGATCCCGAAACCTGCGGCAGACGTGAGCTGCTGGAGGAATGCGGCTGTACTGCTGCATCGTTCGCCTATCTGGGAAAGCTCTACCCCACACCGGCATACAATACCGAGGTCATTCACATCTATCTTGCCAAGGATCTGCAGTTTGCAGCGCAGCATTTAGATGAGGGAGAATTCCTCGATGTTGAGCGCGTTTCCCTGCAGGAGGCAGTGCGCATGGTGCTTGCCAATGAAATTCCGGACGCAAAAACGCAGGTTGCCATTCTCCGCTACCTTGCTTTGCAGAAATAAAGCCGGCACCGCACAAAGACCGCCTGCAAAAAAAAAGAACGGCATTATGCCGTTCCTGCAAACCATGTAATTACGCTTCAGTCGTTTCTGTTTCCTGTGCCGGCTCTGCATTGTCCTGTACCGGTTCTGCATTGTCCTGCACCGGCTCTGCATTGTCCTGTACCGGTTCTGCATTGTCCTGTGCAGCTGCCTGCGCGTTCTGTTCTGCAGCTTCGCGTTCCTGCAGGAGTACAAGATACTGCTGATAAGCTGTCAGAATTCGTTCTTCGAGAAGCTTTCTTGCTTCCGGATGAATGGGATGGAACACATCGCGGAATGTGCCGTTCTCATCCTTGCGGCTGGGCATGGCAAGAAAAATGCGTTCATTTCCCTGAACAATTTTGATGTCGTGCACGGCAAACATGTGATCCAGTGTGATGGATACAACAGCACGGAGTCTGCCTTCGGCAACGATTCTGCGGATTTTAATGTCTGTGATTTCCATGGTATGACCTCCTTGTGATGTTCTGCGTAATCTGCAGCACGGCTTCTGCATGAATAGTATGGTGCGAAATTCCAGACTTTATGCAGAAGTGTAAATTGCGCATTCACAGCATATACTTAGTATAATGCTTAGATATGTAATCAATAAGAAGAAATTAGGTGGATTTTATGAATAAATCAATTCTTGACGGAAAACAACACATTCACTTCATTGGCATCGGCGGCAGCGGTATGTATCCGCTTGCACAGATTCTCCATGCCAAGGGATTTTATCTGACCGGTTCTGACAACAATGAAACGGACACCCTGCAGGCAGTGCGTAATATGGGCATTCCGGTGATGCTCGGACAGTGCGCGGAGAACATTGAGGGCGCGGACCTCATTGTGCATACTGCCGCAATTATGGCAGACAATCCGGAGCTGATTGCAGCGAGAGCTTCCGGCGTTCCGGTGCTCGAACGCAGCGAATTGCTGGGCATTGTCAGCAGTTGGTACGGCGATGCTGTATGCGTATCCGGTACGCACGGCAAGACCACAACCACTTCCATGCTTGCGCAGATCCTCTACACGGCAAAGGTTGACCTTTCCGCATTCATCGGCGGCAAGCTCCCCTGCATCGGCGGCAGCGGATGCTCCGGTTCAAGTGATATTTTTGTATGCGAGGCATGTGAATTTGTGGACACATTCCTCAAGCTCTATCCCGATACTGCGGTGATCCTGAACATTGACGCAGACCATCTGGATTATTTCAAGACCGTGGACAACATCATCCGTTCGTTCCATAAATTCTGTGAGCTGACCACCAAGCGCATCATTTTCAACGGCGACTGCGCCAATACCTGCAAGGCGGTCGAGGGCATTACCGGCAAGGAGCTGATTTCCTTCGGTTATGGCGAGGGCAATGCCTACCGTGCAGTGGATGTGGAAATTCTCAGCGGTTCTTCCATGGCATATACAGCTGTGAAAAATGGCGAAGTACTGGGGAGAATCACACTGCAAGTGCCGGGTGAGCACAATGTGCTCAATTCTCTGGCAGCCGTTGCAGCATGTGACAGCCTCGGCATTTCCTTTGCGGCGATCACACAGGGACTTGCAGAATTCCGTGGTGCCGGCAGACGGTTCGAGGTTCTCGGACAGGTGCGCGGCGTGACCATTGCCGATGACTATGCCCACCATCCCACGGAGCTGACTGCAACGCTCAAAGCGGCAAAGAATATGCCCTACAAGCGCGTGTGGGCAGTATTCCAGCCGTTCACATTCTCCAGAACAGCGCAGCATCTCGATGAATTTGCAGAATCCCTGAATATTGCTGATATTCCGGTTCTCACCGACATCATGGGCTCACGCGAGAAGAACACCTACCATATCTTCACGCGCCATCTTGCGGAGAAAATGGACAATTGTGTCTGGTTCCCGCAGGACGAGGAGGCAGAATACACGGATGAGCGCAAGTACAGCAATTTCGAGAATGTCTGCAATTATGTCTGCGAGCATGTGCAGGAGGGCGACTTGGTGCTGACAATGGGCTGCGGTGACGTATACAAGGTCGCGAAGATGATACTCAAGCAGCTGCATGAAGAGGAGTAAGTCTATGGGCACACAGAGAGCAGATGAGATTCTCGAATTCATCAAGGACTATATCCGCTGTGAGAATATGGCACCCTCCGTGCGGGAAATCTGCGAGGGAGTGGGTATTCGCTCGACCTCCACAGTGCATCGTTATCTGCACAAGCTGGAGGAGGACGGCAGGATCCACATGGCGGACGGCAAGAACCGCGCCATTGTGGTGACTGATGATACAATACAGGAGGGCGAGGGCATTCCGCTGGTCGGTACGGTTGCGGCAGGTGTGCCGATTACCGCGATTGAAAATGTCACGGATTATATCGCCTTTGAACCGCTTAAGCATTATGAAAACCAGCTGTTCGCTTTGCGTGTACGCGGCGAAAGTATGATAAATGCAGGAATTTTTGACGGTGACATCGTTGTTGTCGAGCAGACCAACTATGCCGAAAACGGCGACATTGTAGTAGCAATGGTTGACCACAGTGAAGCCACTGTCAAGACCTTCTACAAGGAGAACGGACATTACCGCCTCCAGCCGGAAAATGATTTCATGGACCCGATTATCGTGCAGGAGGTAGAAATCCTCGGCAAAGTCGTGTCTTTGATTCGCTATTTTTAATTTCGACTCCGGAAGTATCCGGAGAGTACATAAGAAAGGACAATGAATATGCTGAACAAAGTAAAAGTAGTAATTTGCGGTAAGGATTATGTGATGCAGACCGCAGAAGCACCCAATTATGTGTACAATCTCGCAAGAACACTGGAGGGCCGCATCAACGATATGACCAATACACTGGGCGTTTCCCAGTATCAGGCAGCCATCATGACGGCACTGTCCACACTGGATGACCTGAACAAGGCAAATGCACGTCTTGACGCGATTTGCGATCAGGGTAAGGAATATGTCGATGATGCAGGCAAAGCAAGAATTGAACGCGATGCTGCCCTCAAGGAAATCGAAGTGCTGCGCTCCAAGGTGGCACAGCTCGAAAATTCCCTGAAGCTCAAAAAGCTCAAGGATACCCTCTGAGATACGCCATGAAGCAGCCTGAAATCCTTGCCCCTGCCGGCAATATGGAATCGCTCATCGCCGCGCTCCGGTGTGGTGCGGATGCGGTGTATGTCGGCGGTATGGCATATTCTGCCAGAAGCAGCGCAGCCAATTTCGACTTGCCACAGCTTGCAAAAGCAGCAAAACTCTGCCATATTTACGGCACCAAGCTCTACCTTGCAGTCAACACATTGCTGACCGACCGCGAATTTGAGGGTTTCTGCGGCTTTTTGCAGGACGCTGTGCATTGCGGCGTGGATGCCTGTATTGTACAGGACCTCGGCGCATTGCAGGTCATCCGGCAGATGGTGCCGGACATGCCCCTCCATGCCTCCACGCAGATGAGCATTCATTCACCGGAGGGCGCAATGCAGGCAAAAGCACTTGGCTGCTGCCGTGTGGTGGCAGCGCGTGAGATGTCCGCGGATGCACTCGCAGAGCTTTGCAGACACCCCATTGAGGTGGAAGTATTCGTGCACGGCGCGTTGTGTATGTCCGTATCCGGTCAGTGCAGCTTTTCTGCCCTTGTCGGCGGCAGAAGTGCCAACCGCGGCAGATGTGCACAGGCATGTCGATTGCCATGGCGCACACCGGACGGCAGCAATCCGGCAGCATTGTCGCTCAAGGATCTGTCTTTAGTGCAGCATGTACAGGAATTGCGTGAAATGGGTGTCACTTCCTTTAAGATTGAGGGACGCATGAAGCGTCCGGAGTATGTTGCAGCGGCAGTATCCGCACTGCGTACAGCACTTGAGGGTGAACGTCCCGACCTTGCAACCTTGCAGGCAGTATTTGCCAGAAGCGGTTTTACGGACGGCTATTTCACCGGCAAGCGCAGGGATATGTTTGGATTCCGGCGCAAGGAGGATGTGACGGCAGCACAGCGCGTGTTGCAGGATTTGCAGAACACCTATAAGAAACCGCGTAAATGCGAAGAAATCGCATTTTCCATGCAGCTTCTTCCCGACCATCCGGCACATCTGACAGCCTCGGACAATGCCGGCAACACCGTGACAGTCACCGGAGAAAACCCCGTACCTGCGCAGAAAACGCCGCTGAACTTACCGCTTCTGCAAAAGCATATGCAGAAGCTCGGCGACACGATTTTCCGCAGCGGTACGGTTACACTGGAGAATCCCGCAAATCTGACGCTTTCCGCGGCACAGTGCAATGCCATGCGCCGTGAAGCAGTCATCGCGCTGTATGGCGCAAGAGCTGCGCACAATGAGCCAGCCTATACCATCGGCGAAATGCCGCAGTTATTTGGTGAATTTCGCTGCGGAGAAAAGCTGCCGGTGAGCCGCCTGCATGTGCGCAATGCCGCGCAGCTGAAAGCTGCACTGGATACGGATGCCATTGTCTGCATTCCGCCATCCCTTGCAAAGCACTGTACTCCCTCGCTGTCGATTTGGCTCGAAGCACCGCGCATTATTGCCGATGAAACGGCATATACCGAAACGCTGCGCCAGCTTCATAACGATGGATTTTCCCACCTGCTCTGCCATAATATCGCCGATGTGCGCATTGGCAGCGCACTTGGTTACACGCTCCACGGCGGCTATGGGCTGAATTGTGCCAACCGTCTGACCGCGCAAAGCCTGCGTGAACAGGGCTTGCAGGATGTGACAGGTTCGTATGAACTGCGTTTGCAGCAGCTTACAGCACTCAGTCAGGTGCTCCCGTGCGGTGCATTTGTCTACGGCAGGCTGCCAATGATGCTCCTGCGGCTTTGCCCGATTCGGGCGCAGGAGGGATGCCGCAAAAAGGACTGTTACCTGACCGACCGCACCGGTCAGAAGTTCCCCTTGATATGCAGCGGCGAGTACACCGAGCTTTGCAATGCAAAGCTGCTCTGGCTTGCTGACAAGCAGCGTCAGCTGCGGTATCTGGATTACTGGGACTTCTATTTCACGCAGGAAACACCTGCACAGCTGAAAGCCGTCCTTGCCGATTATGAAAACGGCAGCGACAGCGTTCCGCATGACCGCACCAATGGTCTGTACTTCAAGGGAGGTCTGGTATGACGTTATATGTAAAAAAACTGCGCGAAACAGCGATACTTCCCAAACGCGCAACACCCAGCAGCGCGGGTGCGGATTTATGCGCCTGTCTGGACGCGCCTGTGGAACTTCCGGCAGGCGGTACAGCTCTGATTCCGACCGGACTTGCCATGCAGCCCTCGGAACTGAACACGGCACTGCTGATTTTTCCGCGTTCGGGACTTTCCACAAAGTATGGCATCACCCTTGCCAATGCCGTGGGGGTGGTAGACAGCGATTACCGCGGCGAGCTGATGGTTGCGCTGCATAACCTCGGAACGCAGCCATTTATCGTAGAACACGGGATGCGCATTGCACAGCTTGTGGTAACACCGGTTCTTTTTCCGGAATTTGAGGAGCAGCAACAACTGGATGAAACCCTCCGCGGCAGCGGCGGCTTTGGTTCCAGTGGAATATGATACAAAAAGGAGTCTGAATTATGAAAAAAACCGCATTGTTTCTGGGTATGATGATTATTGCAGTATTTATTGGCAATCTTCTTGGCGATCTTGCGGCAGGACACAGCAGTCTTGCATGGCTGGGCAAAACTTACCAGTTCGGTGTACCGACCTTTCAGCTTGACCTGAAAATCCTGATTCTTACACTCGGTTTTCAGCTGAAGTTCAGCGCGGCACAGGTGATTATGATTACAGCCGCAGTTCTTGCATATCCGCGTGTCAGCAATTCTTACTTTTCTTGATGGCGGTTTGTACATTTTGTGAAAATAATGCAGAAAAAATGAAAAACCCCTTGTTTCTGACCGGAAATCATGGTATAATGGATAGGATATCGCTGTATCCGGCAGCGCAGAATGTAAAGGAGAACATGCATGTTTACAAAGGATATTGGTATTGACCTTGGAACCGCAAATACGCTGGTGTATGTGCGCGGAAAAGGAATTGTAATGCGTGAACCGTCCGTTGTGGCAGTCAATACAAGAACGGAAAAAGCGCACTATGTTGGCAAGGATGCCAAGCAGGTTATCGGCAGAACCCCCGGTTCTATCGTGGCTGTGCGTCCACTGAAGGAAGGTGTTATTGCCGATTTCGACCTGACCATCACCATGCTTCAGGAATTTATTCATAAGGCACTGAAAGGAACGATTCTCACAAAGGCGAGAGTCATTATCTGCATTCCCTCCGGTGTTACTGCCGTAGAACGCCGTGCAGTAAAAGAGGCAACCGAAAAGGCTGGTGCACGTCATGTGTTCGTCATTGAAGAACCCATGGCATCCGCAATCGGCGCAGGTCTGCCGACCACGGAACCGACCGGCAGCATGATTGTCGATGTCGGCGGCGGTACAAGCGAGGTCGCTGTCATTTCCCTCGGCGGCATTGTCGCATCCCGTTCCGTGCGTTGTGCGGGCGATGCGATCGACGCGGCAATTATTGGCTATATCAAGAAAAAATACAACCTTCTCATCGGTGAACGCACCGCGGAAAATGTCAAGCTGACCATCGGCTCTGCCTTTCCAAGCGAGAATGAGGAAACAATGGAAATCAAGGGCAGAAACCTCCTCAATGGTCTGCCGGAGAATGTAACGGTTACATCGCAGGAAATCCGTGATGCCATGGTAGAACCGCTTTCACGCATCATTGATGCAATCAAGTCCACACTGGAGGAAACACCGCCGGAACTTGCAGCGGACATCATTGACCAGGGCATTACCCTTGCCGGCGGCGGTGCACTGCTGCGCGGACTGGACAAGCTCATCAACCGTGAAACGGGCATTCCCGTGTATATCGCAGAATTCCCGCTTGACTGCGTAGCGGAGGGTGCCGGAAAGGTACTCGAAAACATGGACAAATATCAGGATACCCTGATTGAATATATGAAGTACTACGAAAAATGACACAGAAGCGCGGACATTTGAGCAATTTCCTGCAATCTGATGGGAAATCTTGGCTGTCCGGCTCTGTTTTTTGCCCCACGTCGGAAGGAGGCGGAAGATGGGGAACTTTTTCAAAAGCAGCAAATGCAAGGCAATTCTCTTCATCCTCGCTCTGCTCATCGGCATCATGATTTATGCCGTGTCACAGGGCGGTTATACCATCAGCAGCATTGGGGCTTTCAATGCCATCGCTGCACCATTCCAGCGCGCGTCCAATGCCATTTCCGAAAAGGTGGAGCATGTGCTGGACATTTACAGCAATGCGCAGGCATACTATGAGGAAAATCTGGAGCTGAAACGGGAGGTATCCGACCTCCATGCCGAGCTTGCCGATTATGAGGCAACCAAGGAGGAGCTTGCCGAGCTTCAGGAATTCATGGGCATCAAGGAGGCAAATCCCGATTTTACGCTGACCTCCCCCTTTGATGTGGTGGGCTATGTCACAAATGATCCCTACTGCTCTTTCTTTATTGACGGCGGCACGGACGATGGACTTTCCCTCTATGACCCAGTGATGACGGTGCAGGGACTTGTCGGCACAATTACGGAAATCGGTGAGGAAACGGCAACTGTCACCACCATTCTTTCCCCCGATATTCACATCGGCGCAATCAGCAGCCGTACTCGCGAAAAGGGCATCATCACCGGCAGCATCTCCCTGCTTTCGGAGGGAAACTGCAAGATGAGCTATCTGGATAAGGAAACACGGCTCAAGGAGGATTATGTCATCCTTACAAGCGGTGAGAACAGCTTTTTCCCCAAGGGCTGCGTTGTCGGCTTTGTGGTGGATACGGGAACGGAAGCCACTGGTCTGAGTGCTTATGCAAAAATCAAGCCGGCGGCAGATTTGAAGAACCTGACAAAAGTAGTGGTTATCACGGATTACAGCGGAAAGGGTGAGCAAGATGGTACAGAGCAGCATTAAGCAGGAACGGCGCAAGTACATGCTGCTCCAGACAATTCAGTGGACTGCTTATGCACTGTTAATTTTCGCCGGCTTCATCATCTCCACAGCCGGCAATCACCTTAAACCCCTCATTCTGCTTTCGCTTGCCCTGTGCATCTCCTCCCATACCGGAGAGGTACAGGCAACAGCGGTCGGCGTTTTCTGCGGCTTTCTGACGGACATCGCCTGCGGCAAGCTTCTGGGCTACAATGCCGTATTCTTTGTGGTGTGCTGTGTGGGCGTTTCACTGCTCTACAATTACGTCCTGCGGCAGAAATTGCTGAATATCGTCATTCTCACCGCAATTGCGGTGCTTGCGCAGGGTTATCTGGATTATCTCTTTTACTATGCAATCTGGGGACATGAAGATGTGGGGCTGATTTACACCAAAATTATGCTTCCCGTCAGCGTCCTGACGCTGCTTTCCACATTCTGTCTGTATTATCCGGTCAAATGGATCGCAGACAAATGCGGCAGCCGGCGCGAAAAGGAGCTGGAAGAAACCAGAATGTCAGCCTATTATGACTACTAAATAAAGCAGCTGTGCAATTATTGTGCGGTGCTGCCATAGGAGCGTGATTCAATGAGAAGAGTGTCCGATTATGTCAAAATGTCACTGGCAGTACTGCTGGTGCTGACTTTTTCCATTTATTGTTCCATGCGCCTGCTGAAAGTGCAGGTCGTGGAATCCGAATCCTACAACCACCACGAGGTCGTGGTGACGGAGTATACGCAGAAAATCCCGTCCACACGCGGCGAGATCGTGGATGCCTCCGGTTTGACCATCATCAGCAACCATGTCAGCTATGCCGTTGCGATTGATGAAAAAGATTTCCCCTCCGATTACCGCAAGGGCAATGCCGTGATTCTGGAGCTGCTGGAAATTCTCATGGAAGCCGGTGTGGAGTGGAAGGATTCCCTCCCCATCACCACAGCCGAGCCGTATGAATTCAAGCCCGACAGCACGGAATTCGAGATTTCTGCCATGAAGAAAAGCATCGGTGTCAATGCCTATGCTACGGCAGAAAACTGCATCGACATCCTCATTTCCGACTACGAAATCTCCGGTGAATACACCACACAGCAGCAGCGCATGATTGCCGGCATCCGCTATTCCATGCTTGACCGCGATTTCTCCATGAGCAATCGCTTTGAAGTTGCCGCAAGCCTGCCGATGGATCTGGTGTCCCGTCTTTCGGAATTGTCCATGCGCCTGCATGGTATCACCGTTGTGCAGCAGGCAGAACGCGTGGTCGAGGTCGGCGATGTCATCCCCCATGAAATCGGCACAGTAGGCCCGATTTTTGCCGAAAATGCAGCGGAATACCTTGAACAGGGCTATGACCTGAATGCAACGGTCGGCATCAGCGGCATTGAAAAAGCAATGGAATCCTCCTTGCAGGGCAAGGATGGTGTGAGAACCATCACCTTTGAGGACGGCAATGCGGTGTCCGACGTGGTGACGGAAGAAATGGTTGCCGGAAATACCGTCATGCTGACGGTCAATGCGGAATTTCAGCGCGGCTTGCAGGAAATTCTGGAGAATTTCATTGCCAATTTCGCCTCCATCAATAAAAAGCCGGAAATTGACAGCAGCAAGGTGAAAAACGGCGCGATCGTTGTGCTTGACGCGAAAACTGGCGCGATTCTGGGAGAAGCGACCTGCCCGACCTACAATCTGCTGGATTATTCCGAGCTGTATGATGAACTGGTTGCAGCGGAGGGCAATCCGCTGTTCAACCGCGCAACACAGGGACTTTACCGTCCGGGTTCGACCTTCAAGACCATCACGGCAACTGCCGGACTCAATGAGGGTGTGATCAACGGCGGTACGGCATACCTCTGTGAACGTGAGTATTTCTATATCGACACCAAATACAAGTGCACCGGACATCATAACTATATTTCCGTTGCCCCCGCACTGAAAGTGTCCT
The DNA here is from genome assembly GCA_015066845.1 of Ruminococcus sp. Classification (GTDB taxonomy): domain Bacteria; phylum Bacillota; class Clostridia; order Oscillospirales; family Ruminococcaceae; genus UBA3855. The sequence goes on along the minus strand of SVNO01000018.1, from coordinate 17,182 downwards.
GCAACGCGTTTTTCTATGACCTTTCCCGTGCGCTGACCATTGACCGTATCGCGGAATATGCCACCTATTACGGCATCGGACAGAATACCGGCATTGAAACCAAGGATTCTGCCGGCTATATGGCAACGCCTGAAAAGTACCATGAAATGGGAATGCAGTGGACGGTCGGTCAGGTATTGCAGGCTGGTATCGGCAACAATGAAATTGCCGCAACACCGCTGCAGCTTGCCTGCGTGGCAAATACCATTGCCAACGAGGGCGTGAGATATGAACCGTATCTGGTAGACAGCATCTGGGACTATAGCATGGAGGAATGTATTTCCAAGACCGAGCCGAAGGTTGCAGAGCGCATTGAACTGAATTACAGCTATGTGTATGACTATATCGAGCAGGGTATGATTGCCGCTTCCACAAGCGGTATGCCCGCCAAATATTCCCTTGGCAACCTTGGCTACAGTGTTGCCATCAAGACCGGTACGCCCCAGCAGGACAGCCGTGAACAGGACTCCGTATTCATCGGCTATGCACCTGCCGACGATCCGCAGATCGCCTTTGCAGGCATCATCGAGGGCGGCGAATACTCCAAATATATGATTCGTGACATCCTCAAGCTCTACGAGGAAGTCATCGGCATGGAGTAAGGACGAAGAACGCTTGTAAAACACGGCATTTTTTTCGTTAAAATGAATAATATTCATGCGTTAAATTGCAGTACTTTTCACAATTTTGAATTTTTCGTTCACTAACAAATTGACAAAATCCGTATTTGTGATATAATAATAAGTAGGCATGTTGTACAAATTTAGAAGTGATTGCACTGCCGCAAATCAAGACGCAGCGGCAGGTGGGTGGAGTTCTGTTGAATTCCGGAAAGGAGAATGATTCATGGCAAAGAATCCAAAACTGATTGCAGTAACCTCCGGTAAGGGCGGTACAGGAAAATCGACCATTTGTTATGGTCTTGGCTACACGCTTGCAAAGCAGGGACACCGAACCCTGATTATTGAGCTTGACTTTGGTCTGCGTTGTCTGGACATCATGTTCGGCATGTCCGGCAGTGTACAGTATGACCTTGGCGATGTACTCAGCGGCAGGAAGGAAATTCTTGATGCTGTTACACATGTGCCGACAGCAAGCAATCTGAACATCCTCTGCGCACCGAAGGACCCGTTCATGAAGGTAACAGCGGATGAGGTAGTAGACATCTGCCGCCGTATCAGAAAGTATTTCGACTTCATCATCATCGACACCGGTGCAGGTATCAGCTCCCATGTATTTGACATTGTAGAGCAGGCGAACCTCATCCTCGTAGTAACAACACCCGACCCGATTTGTATCCGTGATGCAACGATGATGTCCGATGAATTCTACAGACGCGGCAACAAGCGTCAGCGTCTGATCGTCAACAAGATGACAAAGAAGAACATTTCCAGCAAACTGATTCAGAATCTTGATGAAATCATTGATACAGTCGGCATTCAGCTCCTCGGTGTCATTCCGGAGGACTTTGCGCTGATGGAGGCAACCGGTAAGGGTACGCCCATTCCGACAAATGCGCCTTCACTCTTTGCATTTGATGCGATTTCCAAGCGGTTGAACGGTGAACAGATGCCGCTTGCAATCAAATAAAATTTATCGGCAGCATCGTACATATGACGGAATACTCCGGCGCGGTGTTGACTGAATGCCGCGGCGCGGCAGAAAGGGATGAGAAACATGACAATAGCTTTGATCGCTCATGACGCTAAGAAAGAACTGATGGTGCAATTCTGCATTGCATACTGCGGAATTTTATCCAGATACAATCTTTGTGCGACTGGCACGACCGGAAAACTTGTCAGCGAAGCAACAGGATTGACAATTCAGAAGTATATGAGTGGTTCACAGGGCGGCGGGCAGCAAATCGGCGCGAAAATTTCCTGCAATGAAATTGATGTGCTGCTGTTCTTCCGTGACCCGATTACAGCAAAGGATTCCGAAAATGCGGATATGGATTTGCTGCGCAGATGCGATGTCCACAACGTACCGGTTGCAACGAACATTGCAACGGGCGAGGCATTGATTATGGCGTTGGAGCGCGGCGACCTTGACTGGCGCGAAATTGGAAATCCGACCATCTAAAAGTTTGCAAATTCTCAGTCTGCTGTTAATGCGCTTCGGTTTGCTGTCCGATGGGGGAGCAGGGAAGAACTTGCAGCAGACTTTTATTTTTGGAGGTATCTATGGCAAATATCAAACGACCGAACGGAACAGAGGACATTCTGCCGTCCGTCAGCCGTGACTGGCAGAATCTCGAACGGATGCTGCGTGAAATTGCGGATGTATACGGCTTCCGCGAAATCCGCGTCCCCACCTTTGAACAGACCGATTTGTTCTGCCGCAGCGTGGGTGAAACCACCGATGTGGTGCAGAAGGAAATGTACACTGTCACTGCGAAGGAATCCACCTTCACACTGCGTCCGGAGGGCACAGCCGGCACGATTCGTGCAATGCTCCAGAACGGACTGCTCAACGAGGCACTGCCCCAGCGCGTGTTCTATATCCTCTCCTGCTTCCGTCATGAGCGTCCGCAGGCTGGCAGACTGCGTGAATTCCACCAGTTCGGTGTGGAAATGGCAGGCTCTGCAAGTGCATTTGCAGATGCGGAGGTCATCAGCCTTGCAAAGCAGATCATTGATATGGTCGGTATCAAGGGCATTGCGCTGTATATCAATTCCATTGGCTGTCCGCACTGCCGCAAGGAATACCACAAGGCATTGCAGGAATATTTTGCATCCTCCAAGGACCAGCTCTGCGAAACCTGTCTGTCCCGACTGGAGAAGAATCCCATGCGTATTCTGGACTGCAAGAGCCCTGTTTGCAGCGAAATTGCAAAGGATGCACCGGTAATTCTTGACTACCTGTGTGAGGATTGCAGTACGCATTTTGAGCAGCTCAAGAAGAATCTGACCATGCTCGGCATTGACTATCAGGTCAACCCCAAGATTGTCCGTGGTCTGGATTATTATACCAAGACGGTATTTGAATTTGTCACCACCGACATCGGCGCACAGGGTACTGTCTGCGGCGGTGGCCGCTATGACGGTCTGATCGGTCAGCTCGGCGGACCGGAAACACCTGCACTGGGCTTTGGCATGGGTCTGGAACGACTCCTGCTGACGCTGCGTAATCAAGGTGTGATTCTCTCCGAGGAGGAGTCCTGTGATATCTACCTTGTCCCCATGGGAGAAGCCGCAGCAGAAAAGGCATTTGCTCTGACAAGTGCACTGCGGCAGGAGGGTATCTCTGCACAGACGGACGTAATGGGCAGAAGTCTGCGCGCGCAGATGAAGTATGCTGACAAAATCAACGCAAAATTCACCATTGTCATCGGTGATAATGAAATTGCAGATGGTCTTGCAGATGTCAAGAACATGAAAACCGGCGAAAAAACAAGAATCGCCCTGACGGACACATTTGCAGAGAATTTCTCCACGCTCCTGCTGGATTCACTCTTTGCAGGTGACAGCATGGATGAATTGTTTTAAGAGGGAAGGAGAACAATATGGCTGAATCTATGGGAAATCTGCGCCGTACACATGGCTGCGGCGAGGTCACAGAGCCGGGAATGCAGGTCACTGTCGGCGGCTTTGTGCAGTATATGCGCAACAAAAACAAGGTAATTTTTATCGTTCTGCGTGACAGAAGCGGTGAAGTACAGCTGGTGTTCAATGATGAAACCGACCGCGCGATCTTTGAAAAGGCAGCGTCCGTCAAGAATGAGTATGTTCTCATGGTCAAGGGTACTGCCGTACAGCGTCAGGACATCAACCCGAACATGAAAACCGGCATGATTGAAATCGTTGCCGAGGATTTGCGTATCCTCTCCAAGGCAGAACCCCTGCCGTTCGTCATCAGCGATGAAACGAATGTCAATGAGGAGCTGCGCCTGCAATACCGTTATCTCGACCTGAGAAGAACACCTCTCCAGCAGAATCTCATCATGCGCCACAAGATTGCAAAGTGCGCAAGAGAATACTACTATGCTAACGATTTCATCGAAATTGAAACACCCATGATGATGAAATCCACACCTGAGGGCGCAAGAGATTACCTCATTCCCTCCCGTGTGCACAACGGCAAATTCTACGCTCTGCCCCAGTCCCCCCAGATTTACAAGCAGCTTCTGATGGTTGCCGGCATGGAGCGTTATATCCAGATTGCACGATGCTTCCGTGACGAGGACCTCCGTGCAGACCGCCAGCCGGAATTCACACAGATTGACCTTGAAATGTCCTATGTGGATGTTGAGGACATCCTCGATATGACAGAGGGCTTCATTGCAAAGCTCCTCTCCGATGTGCTCGGTCAGGGAATTGAACTGCCCCTGCCCCGCCTGTCCTATGCGGAAGCAATGAACCGCTATGGTTCTGACAAGCCCGATACACGCTTTGGCATGGAAATCTGCGATATTTCCGAGCTTGTCAAGGATTGCGGTTTCGGCGTATTCTCAGGTGCGGTACAGTCCGGCGGCAGCGTTCGCTGCATCGTGGCAAAGGACGCAGCAAAGGTACTCACGCGTAAGGAAATTGACAAGCTTACCGAAATGGTGCGCGGCATCGGCGCAAAGGGGCTTGCGTTCATCCGCTGGGCGGACGAAGCACCGACCTGCGCATTCTCCAAATTCTTCTCCGAGGAAGAAATGCAGAACATTCTCTCCACCATCGGCTGTGAAAAGGGTGACGTTGCCCTGTTCATCGCTGACAAGAACAGCGTAACACTTCCCGTTCTGGGTGCACTGCGTCTGCATGTGGCAAAGAAGCTGGACATCATTCCTGAGGACAAGCTCAATTTCCTGTGGATCACACAGTTCCCGTTCTTTGAATGGGATGAGGATTCTCAGACATGGCTTGCAATGCACCATCCGTTTACCATGCCGGAAGACGATTGCCTGCCCTACCTTGAATCCGACCCCGCCAGGGTAACTGCCAAGGCATACGACCTCGTACTCAATGGCGTAGAGCTTTGCTCCGGTTCTATGAGAATCACAGACTTCGAGCTGCAGCAGAAGATGTTCCGTGCACTGGGCTTGACGGACGAGGAGATCGAAGCGAAATTCGGCTTCCTTGTAGAGGCATATCACTACGGTGCACCGCCCCACGGTGGTCTGGGCATTGGTCTTGACAGACTGGCAATGGTTCTGTGCAAGGCGGAGAGCCTGCGTGACGTGGTAGCATTCCCGAAGGTGAAGGACGCATCCGAGATTATGAGTGCATGTCCCTCCGTTGTCGAGAAGGAAAATCTCGATGTACTTGGTATTGCAGTGATCGAAAAGGAAGAAAAGTCTGAATAAATACAAAAAAATCACTTCCTGCGGTTGCGTGGGAAGTGATTTTTGGATAAGGAGGGAATTATGTTAATTACAGATCGTGCGGAGTATCTGGCTGTATGGCATCGGGTGGATACGGAACTGGGATTTCGTCCCGATTGCAGACACCGCAGTCATTCGTTTGACTGCTATGTGCCATTCCGGATGAACAAGCCCTATGTGGTATATGATATTTCGCATATGGAGAATGTACACTGCGACAGGATGCAGGAACTTGTCCATAATGCGTTTGTGCAGGCGGTAAAAGCCGGAGAGCGGATGTATGCGCTTGACTGGCAGCACAGTGCATTTCTCTTCGATCCCCGAAACCCCGATGAAATGAAAAGCATGAAAACGGAGGATGGCTATTCAGCCTATTTTCCGGATTTTTATCCGGATGGAGATTATTATTTCTTTATTGATGAAGCGTTCCGATTCGGTTATCTGGGACATCCATGGCGTGAGGAGGTCTGGCTTTTCGGAGATGCAATGATACAGGTATTTGAGGAGATTTTTCAGAAGCTTGGATGGAAGGAAATTCACAGGAATACATAATTTAATCCCCCGATTTCTTCGTGAAATCGGGGGCTTTTTCATTACAAGGGCATCGGCGTATTCATCAGCACATAGCGTTTGAGTATCGCCAGATCAAAACCGTTGACCTTTCCGTCCGCGTTCATATCTGCAGCAGTCAGCTGTCGTGCATTCAGAGGTGCAGTCGCAAGCAGGTATTTCTGGAGCTGTATAATGTCCATCACATCCACTGTTCCATCCTCATGCACATCACCGGACAAGGGCGCGTCATCCTGCGTGGGCGGCTGTGTCGGCAGCTCTGCATTGTTCAGATATGCCGTGATTTTCTCTGCCCAATGCACACCCATTTTCGCATAGCCCTGTTCACTCGGATGGCAGCCGTCCTCTAAATCTCCGGCTGTATAGTCAATGATACTGTTGACATCCCCAAGCTGCACCGATTTTCCCTCTGCCTGCTTTTCAGCAACCAGTGCCTTGATGCCGGCATTGTACAGATCCACGCATTCCTGCACCTTTGCAGGCACTTGCGCAGCCGGAATATTCATCGTCCACTCATAAGATGCCACCCAGCTTGCGCAGGAAACTGCATCAATATCGGGAATGGTCGTCACAAAAAGCACATCCGAGCCATCAAGGTTTGCCAGAATCTCATCCACCACCCTTTCCAGTCGTTCCAGAGCCGTGGTTGTTTCGCGGATGTCGCCGATGCCTGCGCGGATGTCCAGACTTGCGTCAAGCAGGTCGTTTGTGCCAATTTGCAGCAGTACAATGTCCGGCTGGTAGGTTTCCAGCAGGTTGCCGCTGCCGAATAAGGTTTCATAAATGCCGATTCTGCCGGAATAGCTCATGGTCGAATAGCCGCTGTAGCCGCAGTGCTGCGGGTCGTAGGTGATGGTCGTGCCGTTCCAGTTGTAGGTGGCTTCTTCCGTCCAGTTGTTTTCAGGCCCGACCATATCATAGGCGATTCCATTCTGCTGAAGATAATAGCACAGGTACTTGCGGTAGCCGTTGTCCGCGTTGATATAGCCGTGCGTGATGGAATCACCTACGCAGAGAATGCGGTAAGGCTCCTGTGCCTTGGGGGAGGGGAGTGTGGAAAAATTCCCCAGACAGAACAAGACCGCGCCCAATACGGCAAGAGTTTTCCGGATGTTCATGGTATGCACTTCCTTTCTCTTTGGTAGTTCCATTATAACACAAAAATGTGAATATTTTTAGGGCAATACCGCACAAAGATTGTGCGTAGATTGCGCAGTCAGATTTTTCGTCAGGTTGAACAAAAATTCCGCAGGCATACTGTCGTATGTCAAGGGATTTTTGGGCAAGATGACGGAAAAGATGCAAGCAAGATGCGTGCAAAGCCGTCAGGCGGTCTTTGTGCGGTGTTGCCTTAAGATTCCGATGTTGCAGATTCCTGCCAAAAGATTGCAGATTCCGTTTTATACTACAGCCGGATTTTCACCCCATAGTGCTCCATCCAGTAATCCATCTGCACGAAATAGGCAATGGTCTGGGGCTTTGTCATCAGCTGCCCATACCACTGCACGGATTCCTCCCCGTACAGCAGCCGTTCAAGTGCCTCGCGCTCTACCAGCTGCAAAATGGGCGCGTCCGGACGCGCAAGGCGTTCCTCCAGCAATGCCGTCACCGCAGTCAGGTAGTTAGGATTGTGCGTTTTCGGGTAGGGGCTTTTCTTTCGCCAGAGCACCTCATCCGGCAGATAGCCGCGCATTGCCTCACGCAGTAAACCCTTTTCATAACCGCCGTGCTCTTTGAATTCCCACGGTACATTGTACAGGTATTGTGCGATCCGATAATCACAGAACGGCACACGCACTTCCAGTGCATTGTACATGCTCATGCGGTCCTTGCGGTCAAGAAGCGTCTGCATGAACCAGTCCAGATTCAGCCGCATCATTTCGCGCATCCGCTGTTCCGTGGGGGATTCACCCGTGCGCAGTGCCGTTCGTGCAAGCGTTGCACGGTATGCATTGTCCACATCACCGCGTTCTTCCAGCAGCTTGGCAAGCTCCGGCTTTGCAAAGCTCATGCGGTAAGCCGTACTCTGCGACCACGGAAAGCCGTATGCCGCGCGGATTTCCGGATCCCTGTACCATGGATACCCCCCGAACAGCTCATCAGCACATTCACCGGACAGGGCAACCGTCACCGTCTGCCGGATGTCGCCGCAGAACAGCAGGAGCGAAGCGTCCACATCCGCCATGCCCGGCAGGTCACGCGCTTCCACCGCTGCAAACAGCGCGTCAGCAAGCGCGGCAGTGTCCAGTACTGTCCAGTGATGCGTCACATGCAGGTATTCCTGCATTTTGCGGATATATGCCGGGTCACTGTTCGGCTGGAATTTACTTTTCTGAAAATACTTGTCGTTATCCCGATAATCCACTGAAAATGTGTGGAGTTCCCGTCCCTGCGCGGAAAATTCCCTTGCCGCCACCGAGGAAATGATACTTGAATCCAGACCGCCTGAAAGGAATGTTCCAAGCGGCACATCCGAAACAAGCTGCCTGCGGATGGCATCGGTCAGCAGCTCGCGCACATGCTCCGCCGTTTGTGTGAAGTTTTCCCGATGCTCCTGCGCCTGCAATTCCCAGTAGCACTGCATCTGCAAGCCGTCCTGCGCTGTATAGTACGCGCAATGCGCCGCCGGCAGCTCTGCCATGCCGCGGAATACACCGCATCCCGGCGTTCTGCCCGGCCCGAACAGCAGCAGTTGGCTGATGCCCTCTATCCCGATTTCATGCGGTACGGACGGATGCGCAAGAATGGCTTTCAGCTCCGAGCCAAAAATCAGCCGTTCCGGTGTGAGATGGTAGAACAGGGGCTTGACACCCATCCGGTCACGCGCAAGAAACAGCCGTTCCCGTTCATGCTCCCAGACGGCAAAGGCGAAAATGCCATTGCACAGCGAAACGCATTCCGCACCGAAAACGGCATAGGCTTTGAGCAGCACTTCCGTATCCGTGTGCGTGTCGAAGGTGCAGCCATGCCCGCGTAACGTCTGCCGCAGCTCCGATGTATTGTATAACTCCCCGTTGTAAACGATGGTATATGTCTGCGTTCCGTCCGTGTACTGCATCGGCTGCCTGCCGCCTGCCGGGTCAATGACCGAGAGCCGTGTGTGCACAAGTCCGGCATGTTCCGTCAGCAGGATGCCTTTCTGGTCTGGGCCGCGCCGTGCAATTGCCGCCTGCATCCGTGCGAGGGATTCTCCCTCCTCATAGAGTGTCTGCGTAAATGAAACCATACCTGCAATGCCACACATATGCATCAATCCTTTCCAATTTCTGCCTGTCGATATATCTTAGCATATGCAGCGAAATGGAGATTTGTGCATTATTGTAAAAAAAGAATAAAATTATGAAAAAAGACTTGACAATAACGGTGAAATTGTGTATAATGTTAATATAGTGATAGATGCTGTGATTCATTTGGGAGCAATTGCATATTTCATGCTGCAGTGCGTCATTTCCAGTGCTTTTGATGGAGGTGTTGCTGTATCATAGTGATGTGTATCTGTTACCGGATGAAAACAGCATTTCTTTTATGGGGGGCTGTGCATACGGCTGTCCATAATAAGGTTTTCAGGGGAGCTAACATCTATATTATAAAAAACAAAGGAGTCAAGTATGTTAGATTTTAGAATTACAACCTTTCTGAAACTGTGTGAAACCAAAAGCTACACCAACACAGCAAAAATCCTGAAGATGACACAGCCGTCCGTAACACAGCACATCAAGTACCTGCAAAAGCGTTACAACTGCCAGTTGTTCAAGTATGAGGGCAAGACGCTTTCTCTGACACCTGAGGGTGAATATCTGCGCCGTATGGCACAGAATATGTCCCAGCAGAGCACAAAGGTATTGCAGGACATCAGACGCATGAGCGAACGTCACGACCCCCTGCGTCTCGGCTGCACAAAGGATCTGGGCGGTAATATTGTGTCGCGTGTAGTTGGCAAGATGCTCGACCGTGACGAGGAACTGGAAGTAACAATGATCGTGGAGAATTCCACAATGCTCATCGACATGCTCGAAAGCGGGCAGGTAGATTTTGCGCTGGTGGATTCCGTATTTGACAATGGCAAATTCGGCAAGGCAGTCGTTGCCACCGAGCGTTACAGCGGTTGGGCAAATCCGCGTCATTGTGAAGAGCTGAAGAACGTGACATTCCGCAAGATGTTCCGTGAAAAGCTTCTGGTACGCGAGGAGGGCGCAAGCAGCCGTGTGATTCTGGAGGATATTCTGGACAAGCGCAAGTGCGAGCTGGATGATTTCTATGCACAGGTTGTCTGCAATGCACAGGATTCCCTGACAACATTGACAGCAGAAAATGCCGGTATTACGTTTGCATTTGATGTAACGATGGAGGATGCAATGGTATCCGGCAGAGTAGCGCGTCTGCACCTGACGGATTTCAATGAGGAGCGCGAGCTGGTGTTCCTGTATCTGAAGGAAAACATCAACCTCGAACGCTGCAAGTCCTTCTTTAAGGAGTTCAAACAGCTCTGGCTGGAGGATGCCGCTGCGCGTAAGGGTAAGTAAAAAGAATGAATCTGCCGGCAATTTTGTCGGCAGGTTTTTTTATATCTCAGGTCGTTACCCAAAATAATCCATTTGTGCAAAAAAAGAACAGGATACTGCAAGATTATTCCATGCAAAACGTGGTATAATACAAACAGAACACAACACCACATAAAGGAGTTTTCAATATGAATCTTACTGAAATCATGCAGGCGGCTTATGGGAAGACATTGTCCGACTGCACTAATTCCGAAATCTACTGCGCTTTGCTGCGCGAGGTCAATGCAATGGCTGCCAAGAAACAGGCTGCACCTGCAAAGAAGAAATTATACTATATTTCGGCAGAATTCCTCATCGGCAAGCTCTTGTCCAATAACCTGATCAACCTCGGTGTCTACGAGGATGTGAAAGTACAGCTTGCACAGGCTGGAAGATCCATCAGCGAAATTGAAGAAATCGAACCCGAACCCTCTCTCGGAAACGGCGGTCTGGGCAGACTCGCTGCCTGCTTCCTCGACTCCATTGCCACCCTCGGTCTGCCCGGTGATGGTGTTGGTCTGAATTACCATTTCGGACTCTTCCGGCAGGTCTTTGCACAAAACGCGCAGACTGCAAAGCCCGACCCGTGGCTGTCCGAGTGCAGCTGGCTGACGCGTACCGAGGTGACTTACCCCGTTGTGTACCGTGGTCTGGAAGTCACCGCGCGGATGTATGACATTCACGTCACTGGCTACGGCAATACCACAAACAAGCTCCATCTGTTCGATATCGAAAGCGTGGACGAATCCATCGTCAAGGATGGCATTGACTTCGATAAGTCCGATATTGCAAAGAATCTCACGCTCTTCCTCTATCCCGATGACAGTGATGATGCCGGCAGACTGCTGCGAATCTACCAGCAGTATTTCATGGTATCGTGCGCAGCACAGCTCATTCTTGACGAAGCCGTTGCAAAGGGCTGTACGCTCCACGACCTGCGTGATTATGCCGTCATTCAGATTAACGACACCCACCCGACCATGGTCATTCCCGAACTGATTCGTCTGCTCATGGCGCGTGGACTGACCATGCACGAGGCAATTGCTGCCGTGAATGGCTGCTGCGCCTATACCAACCATACCATCCTTGCCGAGGCACTTGAAAAATGGCCGATGGCATACCTTGAACAGGCAGTGCCCCAGCTCGTGCCCATCATCGAGGTGCTCGACAACCGCATCCGCCGGAAATTTGACGATTCCACGCTCTATATCATCGACAAGGACGAACGTGTGCACATGGCGCATCTCGACATTCACTACTGCTACAGCGTCAACGGCGTTGCCTCCCTGCATACGGACATTCTCAAGGAAAATGAGCTGCACAATTTCTACCGCGTCTATCCGGAGAAATTCAACAACAAAACAAACGGCATCACCTTCCGCCGCTGGCTGCTGCACAGCAATCCGGAGCTGACACAGCTGCTCACTTCCCTCATCGGGGACGGCTTCAAGCAGGATGCCACAGAATTGCAGAGACTTGCGAAATTTGCGAAAAACCCTGTCGTTTTGCGCAAACTCCTCGCCATCAAGGAAGGCAAAAAGGCAGAGCTGAAAGCATTCCTCCAGAAAACACAGGGTATCTGCCTGAACGAAAATTCCATTTTCGACATCCAGATCAAGCGTCTGCACGAATACAAGCGGCAGCAGCTCAACGCGCTCTACCTGATTCACAAATACCTTGAAATCAAATCCGGCAAGAAGCCGAAAACACCAATTACCGCGATTTTCGGCGCAAAAGCTGCACCTGCCTATATCATCGCACAGGACATTATCCACCTGATTCTCTGTTTGCAGGAATTGATTGCCAATGATCCGGAGGTCAGCCCCTATCTCCATGTGGTGATGGTGGAAAACTACAATGTCACCTTAGCGGAAAAGCTCATTCCGGCATGTGACATTTCGGAGCAGATTTCCCTTGCCTCCAAGGAAGCAAGCGGTACGGGCAACATGAAGTTCATGCTCAACGGTGCAGTAACGCTTGGCACGGAGGACGGCGCGAATGTGGAAATTCACGAGCTGGTAGGGGATGAGAACATCTATATTTTCGGCGAAAGCAGTGACACGGTTGTCCAGCGTTATGCGGAGGGCAGCTACTGCGCCAAGGACTATTACAAGAAGAACAAGAAAATTGCACGGGCTGTGAATTTCATCACCGGCAGGGAACTTCTTGCCATCGGTGATGAGGAGCGTCTGACGCGCCTGTCCAGAGAGCTGATCGGCAAGGACTGGTTCATGACCTTCCCCGATTTTGACGCATATACAGCAACGCGTGAAAAGGCGTATGCGGATTACGAAAAGCGCATGGAATGGGCAGAAAAGATGATGATGAACATTGCTATGGCAGGCTATTTCTCCTCCGACCGCACAATTGCAGAATACAACAACGACATCTGGAATCTGTAAACCCCTTCATACAGAAAAAAACATCCGCCGGAGCATTGCTCTGGCGGATTTTGGTTTGCTGATTCAAGGTCGGGAGGCTGTTTATCGTTCGGAAAGTTCGCGGATGCACTTGGTACAGATTTTCTTGTCGTAGAACTCCTCCAGCTGTTCGCCTGCGCCGCAGAATGTGCAGTGCAGCTTTCCCTTGCGGAGAATGATGGTGTCACCCTTGGTGAAAATCTGAATGTAGTCGTTCTCATTGATATCCATGCGTCTGCGCAGTTCCTTGGGCAGAACAAATCTGCCGAGTGCGTCAACGCGTCTGAAAATTCCTGTGTCCTGCATAATGATGTCCTCCTTCAATGTCAAATCTGATTATTCAGCGTCGTCCGGCATTTCCCAGTTATGATATACATTCTGTACATCGTCATTTTCCTCCAGATGATCCAGAAGAAGCTGCATTTTCTTGATGGAATCCTCATCCGTGAGCTGAGTGTAGTTTGCCGGAACCTTTTCAGCCTCCGCAGACAGTACCGTATAGCCCTTTTCTGTCAATGCCTCACGCATTGCAGAAACAGCTGTCGGGTCGCATTCCATTACAATGGTTTCGTCCTCCACTGTCAGGTCGTCACCGCCGCAGTCGAAGCAGTCCTCCATTGCAGTATCCTCGTCCACGCCATTGTTTTCCACAACGACAATGCCCTTTGTGGAGAACATGAAGGATACGCAGCCGATTGTACCAAGGTTGCCGCCGTACTTGTCAAAATAATGGCGCACATCCGCAGCGGTACGGTTCTTGTTGTCGGTCAGGCATTCAACGATGACTGCCACACCGTTCGGGCCGTAGCCCTCATATACCATGGATTCGTAATTGTTCTTGCTGCCCTCACCGGATGCCTTTTTAATCACACGGTCAATGTTGTCATTGGGTACATTGTTGGACTTTGCCTTTGCAATCAGGTCGCGCAGCTTTGCGTTATTGTTCGGGTCGGGGCCGCCTTCCTTGACGCAGACAATGATTTCTCTGCCGATTTTGGTGAAGATTTTCGCCTTAACCGCGTCAGTTGCTTCCTTTTTTCTCTTGATATTATTCCATTTGGAATGTCCTGACATCTTGTATCACTCCTTATGATTCATTTGCAGGAGCAGTTCCTCCCGCATGTCCCAGATGGCTGTGAAGAGAGTTTCCAGCCGTTGTGTATTGCCCGAAAGCTGCAAATAGCCGAATACTGCCTCCAGTCCGGTTGCCTTGCGGTAATCGGACGCGGACGCGTTGCGCGGAACGGTGTTTCCCGTGGCATTTCTGCCGCGCTGGAACACACTGCGTTCCTCCTCCGTCATGCTATCGAGTAATGCATCCGCTGCCTTTGCCTGAAAGCCTGCACAGACAAAGCGGATTTTTGCGGAATGCAGATTACCCACCGGCGTACTGCCTGCCTCAACAATGGCAGAGCGCACCAGCAGCTCGTAAACGCAATCTCCAAGAAACGCCATAGTCAGAGGACTGTACTGCCGCGCTTCTTTTTCTGTCAATTGAAAATTCATGTTTTTTACCTGATATAATCAAATTCAAATCCGAAGATATTGACCGTATCGCCTTCCTCAATGCCCATTTCCTCCAGCTTGTCAATAATGCCGCTGGAACGCAGCACACGCTGGAAATATTGCAGGGAAGAATAGTCCTCCATGTTGACTGTACGCAGGACGGGTTCAAGCCAGAGTGCGGAAACATAGTAGATTCCATCCTCCACCTCAATTTCAAATTCCTGCTTGGAGGAGAAACGGCTCTCCCATTCTTCGGGTGAAAGCGGCTGTGCCTCGAATACCTTCACCGGCGGCAGTTCGGAAAGCTTGTGTCCGACTGCGTCCATCAGTGCACCCGTGCCCTGTGTGGTTGCCGCGGAAATGGGGAAGAATGCAAGTCCCTGTTCCTCGATATAGCCGCGCAGTGCAGCGATCTGCTCCTCGGTTGCCATATCGGATTTGTTTGCAACGACAATCTGCGGACATTCTGCCAGAGCTTCGCTGAAATTTGCAAGCTCACGGTTGATTTTCTCAAAATCGTCAATCGGGTCGCGTCCCTCAATGCCGGAAACATCCAGCACATGCAGAATCAGACGGCAGCGTTCCACATGGCGCAGGAACTCATGTCCCAGACCAACGCCCTCGCTTGCACCTTCAATCAGACCGGGAATATCTGCCATGACAAAGGAACGTTCCTCATCCAGACGTACCACGCCCAGTACCGGTGTCAGGGTAGTGAAATGGTAGTTGGCAATCTTCGGTTTAGCGGCACTGACTACGGAAATCAGCGTGGATTTGCCCACATTCGGAAAACCTACCAATCCCACATCTGCCAGGAGCTTCAGCTCCAGCGTCACTTCAAAGGCTTCACCCGGAAAGCCGGGCTTTGCAAAACGGGGGATTTGTCTTGTAGAGGTGGCAAAATTGGAATTGCCCTTGCCGCCGCGACCGCCTCTGGCGAGGATTTTCGGCTCATCATCGGACATATCCGCCATAATTCTGCCGGTATCTGCCTCACGAATGACCGTGCCGCGCGGTACTTTGATCACCAAATCGGGTGCGCTCTTGCCGGTGCATCGCTTTGCGCCGCCGTTTTCGCCGTTCTGTGCGATATATTTTCTCTTGTAGCGGAAATCAATCAGCGTGGAGAAATTGTCATCCACCTGAAATACCACATTACCGCCGCTGCCGCCGTCACCGCCATCGGGGCCGCCGGCTGCGACATATTTTTCCCTGTGAAAGGAAACCGCGCCATCTCCGCCGTCGCCGGCTTTGATTTTGATTCGTGCCTTATCGACAAACATGTCTACTACCTCCTTTAGGGAGTCAGCCTAAAATAAAATCCCAAGCTTTTTTGAGCAAGGGATTTCATTTCATGCTTTTGCTTGTTCAGGCGCAATTAGTCAGCGTAAACGCAAACACGCTTACGGTCACGTCCCCAGCGTTCGAACTTTACTCTGCCATCAACCATTGCGAACAGAGTATCATCAGAACCCTTGCCTACGCCTGTGCCCGGATGAATGTGAGTACCACGCTGACGAACGATGATGTTGCCTGCAGTTACGAACTGACCATCAGCTCTCTTTACGCCCAGTCGCTTGGACTCAGAGTCACGGCCGTTCTTTGTGGAACCCATACCTTTCTTATGTGCAAAAAACTGCATACTAATTCTAAGCATTATTTACACCTCCGTAAATTCAAGTTTGATTTGCTTCGGAAATTCTTCCGAAATACATTGCAGATGAACGGATAACGCTTCAAGAAGCTTCACTGAAATATCACTGCCGTCCGTGCGGATGTTAATAGTATCTCCCTTTGCAGACACCTGCACATTTTCCCCGAACGTTTCCGTCAGGAGATTTGCGGTTAGCTGCACTGCGGAAGAAACAGCCGCGCAGACGATATCCTGTCCATGTTCTGCGTAGCCTGCATGTCCCTTGATGGAACATCTGCAAAGCCTGCCGTTTTTTCTGGTGAAAACAGCTTTTGTCATGATTCAGGGCTTACGCGTTGATAGCTTCGATCTGAACCTTTGTGTAGGGCTGTCTGTGACCCATCTTGCGCTTTTCGCCCTTCTTCGGCTTGTAAGTGAAGACGGTAATCTTCTTGCCCTTGCCGTTCTTGAGCACCTTTGCGGAAACGGTTGCACCTGCTACATAGGGAGTACCTACGTTGATTCCGTTATCGGAACCTACAACAACAACCTTGTCAAAGGTAACGGTTTCATCAGCTTCTACGTTCAGCTTCTCGATGAAGATTTCATCTCCCTCACGAACCTGATACTGCTTACCGCCTGTTTCGATTACTGCGTACATTGATCTGGCACCTGCCTTTTCTTAAAACTCGCTGTCCTTGGCGGCGGAAAATCCGCACTTTTTACCTGCCGAGCACATGCGGCAATATTATTTTATCACAAAAGACGTGCCTTGTCAAGAGGAAATTTTGATTTTTTCCAATTTCTGCGAAAAAACTTCGATGCATGATAGGGAAGCGGGTATTGCCTTAGGGACAGCTTGCAGAAAAAGTCTTTTTCTGGGGTTAGCACCCCAAGGCTGCCCCCACAGCCGCAGTTAAATCCTATTGCGCATACCGTCGCTCTCAAGCAGCATCCTGACTCAGGCTCAGGCACCCAACCCCTCCCTCAACGGGGCAATGTCATCAACTTTAGGAAAGTTGTGCAAAAATCGCCCACCCCCCTGCCCCCCTCCCAGAGGGAGGGGGGGATTAAATCGGGGGCTGCGCCCCCGATCCCCGCTTCCGCCTGCGGCGGTTTTTTGGGGCTGCCGCCCCTTACCCCCGCTTAAGTTGATGACATT
>SVNO01000017.1 GCA_015066845.1 Ruminococcus sp. | reverse complement strand
CGCGGAGCGATAGCTCCGCACAAGGGGTTCGGGGACGAAGTCCCCGAAAAATAGCCCCTCCCCCGTTGGGGGAGGGGTTGGGGTGGGGGCAGTTACAGGGGTGCTAACCCCAGAAAAAGACTTTTTCTACAAGCTGAGGGCTTGCATTTCTGCAAGCCCTCTTTCTATTAGTCTTTCTGAATCATCTTCCATGTACCCTTTTCCATATCCACTTCACCGGTATTGCCAATCAGGCAATCACCGCCGGGGAGTACATAGCAGCCGCGGATTTCATAGCCGGCAAATACGGTTGAACTCCAGTCGATCACGGCTTCACATTTTCCCTCCGCTGCATGAACGCCATAGAGTGCGTCCTGTACAAGGAAGTAGAAATCATAGCCGTTTGTGCCGCTGATGGTATCATTGTGATAAATCGGGAAGTTGTTCTGCAGCTCCACTGTTTCCAGTTTCAGCTCCGTGGGATTGACAGCAGCCATGGAAAGCTGATTGGATGCGCCATGGTAGAGCAGGTACACCTTGCCATCGGCTGCGGCAATCAGTTCATCACCTACGAGCATATCCCCTCTGACGCTGCCGAGGTACTGCTTATCCTTGTCAAAAATCATGACGCGGTGAGAACCTGCTTTATCGAAGCCAAGGAAGTACAGATTGCCCTGTGCATCCACCTGCATGGTGGGATAATCCACGCTTTCGCCTGTGGATTCATCCACAGTGACCATGCTTTCCACGGCGGATTCGGCAATCATGTTGAGGTTCGCGTCATACTGTTCCACATAGCGTTCCTCGCCGACTTCACCGAACGAATAGAATACATACACAGTATTATCCGCACCCGGCACGACCTTGAGAATATCCCCTGCCTCGCTCAGACGGTTGAGTGTTTTCTGCTCTGCGGTATTTGTTTTCAGGTCATAGAGCACTGCCGACCTGCCATCAAATTCATTGACACCAATCATCAGGTACTTGCTGCCAAGCGGATAGATGTGCTCAACGAACTTGAGTCCCTCGATGGCATTGGGTTCTACAACGAACTGCTTATCCTTTGCTTCTGTTGCAGCCTGTGTCGTGACCTTTGTTGTTTCTGTTGCCATCGGCTCAGAATTGACGTTCTGTTTATCGCAGCCGGTCAGAACTGAAGCAAGCATCAGTACAAGTACGGCAAATTTCTTTGTTCTCATGAATGAAGGTTCCTCCTCTGCTACTGTATTATTATATGTAGTACAGATTCAGTATACCATATTTCGCGGGCATTGTCAATAAAATGACAAACACTGTAAACATTCCTTAATCATTAGACGCGTTTGGCAGGCTTTTTGTGCAAAAAAGTGCACTTTTTCGCGCAATAATGCTGCACACTGCCGTCCTTTCTTCCGTTATTCCGAAATCAGCTCTCTGACCTCAACTGCCTTTGTCTTTCTTGCCGTAATATACGCAAAGAGGAAAAAGCTTGCGGAAATGACAATGGTCGGGAGAAGCGTATCGAACAGGGTAATGCCGCCGTTAATCTTCGTCAATCCTACCGGACGCATGATGGATTCGAGCAGGGGCTTGGTCAGGAAGCAGGAGGAAATGACGCCAAGAATTGCGCCAATTATCGCGATAATCAGAAACCGGAACGCGAATTGCAGCCGCAGTGTGCCGGATGTAAAGCCCATCGCTTTGAGAATGCCGATGTCTATACGCTCCTTGATGAATGCCTTTGAGCATATCATGCTGATGACCACTGCCGTGAAAATGACCGAAATCGCGTAAACTACAAACAGCAGCACATCACAGATGGATTGCAGCGCATTCGCCATGCCATCCGAGGCGTTTGCATCTTCTTCGCACACCAGATTCTTGATGAGTGCGCCGTGTTTCTCCTGCAATGCCGCTTCTGTGTCGGAAAGCAATGCCACATCCGACAGCTCCACGATAAGGAGGGGACGGCTTGCGCTTACGCGGCTCATGCCCTCGGTGGTGACGAGCACTGCCTTGCCCGTGTCGTTAAAGCACTGGAAAATGCCTGAAATGAGGAATTCTTTGCTTTCCTCACCGCCCAGCAGGACAGTATCGCCGATGTCCTTGCCCAGCATCTCTGCGGAAATATCCGTCACGACAATTTCATTGTCGTAAACCGGCAGCCTGCCTTCAATGGGCTGGAACAGCAGCTCCGGATGGTTGTATGACAAAAGCTGCAGCTCAATATCATCCACCATGAGATATTCCGTATGGGAGAAAAGAGCCTTTGCACCAGCGTCAACCTCCAGTACTGCCTGCTCCATCTCCTCCATCTTGTCGAGTGTGAAATCCTGATTTGTGTAAACGGTGATATGCGCTGAAATTGCGCCGTCCTCGAAAATGTCACGCGTGATCTTCTGGGAAAACACCGAAACGGTGACAATGAAAAACACGAGCAATGTAACGATAAGCACCGAACCACCGTAGCTTTTCATGCGAGAGGTAAACTGACGGATGCCCATGAAAAGGGACAGGGGCTTTGCCTTGATGGGGAAATTGAGGAGGCTGTCGAAATGCACCTCCGATTTTCCGCCGGAAATGGCACGGACGGGGGAGATTTTCGCAATCTTTGCCGTCACCAGTACAACAAACACCATCGTCAGCGCGATAGTTCCCAATGCCATCAGAGCGCATTTGAGAAAGGCAATATTGGGTACAGTGATAATTCCCGTAAGCTTCTGGAACAGGATGCCAAGCCCACCCAGGGCAGGAATGGAAAGGACAATGCCAATGACCGCGCCGATGGATTCGGCAATCAGGTATTGGAGAATGTACACAAGCCGGATTTTTCCCGATGTAAAGCCCTGCGCCTTGAGGATGCCGAGATTGGTGTATTCCAGTTCAATGGAGGTGGAAATGCTGTGCCAGATGGAAATGACAACAATGACCAGCAGGAGGATCAGGAATGCATACAGGATTTTTGAGCCGGTTTCGGAATAGAGCATGGTGTAATAATCCATTTCTTCCATGGAAAAGGAAAGATGGCTCTTGTCAACCAGACCGCACATATCATTCAGCTCTTTTTTCACCTCTGCATAATCCGCACCTTCTTTCAGGTTGATGCTGAAGTCCAACGCCTGCGCGAAATACATCATATCCGTATTGTCATACAGCCGTTCAAATTCACTGTCGCTGATAAAGACGCGCCGGAACCCGCAGAACGCGGAACCATAGGAGCATTCCTCGACAAAGCCCTTGACGACGAATTCCTCCCGATTGTCCCCCTCTCCGAACACAAGCACCGAGCCGATTTTGGCACCGTTGATGGTTGACATGGTGTAGGGGAGGTAGATTTCCCCAGCTTTCAGCGGTTCGGGCTGCGCCACAGCACCAGTGCAGCTGTTGTTGAATACGCGGTAAATATCTTCTGATTCCTTGTGGAAGCTCAGAAGCTGCGTTATTTTTTTGCCGTCAAGTTCGGCATTTTCAACGAAGATGGTATCCGTTATCATCGCGTCCGTTACATCGGGATGGGCGGTAATGTCGTCCACTGTCACATCCTGCATCTTCGCTTTCAGCCCCTGCATGTTGAACGTGGGCGTATTGGCGTAGCTGTGGGCATATGCAAGGGAACGTCTGACGTTCTCGTTGTTGCTGACCGTTCCCGAAAAGGAGAATACAATAATTGTCATGAGCATAATAATGCTCTTGAATGCACCTTTCTTATGCTGGATATTGGCTTTGAGAAGCTTGAAAATTTCCATACTGCACCTCACCATTCCATGGAGGAGAGCCATGCGCCAACCTGTGCTTCACGGCTTTTTTCCATTTCGGGCTCGTACGGCGGCAATTCCAGTTCCCCAATGAATGCACCATCGGCAAGGTAGAGAATTCTCGTTGCGCGCAGTGCAGCACGGCTGTCATGTGTGACCATGAGAATGCTCTGTCCGTCCTCATTCAATCCGGTAAGCAGGTTAAGCACTTCGGTGGTATTCTTGCGGTTGAGTGCGCCGGTCGGTTCATCGGCAAAGAGGAGGCGGGGGTGATTGATGACAGCTCTTGCAATGGCGCATCGCTGCTGTTCACCACCGGAGCACTGGGAGGGGAGTTTGGACTTGATGTCGGAAAGTCCCATTGCCGAGAGCAGTTCATCCGCGCGCTTGTTGACCGCGTCCGCGGAAACGGATTTGTTCAGATAACCGGAAACGACAACGTTCTCATACAGGGAAAGATTGCTGACCAAGTGCACCTGCTGGAACACGAAGCCGAAATCCCCGTGGCGCAGAGCTGCGAGTTTCTTTTCGGGCAGTTTTACAATGTCCTTTTCCTCATAGAGGACACTGCCGCCCGTTGCCCTGTCCATACCGCTGAGCGCGTAGAGGAGTGTGGATTTGCCGGAGCCGGACGCGCCCATGACAACGGTAAAATCCCCCTCGTAAATGGAAACATCGAGATTCGTAAGGATGTGATTCTGCAAACCATTGTGTGCAAAGCTCTTGCAAAGTCCCTTTGCGGTCAGAATTGTATTTTTCATCATTTTCACCTTTCTGTTCAGGCTGTGCCTTTTTCTTATCATCATTATACCGCAAAACTTATTAAGGAGTCATTAAGACAATACCACTCTGATTTGAAATCCATCCGGCAGGTTTTCTGCAAATACCGCGCCCCCCGACTGTGTGACAATATACTTGACAATATACAGCCCAAGTCCTGCACCATTTTCGTTCCGGATGCAGCTGCCGCGGTAGAATTTATCGAACAGGAACGGGATTTCCTCCTCCGGTACGCCCGTGCCGTAATCGCGGAACACCAGTTCCGTACCGGCTGCGGTCACTGCAACGGAAATGTCCACATCCGTTTTCGCATATTTTGCCGCGTTGCTGGTGATATTCTCGAACACCTGCGTCAGACGGTTCTTATCGGCATGAATGGGAATCTCGCTGTCCGGAAGATGCAGCCGGATGACATCCCGTGCCGGCAGCTCGGACACAGTTTCGCGGATAAAGCTGCAAAGTTCAAAGGATTCCGGATTCATTTTCAGCCGGTCGAGGTCGGAAATGGAATGCAGCAGCATGTCATTGGTCAGCGTTGCGACCTCGTCACACTTGCGCATGATGACATTGAGATATTTCGCGCGTTTCTCCGCATCCATCGCAAAACCTGCCTCCAGTCCCTCCGCATAGGCGCGGATGGTGGAAACGGGGGCTTTGATGTCATGGGAAAGGGAGGCAATGACGGTCTTGTTGTTTTCAATTGCCTCCTTTTCGCAGGCACGGGCAGTGGAAATTTCACGGCGCATACAATCTAATGCCCCAGTAAAACTGCCAAAATAATTTGTCCGTTCGTATTGCAGCGGCAGGTTGAAATTACCGCTTGCGATCTCCTCGGCAAAGTTGGAAAGCTTCTGAAAGGGGCGCAGGATGGAAAACCAGACATATGTCAGCACGATCAGAATCATCATGGCACATGCTCCGAACACTGCCCATAAAAAACCGGTGCTGCTGTATTCCGTGTATTCCACCAATGCCGTTTTCAGCTCTGCGGCAGTCTGTGCCGCCTGTTGGGTATCGCCGTTTTGCAGCTGCTGCTCGATGGCATTGACGGCAACAATGAAGTGACCGGACTGCATCTCCGGCGGACGAACTGCATCATGGGCAAGCAGGGCAGTTATCGCCGCAAGCAGACCAATGCACAGGACGGCAGCAGTGAACAGATAGCGTTTCATCCCTTCACCTCCAGCAGATAGCCGACCTTGTAGACGGTTTTGATGTACTGCGGTTTTGCCGGTTCATCCTCCAGCTTTTCGCGCAGCCAGCGGATATGTACCGTAAGCGTTGACGGCTCGACCTCTGAAAACGCACCCCAGACCTCGGACAGGAGCTTGTCCTTGGTGATGGCAGTATCGGGATGTCTGCAAAGATGGGCAAGCAGGTCGAATTCACGCAGGGAGAGGGAAACGGGCGCACCGCCCTTGGTCACGGTACGGGATGTGAGATTGACTGTAACATCACCGAAACTGACAATTTCCTCCTGTTCAGAAAAGCCATAGGTGCGCCGGATGAGGGCATTGACTCTTGACAGCAGCTCTTTCATAGAATAGGGCTTGGGCAGGTAATCGTCACCGCCGATGTCAAAGCCGGTGATGCGGTCGGTTTCGCTTGTCCGCGCACTTGCAAAAATCACCGGAATCTGCGACACGCGCCGCAGCTCCGCGCACAGTTCCAATCCCGTGGTATCGGGCAGATTGATGTCAAGGAGAATGAGGTCAAAGCTGTTTTTTGACAGCAGCGCGAACGCCTCCTCGCCGCTTTCAGCAGTCATGACCGCATAGCCGTATTGTTCGAGCATTTCGGAAATAATAAAGGATAAATCCACATCGTCATCAATGATGAGAATCCGTTTCATAGAAAAGACCTCCTGTTTGAAAATGGGGCAATACCGCACAAAGGCGCGGCATACTAAGAGAATAGGTAGGGGCACTTTTTTGCAAAAAAGTGCCCCTCTCAAAAAAAGCGACGGCTTAAAGAGATTTCGCGCACGAGCTTTTTGAAAAAAGCTCGGCCAAAAACTTTTCCATTGCCTCCGGCATAAGAGGAGCGTTTTTCGACAAGCTGAGGACGGCTCACGCCGTCCTTTTTTACGCAAATCGCATTTTTCTCATTCTTTCCCCTGTACCTTCCTCCGATACAGCAACGCAGCCTGTTCCTGCTTGTTATCACCGAACTGATAATACACATGGTCGGCAATGTTGTCGGGGAGATACTGCTGCTGCACATAATGATTGGGAAATTCATGAGGATACTGATAGCCGATGGCATTGCCAAGCTTCTGCGCTCCGCCATAATGCCCGTCCTTGAGATGGGACGGAATATCGCCGTAATCCCCCGAACGCACCACCTCCAGTGCCGCATCAATGGCACAGATGGCAGAATTGGACTTCGGGGAAGTGCACAGGAGAATGACTGCCTGTGCAAGGGGGATTCTCGCTTCGGGGAGTCCAAGCTGCAATGCAGAATCCACGCAGGACTTGACAATGCTGATTGCCTGCGGATAGGCAAGTCCGATGTCCTCACTGGCAATGACGAGCAGCCGCCTTGTCAGGGAAATCAGGTCGCCTGCCTCCAAAAGCCTTGCCGTATAATGGAGCGCGGCATTTTCATCGCTGCCGCGAATGGATTTTTGCAGTGCCGAGAGAATGTCATAATGCGCGTCGCCGTCACGGTCATAGCGCATATTGCTGCGCTGTGTGAGGGCTTTGGCGATTTCGAGCGTCACATACAGCCCGTCCGCAGTCGGTTCTGCCGACAGTGCACACAGCTCCGCTGCATTCATCGCCTTGCGCACATCGCCGCCGCTGCCCTGTGCAATATGGGCAGCCACGCCCTCCTCAATGGTCAGGGCAAGTCCCTGCTCCTCCTGTAGGATGCGGAATGCACGGTTGACAGCCTTTTCCATTTCAGAAGCCTCCACGGGCTTGAATTCAAAGACCGTGCTCCGGCTGATGACGGCATTGTACACGGCGAAATAGGGGTTTTCGGTGGTGGATGCAATCAGCGTAATATCGCCGTTTTCGATATAGGAAAGCAGACTCTGCTGCTGTTTTTTGTTGAGGTACTGAATTTCATCAAGGTACAAGAGGATGCCGTTCATCGAGGCGAATGTCCCCACATCGGCAATGACCGATTTGATGTCGGACACGCCTGCCTGTGTGCCGTTGAGGATGTGGAGTGTCATATTGGTACGGCTTGCGATGATGCTGGCAAGGGTGGTTTTCCCGATGCCGGACGGGCCGTAGAAGATCATATTGGGGATGCGTCCGCTTTCGATGATGCGGCGCAGGGGTTTTCCCTCTCCCAGCAAATGCTGCTGTCCGACAACATCATCAAGGGTTTTTGGTCGGATGGAATCGGCAAGTGGCATGGTATCAGCTCCTTTCTTCCAGAGAATGTGGACAGCCGAAAATGACTGTATGTATCAGTTTTGATGATTTGCGGTCATTCCGTTTTCGCGTCTAGTGAAACACTCCGTAATCGCCGCACGTTCCCAGACGTTCAGAAACTCCACCAATTCAAAAATATTGGACTTGCTGCTGATCGACTTGTCGATGCCGCCGGGATTGCCGCTTTCCATCACGGTCTGGTTGATGCGTCCGATGCCGATCTGGATTTTGCGATTATCGACATAAATGTGCAAACGGCTGTACTTTCTTAACTGGTTGTCGAGCTTGACTTCCATGGAGGTGATATCCTCCCTGCGGAATCTCCATGTGGGGCGGAACAGCCGGCGATACGTCATTTCTCCGGTGGCTGTGTTGAATGTGATGCGGCGGTAGATTCTGGATAATTCTTTCAGGAATACGACGATGGCTATGATGACGAGCAGGCTCACAATCAACAGAAAGTTTGATTTATCAATAAACATCGTCAATGCGGTCCAGAGCATCGTACCGCCGAACATGTCCTGCAGGAAACATTTCCAGAATGAGCTGTTGGCGAATTTGACGATGTAGGTGGAATCGTCAAGCATGTATTTGCGAGAATCATTTTGAAGCTGCTCTTGGGGTGGTTCTTTCAGTTCAGCCAGTAATTTCTCGTAATCTCTTTGATCTCTTGCATTCATCTGTGCAGATACCTCCATAATTGTAAATTACACCGATCCGTCAGCTTTCCACTTTTCCAGATACACAAACTGCAATTCCTCTGTAACAGTTTCTACTTTCAAAATCGTGTATCCAAGTTTCTGGTACAGTCCGATATTGCGGATGCTTTTCGTACTGGTGAAGAGTTCATACCGCTGATTGGGATACTGCTGTTCGATTTCGGAAAGAAGCCTTGCACCAAGTCCCCTGTTCTGCATTTCAGGATGTACCATCAGCTTGCCGATGTGGGCTGTTCCGTTTTCGGAATATGCTCTTACAGAACCGACAATGCTTCCGTTTTCATCCATTGCTTTCAGGATGATGCCTTTATGAAATTCCTCTAAAACTTCCCCGATAGTCTGTTTTAACGGCGGAATATCCGTACTTTGGAATAATTCCGCCTCACTTTGATAGGCAATATACTGCAATGCGAGGATTTCTTTCAAATCCTCTTCCGTGGCTCTCTTGATTGTAATCATATTCTTTCGCTTTCTTACATTTCCGCAACAGTTCCAACCAGAATCTATCCATCCTGTTTCTCAATAAAAATAGGTTTACTTCCGTCATCGGCTTCAAATGTATTGCTTCCGGTGCGAATATAAACACTTCCGATTTCGGAATGGATATACGGAATAATATCCCTGTCATAGTTACATACTGTATTGATGGAGAAAATATGGTGATTGTCCGCATCATTCATATACGCTTCATCCTCATCACCTGCCATGAAACGCCAGCCGCTGTCCGGCACACCATCATCCGGCGATTCACGGTACATATATCCTACTTTCAATCCGTCTTTCGTGATTCTGTCGGATACAATGCAGCCTTCTCCATTTGGCTCATGCCATTCAACAAGCTTCTCAATTTTCACATCAAGAAAATCATTGTTCTTTTTCTTGCCAGACAAACGCATAGTTCATGCCCCCATAAGTACAGCTATATTTAGACAAACAAAGGGCGGACAAACCGTCCGCCCCCCATTTAACATATAAGATTTTACTGATACAGCGGATACTTCTCACAGATCGCAGTCACGCCTGCACGGATCTCGTCTGCCTTGTTCTCGAAGTCAGTTGCGCACAGGTAGATGTATTCAGCGATCATTTCCATTTCCTCAACGCCCAGACCTCTGGTTGTGACAGCCGGTGTACCGATTCTGATACCGCTGGTTACAAACGGCTTCTCCGGATCGTTGTGGATCGCATTCTTATTGACAGTGATGTATACCTCGTCCAGTCTGTGTTCCAGCTCCTTGCCGGTGATGTTGAACGGACGCAGGTCAACGAGCATCAGGTGGTTGTCCGTACCGCCGGATACCAGATTGAAGCCGCGCTTTACCAGACCTTCTGCCAGTGCATTCGCATTCTCGATGATTCTCTGCTGGTATTCCTTGAACTCCGGCTTGAGTGCTTCACCGAAGCAAACAGCCTTAGCTGCGATGGTGTGCATCAGAGGGCCGCCCTGTGTGCCGGGGAAGATTGCAGAGTTGATTTTCTTTGCCAGATATTCGTTATTGGTCAGAATCAGACCGCCTCTCGGACCTCTCAGAGTCTTGTGGGTGGTTGTGGTGACGATGTCAGCATACGGAACCGGAGATTCATGCAGACCGGCTGCAACCAGACCTGCGATATGTGCCATATCCACCATGAACAGTGCGCCGACAGCTCTTGCGATTTCGGAGAGCTTCTTGAAATCAATGGCTCTCGGATATGCGGAAGCACCTGCCACGATCAGACGGGGCTTGTTCTTCACAGCCAGCTTGTAAACGGTTTCATAGTTGATGGTTTCTGTTTCATCATCCAGACCATAGGAAACGAAGTTGAAGTACTTACCGGACAGATTCACAGGAGAACCGTGTGTCAGGTGACCGCCGTCTGCAAGGCTCATGCCCAGAACAGTGTCGCCGGGCTGGAGTACTGCGAAATATGCAGCAGTATTTGCCTGTGCGCCGGAATGGGGCTGTACATTGGCATACTTTGCACCGAACAGCTCACATGCTCTCTTGATGGCAATTTCCTCTACGATGTCAACGCATTCGCAGCCGCCGTAGTAACGCTTGGACGGATAGCCCTCTGCATACTTGTTGGTCAGTACGCTGCCCATTGCTGCCATAACAGCGGGGGAAACGATATTTTCGCTTGCGATCAGTTCGAGATTTCTTCTCTGACGTGCAAGCTCCTTCTGCATACCTGCGCCAACCTCAGGGTCAACGCTTTCCACATATCCAATGGTGTCGATGAGATTGTTAAACATAGGTGGATTCTCCTTTGTATTCGAATTTTCAGGCTGTCGGATAACAGCTACTTCTATTATACACGAACTTTGTCAGAATTGCAAGGGGTTTGGGAAAAATTTCTGTACCGCTTTGCAAGGCGTCAGAGGTTTGCCTTGCCTCTGCGTTCGCTTCGCTCACTTCGGGCAAGAGTGCCAGCTTTTCCCCCATACCGGCATATTTCGGGAGCTTGTAATTTTTTTCAGGTTTGCGTTTCATGGGAAATTCTCCTTTCGGTGGTCAGGGGTTATGCATTCTGTTTGTGATCGAACAAATCTCCGCTTAACTGCACATTGGTGACAGCACCAGATATTTCTTCTAATTTCCCCGGAATATGGCATAAACTCTTCACAAATTCATCAAAGGAATCAGCTGCGAGATACAAACCATCCTCCCTCTGTTCATCTTCATGATACAGCAGATAGATCTTGCCTTTCCTTTTTCCCTTTAATCCGATGCAGATATAATCGCCGCCGGAACACTCACCGATTGGCAGAACCTGCTTTCCCCATTCTTCAAAAAAATCTTGTGCAACTTCGGCAAGTTCCACGTTATAGAACATATCCATAAATTCCATACCATCATCCGGCGTGAGCAGCGATTTTTCTTTCATGGGAAAATAATAATCCTCTTTGACATAACAACTGCTGAATTTTTTCATATAGTCCCTGTAAGCCTTAGGAACAATTACACCGTGCATGAGTTGAAATAACAGAAGCTGTACAGCAGAAAGCCGTTCTTCATCATCAGCCAATTCCAAATCCAGAATCTCACTCAGTTTGCTGAAAGTTTCCTTGTTCATTGCTTCCCATCTCCCCTAATCTAATTCATGAATCTGCTGATAAATATCCTGCATCCGCAAATCGGTCAGGGAGATGATTTCAGCGCATTCCTTCAGCTCCTCTTTCAGCGACAGCGGCACTTCACAGCGCGTCTTATAATGCAGCTGATGCTCAAGCGCAGCCCAGAAATCCATTGCAATTGTACGAATCTGGATTTCCACCGGTACGCGCTTCTTGGTCGTTGCCATGTACACCGGCACGGTAATGACCATGTGGAAGCTCCGGTAGCCGCTTGCCTTCGGATTCTTGATATAGTCCTTGATTTTCACCAGCTCAAACTCATCATGCCGCGTCAGAAGCTCGGCAATGGCGTAAATATCATCCACATAATAGCAGATAACGCGCACACCGGCAATGTCCATCAGGTGCTGCTCTGCGGATTTCGCAGATACCGGATGTCCCTTTTTCTGGAGCTTTCCGACAATGCTCTGCGGTGATTTGATGCGGCTTTTGATATTGTGGATGGGGTTGCGCTGAAATTTCATGCTGAATTCGTTGTCGTAAATGTTCAGCTGTGTCTTGACAAGCTCTGCGGCGGATTCGTACAAATGCTCCAGCTCCAGAAACTCATAGAACGCGTTGATGACTTCCTCCCGCTGCGCCGGCACAATCTGCCCGATGGTGTCAAGGTAAAAATTCTGTTCGTCCATGTCTGCACCTGCTTTCTGATTGGGTATTTTCTCCATTATACCATATCCCTCCCCCATTTTCAAGTGTTTTTGCACAAATTTCATGGGAATTTTCATTGAATTTCACTAAAATTTCCAAAATATGCAGAATCCCCTTGACTTAGTATCGAAAATATACTATAATAGAAACATGGATAGTAGTTTTCACATACTATGAAAGGAGTACGAAAATGAAATACGGACTTGGACTTTATGGAGGCAGCTTCAATCCGCTGCATCAGGGGCACGTTGAATGCATCATCCGCAGTGCCAACCAGTGTGAACGGCTGATCGTGGTCATCAGCCACGGTACGAACCGTAATGAAATTGACGTGCGTAAGCGT
The DNA here is from genome assembly GCA_015066845.1 of Ruminococcus sp. Lineage (GTDB taxonomy): Bacteria > Bacillota > Clostridia > Oscillospirales > Ruminococcaceae > UBA3855. The sequence goes on along the minus strand of SVNO01000017.1, from coordinate 23,216 downwards.
TACCGCTGGATTTACCAGCTGACAAAGCACATTGGCAATGTGGAAATTATGGTACTGGAGGACGATGCAGAAACCAAGGCGGACTATGACTGTGAGGAATGCTGGTTTGCAGACGCGCAGAAGGTGAGGGAATTTGCCGGTGCGCCATTTGACGTGGTATTCTGCGGCAGTGATTATGGCAAGGACAGCTTCTGGGAGAAATGTTATCCGGAGGCGCAGCTTGTCATCTATCCGCGCAACGGCATTTCTTCCACACAGATTCGGGAAAACCCCTATCGCCACTGGGATCTGCTCCCCGATGTGGTAAAGCCGCATTATGTCAAAAAGGTACTGCTCATCGGTGCAGAGAGCACGGGAAAATCCACACTGACGGTCAATCTGGCGCACTATTTCAATACCAATTATCTGGAGGAGGTCGGACGCGAGCTGTCCGAGCGTTCGGGAACGGATTTGATGATGCTGCCGGAGGATTTCACGGATATTCTGCTGACGCACAAGCTGCGCGAACGCGAGGCGATCCAGCATAGCCGCATGGTGCTGTTTGAGGATACGGACTGCCTGATCACACGGTTTTTTCTGGAATTTCTGGAGGGAAAGGACAAGGAGAGAAACATTGCGCTTGCTAATGCCATTGCATCGCTGAATGATTATGATCTGATATTGTTCTTAGAGCCGGATGTAAAATTCGTACAGGACGGCGGCAGAAGTGAAATTATTGCAGAAAATCGGGATTATTACAGCACGACAATCAAAAATCTCTATCGGAAGCACGGCTTTGCATTCGTGGAGGTGCGCGGGGATTATGACGAACGCTTCCGCAAGGCGGCGGCACTGACGAGAGAAATGCTGAACATCTGACAGGAGGAAAGCCTTATGAAACGTACCGGAGATATGATGGAAATCGAAACACTGGAGGAAGCAAGACATTTTTACCTGTATGACTGGAATTACTATATTCGCAATAATCGGGGAAGTGTACCGAACGGGCTGGTAAACAGCTATCATAAATTCAAAAATCCTGAACTGGAAAAGCAATGGACTCTCGAAGAATATCAGAAGTGGCTGAGCAAGGTCACAGCCGGCGATAAAGATGGAATCCGTGCACTGGGCAATGCTCTGGATTTTCTGAAAGACCATTGCCCTCTGCTCCCCACAATCGAGAAGCTTGAACTTGCAATGGAACAGCTGGAGGAGGAATATGCCGAGAAGCTGATGGAAGTGCTGGTCAAACTGATGAAAAGACTGCCGTATTATCACAATAAGCAGGACAAAGCCGCGGCGCGTCACAGAATTGCGGCGGTGGGCGATGCACTGATGGAACGCTATGTATTCGAGGATACTTTTGTACGGAGCTACTACCTGAAGGAGCGTCACTGGCTGTTTCCTGAACTGAAGAAGGCTGAAAACAAGGCTGAATAACGGAGGATGCACTATGAACACACTCAAAAAAATAGCTGCCTACATGACCCCATTCCAATGGTTTGAGGTATTGGGCGTAATTGGATTTACCATTTATTTTGCGGTGATTGACAAAGAAAGTACGATATGGTATACTATCATCAGTTCCATTGCAGCGATTGCCGGCATTTTCTGCGTGGTTTTGTGCGCAGCCGGCAGACGGTCGCAGTATTACTGGGGCTTTGTGAATATTATCGGATACATCATCGTTTCGTGGATGATGAAATTCTACGGTGAAGTCATGCTCAATGCGCTGTACTATCTGCCGACGCAGTTCATCGGGCTGTATCTGTGGAAAAAACACGCAGCGGACGGCGAGGCGGACGCTGTGGAATGCCGGCGGCTCTCCCTGCGCAGCACAGTTTTTCTGCTGCTCCTGTCTGCGGCTGCCATCTGGGGCTATCGGATGCTTCTGGCGGCACTCGGCGGCAATGCGGCATGGCTTGACAGCACCAGTACAACATTTTCCGTGATTGCAAATGCCCTGATGGTACTGCGGTATCGGGAGCAATGGCTGCTGTGGATCATCGTGGATGCGGTGACGGTGGTCATGTGGATGGGCACGGGCGATGGCATTATGACTGCAATGTGGGCATTTTATCTGCTCAATGCGGTGTACGGCTATGTCACCTGGACGCGCCGCGCGGCTGCAAAGGAGCGTACGGTACAGGAATAGGAGGTATGTGCAATGCACTATCAGCTTGCAATTTTCGACTTGGACGGGACAATTCTGGACACACTGGAGGATCTGACGGACGCGACAAATTATGCCCTGACGCAGTGCGGTTATCCGCCGCGCACCATTGACCAGGTGCGCAGTTTTGTGGGAAACGGCATCCGGAATCTGATTCGCCGCGCACTGCCGGAGGGTACGGAGGAAATGGAAATTGACCGTGTTCACGGCATTTTCGCGGCATATTACATCGCGCACTGCGCTGAAAAGACCCATGCCTATGTCGGTATTCCGGAATTGCTGCAAACGCTGCGCAATGCCGGAATGCGCACGGCAGTGCTTTCCAACAAGGCAGATTTTGCCGTGCAGCCCCTGATGCAGCGGTATTTTGACGGACTGTTTGACATCGCATTTGGGGAACGTGCCGGCGTACCGCGCAAGCCATCACCGGAGGCGGTGCATGAGATTCTGGAACGGCTTGGCATAGCGCAATCCGAGGCGGTTTACATCGGGGATTCTGACGTGGACGTGAAAACGGCAGAAAATGCAGGGCTTTCCTGCGTCTGCGTAGACTGGGGATTCCGCAACCGTGCGCAATTGCAGGCAGCCGGTGCGACGTGCATCGTATCATCGCCGGAGGAATTGCTGGCGATGCTGTAAGAATATCGAAGATAAGGACTTTCCTGTTATGGGATAGTCCTTTTCACATTTTTCCCAGAAGTACAATTTCTGAACAACTACTATGGTAGAATAGTATTGTAAGAGGAACGGCAGGAACTCCCCTGCCCGAAGCGTACTACCTGCAAGGAGGAATGGAAATGGAAAGAAACAAGGAAAACCGCAGACCTGTTCCCGTACATCCGACCTGTGAGGAATACCATGCAGAACGCAGACTCATCCGACACACCTACGCAGCCATGCTGGTGTTCACGGTGATTCTGCTTGTGCCGTTATTCCTTGCCGCCCTGCTGCTCTGGACAGCGGATTTCTTCTCATCCTGCACCGCCTGCGTGATTGCCCTGCTCATCATCGGCATTCCCACGCTCATCCTGCTGACTGCCGTTGCACAGACATTGTTCGAGGAGCACAGACGGCTGCAGCTGCTCACGCGGAACTACCACAATGCAGAAGAACCGCAGGAAAACGCGTCACTCTAAGGCAATACTGCGCAGCTCAGCGCAGTGCTGCAAAAAAGGACTGCTGCAACAGTGCACAGCAGTCCTTTTTTATAGCAGTATTGCCCTTTATACGCGGATCGTCCATCCAGCCTGAATATAATCCCTCGTCATGGACGGGTAGCGTGTGCGGTTGTTTTCCACGATCGCCGCGACTGTTGTGGAATGCGCCGCCGCGATCTTCGTGAGCGTGTCGCCGCGCCGGATGGTGTATGCTTTTGCCGGTGCTGCCGCATTGCCGCTGAAGCTGTCAAACCGCGTCAAATCGTAGTTTTCGATAAGCGTGATGAGTTTTGCATCATAGGCAGGATCTGTCGCATAGCCGGCAGATTTCAGCGCGGCGCAGGCAAGGCGGTAGTCACGCTGTCCGAGCACATGGCGGTAGCGCGTGTATCTGCAAAGGAATGCGCCATGGTCTGCGATACTCTCCGCCCAGCTTGCATAAGCGCGAAAACAAGCCGTTTCCGTTGTGAAATTCACCCCGTCATAGCATTCCTGCGTTTTGCAGGAATACACTTTTCCTTTCCAGTTTTTACCAGCCTTAATACCGAACAGTGCGTTTGCCTTGACAGTCAGGGAGGAATTTCCCCAACCTGATTCCAGAATTGCCTGTGCGATGGTCACACTCGGCAGGATTTTGTCGGCATATCGGCAGGAACGTGCGAGTTTCCCCACAGTTTCAATAAAATTCTTCTGTTGTTCAGTCATCCTGTTCCCCTTTCTGTTTGAGCAGGTCGATTGCATTTTTCACCACATCCGGCACAGGAACGCCCATAATACCGGCATTTTCGATAATGGAGATCAATTCATTTGCCAGAAATGCGACACATACGCCGTCACGGATGCAGGCAGTCCCCAGAATGGTATCGAGCCGATGGGAAAGGAGCACAAACAGGAGCATCATGCATTTACGCGCCAATCCCTGAAACCCGACCTCGGAGCAAAGCCCACCGTTTGTCGTTTTCCGCGATTTTCCAAAGATTCCAGCCGTCATAAGTCCGGTCAGGTAATCCGCTGTCATAAAGACGAGCAGTGCCTGCAATGCGGCATCCCAACCGCCGAACAGCCATGAAGAAACGCCGCCGCACAGTGCAATGCAGGCAGTGATTCTGTAGTCCATTCTTTCACCCCCTTTATAAGAGGGGGAAAAAACAGAGAAAGTTGCACGTTTTGGTGCAACTTTCAGTCTGTCAAAAAAACTAAATATAAACGCGGAGCGATAGCTCCGCACAAGGGGTTCGGGGACGAAGTCCCCGAAAAATAGCCCCTCCCCCGTTGGGGGAGGGGTTGGGGTGGGGGCAGTTACAGGGGTGCTAACCCCAGAAAAAGACTTTTTCGACAAGCTGAAAGTTGCATGTTTTGGTGCAACTTTCTTGTTATGCTCCGTCACTCAGCACGGTACTGTGCAATATACACACTCTTTCACGACTTTTCGTAGAAGAAATTAGACTTGACAAAAGTGTGAAAACATGGTATAGTATAAAGAGCGAATACAATTGTATTTTCTACACGGACGTTTTGTAAGGCAACAGCGCACAAAGAACAGTACGTCAGATTGAAAGAATGCAGCAAAGATGACGTACTGCGCCGCAGGCGGTCTTTGTGCAGTGCTGCCGTCAATCAGGAGGAATCGCATGGAACAACGCACACAATTGATCGTGGTTGATGCATCCGTTCTGCCGGAGGTCATCAGCAAGGTACTTGAGGTCAAGAAGCTGCTTGCCGGCAGGGAGGAAAAAAGCTCCGCTGCGGCTTGTAAGCGCGTGGGAATTTCCCGCAGCGCATACTATAAATACAAGAATTGTGTGTATTCCTATGAGGATAAAATCACACAGCGCATCATCAATCTACAGGCAGTCCTGCGCGATGAAGCAGGTGTCCTGTCCAGTGTGCTCGCCGCGCTCTATGATGTGGATGCCAATATTCTGACAGTCAATCAGAATATCCCCATTGATGGCGTCGCTTCTGTGACGTTCTCGGTGCGGCTCAACGGCGATGTGCAGTCCCCCAGCCAGCTTGACGCGGTTCTGCGCAAGGTGCAGGGCGTGGTGGATGTCAGAATTCTCTCCGGAGAATAATGATACAAACGTGTAGCATACAGCAAAATCAGGAGGTTAGAACCATGGAAAAATTTGCAGTACTCGGCTGCGGCGTAGTAGGCTCCGGCGTTGTGGAGCTGTTTGAAAAGAATCGGACACTCATCGAAAAGAGATGCGGCAAGTCCCTCGGACTTGGCTACATCCTCGATCTTCGTGATTTTCCGGATAAGCCCTACGGGGATAAGGTGGTCAAGAATATTGATGTAATCCTTGCGGACAAGGATGTCACTGTTGTAGCAGAGTGCATGGGCGGCGTTGAGCCGGCATTCACCTTTGTCAAGGCATGTCTGGAGGCAGGCAAGAGCGTTTCCACCTCCAACAAGGAGCTTGTTGCAAAAAAAGGCGATATTCTGCTGCAAACCGCAAAGGCACACAATGTCAACTTCTTCTTTGAAGCAAGTGTAGGCGGCGCGATTCCGATTATCCGTCCGATGCACAAGTGTCTGGCAGCCAACGAATTTTCCGCAGTTGCCGGCATTCTCAACGGTACAACCAATTTCATCCTGAACAAGATGATTTGTGACAATATGGATTTTGCCACAGCGCTGAAGCTTGCGCAGGATCTGGGCTATGCAGAAAAGGACCCGACAGCGGATGTGGATGGTCACGACGCTTGCCGCAAAATCTGCATTCTCTCCTCTCTTGCATTCGGCAAGCACGTCTATCCGGAGTCCGTTTACACCAAGGGCATCCGCGAAGTAGAGCTGGCAGATACGGCACTGTGCGAGCAGCTCGGCTATGCCATCAAGCTGATCGCGCAGGTAAAATCGCTGGATAACGGCAAAATCCTGCCGAGCGTTATGCCGATGGCAGTGAAGAACACCAACCTGCTTTCACAGGTCAACGATGTATTCAATGCAGTCATGACGGACACGGACGGCGCAGATCGTTCGATGTTCTACGGTCGCGGCGCAGGCAAATTCCCGACTGCAAGCGCAGTACTGGGCGACATGATCGAGCAGTTCCAGCTCGACGGCACAATCACAGCGCAGACATGGGAGAGTGCGGAAAACACCGATTTCATTGAGGATTTCTCTGCATTTGCAGCAAAGCGTTACTTCCGCACAACCGCAGCTGACGTTGCACTGCTGACGGAAGTATTCGGTGAAATCGGCGAGCAGACCATTTCCACGGATGCCGATGAAACTGTTTGCATTGTGAACACAGCAATGAATGCGGCACAGGTTGAAGCCGCAGTCAAGGCACTTGCACAGAAGGGTGTGCAGGTATTGGCACAGTATCCGGTATTGGAATAAGTAAATCCCCAACGGGAGAGGGGCTATATTGCGAAGGTACTGCGTACCATCCAAAGCCTGTTCACATAAAAGGAGTTTTCTATGAAATTCAGCAAAATGCACGGAATCAGCAACGACTATGTTTATGTCAACGGATTTACAGAAACCATCGGTGACCCGAACGCCGTTTCAAAATTCATCAGCGACCGCCGCTGCGGCATTGGTTCGGATGGTATGATCATGATTCTGCCGTCCGAGGTCGCAGACTGCCGTATGCGCATGTTCAATGCCGATGGTTCGGAGGGCATGATGTGCGGCAACGGTATCCGCTGTGTGGGGAAATTCGCCTACGACAACGGCATTGTCACAAAACCGGAGCTTTCCGTGGAAACCAAATCCGGCATCAAGTACATCACCCTCGAAATCAATGACGGCGTGGCAGTTGCAGCAACAGTGGACATGGGCAAAGCCATCCTTAAACCGGCAGAAATTCCGGTACTGGCTGAGGGGGAGGATTTTGTTGCAAGGACAATTTCCGTGAACGGCGAGGACTATACAGTCACCTGCGTTTCCATGGGCAATCCCCACTGCATCGTATTCTGCAATGATCCCAAGGACATTCCGCTGGAGCAAATCGGGCCGCATTTCGAGCATCATGCACTCTTTCCGGAGCGCATCAACACGGAATTTTTACAGGTCATTGACGAAACCACACTGAACATGCGCGTGTGGGAACGCGGCAGCGGTGAAACCTATGCCTGCGGTACTGGTGCATGTGCCTGCGTTGTGGCAGCCGTCCTCAACGGCTTCTGCAAGCATGATACGGAAATTACAGTGCATCTGCTCGGCGGTGATTTGAAAATCACTTACCAGTCCGATGGTACGGTAATGATGACCGGCCCTGCAACGCATGTCTATGACGGAGAAATTGATATTTCGGGGATTCCGTCAATGCTTTGTCTTTCAGAATAACAATAAAAAGGACGGCGCACTGCCGTCCTCTTTTTATGATTCCCCCCGAACCTGTGCTTTTGCACTCTCCATTGCGGCAATCACACGGTCACAGTAAGCGTCAAATTCCGGATCCTCCACTTGCAGTTCCGGATGTGCCAGAACATGCGTGATGGTCTTGCGGATGCCCATGTCAAACCGCATGTCCGCACGGAAAGACGGTACTGCACGTTTGAGCTTGGAATTGTCAAATACCACCGAATTGGATTTATCCCCTGTCAGACTGCCCAGAAAATCATAGTCGCTTGTGCTGTACAGAAATTCTGACGGTATATAGCAGGCTTTCAGCGGTACGCCCAGTACGTCCGCAATGCTCTGGTAAATCTGATTCCACGTCAGACTCTCGTCCGATGTGATATGGTAGGTTTCACCGATGGCATGGAGATTGCCCATCAGTCCTACATAACCCTTGGCAAAATCGCTGTTGTGCGTCATTGTCCACAGGGATGTGCCGTCACCATGGATGATCACGGGCTTGCCGTCCAGCATTCTCCGGATCACCTGCCAGCTGCCCTTGCTGCCGTGTACGCCAAGCGGCACGGAACGTTCGTCATAAGTATGGCTGGGACGGACAATCGTCACAGGGAAGCCGTTTTCACAGTACATCCGCATCAGGTATTCCTCACAGGCAATCTTGTTGCGCGAGTATTCCCAATAGGGATTGGCAAGCGGTGTGCTCTCGGTGATTTTGTAATCGGACAGTGGTTTCTGATAAGCAGACGCGGAGCTGATGAAAATATACTGCTTCGTTCTGCCCTGAAACAGGCGGAAATCACGTTCAAGCTGTTCCGGTACAAAACCGATGAATTCTCCCACCACGTCAAAGGTCATATCGCCCAGTGCCTTTGCGGTTTCTGCTTCGTTGCTGATATCTGCCTGAATGACTTTCACATTGTCCGGCAGCTCTGCACTTCTTGTGCCGCGGTTGAGCAGATACAGCTCCCAGTCCGGCATCTGCGCGAGCAGACGGGTGATTGCCATGCTGATAATGCCAGTACCGCCAATCAGTAATGCTTTCATGCAAATCCCCCCTTATACTGTCGCATTTGCGGCAATGTGCAGAATCTCTGCCACATCTGCCGAAGAAAGGGCAACAAAACCGCCGGTTTTGCCATCGCCAAGACCGAATTTCTCCACCAGTACAGGAATATCCTCCTCTTTCGCGCCAAGCTCTGCGAAATTAACAGGCATTCCGATGTCGTGCAGGAAACGGCGGAAGCAGGCAATGCCCTTGCGCGCGGTGTCCTCCGGATTTTCAAAATTCATCTCACAGCCCCAGATGCGTACTGCCATCTGTGCAAAACGCAGAACATTGTGGCTGCATACAAATTCCATCCATGCCGGCATAACAACGGCAAGTCCTGCGCCATGGGCACAGTCATACAGTCCCGAAAGCTCATGCTCAATGCCGTGGCTGTTCCAGTCCTGACTTCTGCCCACGCCCACGATATCGTTGTGCGCCACCGTGCCTGCCCACATGATGTTGGCTCTCGCTTCGTAATTATCAGGGTCAGCAATGACTCTGGGAGTTTCCTTAATCATCGTCAGCAGCACCGCTTCGCACAGTCTGTCGGTGATTTCCACTTCCTTGGTATTGGTGAAATAGCGTTCAAAAACATGCGCCATAATATCCGTTGCACCGCAGGCTGTCTGGTATGCCGGAAGTGTCTGCGTCAGTGCGGGATTGAGAATGGAGAATCGCGGGCGCAGCAAATCCGAGCCGGTATCGCGCTTGAGCATTCCCTCCTCCTTTGTCACGACCGATGCGCCGGAGCCTTCCGAACCAGCAGCGGCAATGGTCAGTACCGTACCGATGGGAAGTGCCTGTTCTACGGGCTTTCCTGTGCCGTAGAAATCCCAGAAATCGCCGTCATAGGGAACGCCGAGTGCAATGCCCTTTGCCGAGTCAATGCAGGAACCGCCGCCTACGGAGAGAATGAAATCCACCTGTTCCTTGCGGCACAGTGCAATGCCCTCATAAATCAGGGTATCACGCGGATTGGGCTGCACACCGCCGAGAAGGACGTAATAGATGCCGGCTGCATCGAGGGAGGCTTTCACTCTGTCGAGCAAGCCCGAACGGACAACCGAGCCGGAGCCGTAGTGAATGAGTACGCGGCTGCCGCCATATTTTTTGACATAGGCACCGCAATCGTTTTCCGTGTCCTTACCAAATACAAATTCTGTGGGGCTTTGAAATGTAAAATTATCCATGTTCATCTTTCCTTTCGCAATGCGCGGACGTGCGTGTTCCGGATTCAGAAGCGCGGAAGCTGCGTCCGCCTGATAATACAATTATACCATATCTGCGCATTTCAGGCAACACCTGAAACGATGGAAACTTATACAAAAATCGAAAACGTCCATTATGCATTTTACCGTTTCTGGAATGAATCGTTTTCCATGATGGAACGAATGTCCATGTATGCAGCAGACGGCTTTGAATTTTTTTAAAATTTTTTCCAAATTCTTGTCCGATTTCCTCCTCCTCATCCGAATGTACTTTGTGAACGGGGAAAATCCCCCGAAAAAACACAGGCAGCAATTCCGGATAGGCTGCAGCAATATTGGAGGTACACAATGAAAACAGTAAAACTTACAGCAGGTATTCTCGCAGCTGCTATGCTGCTGACTGGCACAGCCACCTTTACAGAAACGACCATCCACACCGCAGCGGCAGAATCTGCCCTGCCTGCATCCTACGACCCGCGCGGCAGCAGAATGGTCACTCCCGTGCGCGATCAAGGGGATTATGGTACATGCTGGGCACACGCCATGGCAGGCTCTCTGGAACAATCCCTGCTTCCCTATGACCCGCAGGTGGATATTTCCGAATGGTATCTCATCTACAGCTGCTACCTCAGCGAATACCGGAATGGTAATGTCAGCGATTTCTTTACATTCCTTGATGGCGGTTACAATTATGATGCTACGCTGGATTTGCTTTCACGCAGAAAGGGACTGACGAAGGAATCGAACTTCCCCTACGGTGTTTTTTTCGGATCTGACGATTCGGAATCCGATACTGACCCCTACGGTGAATCCGATTATCTGATAACGGATGTGGTGCAGTTCTCGCTTTTTCAGGAGGATGAGGACTATGCAGAGCAGTGCAGCCGCGTCAAGGAGTATCTCTATCAGGGCGGCGCACTCTGCTATTCTTATACAAGCAATGACGCTTATGTGGATCACACGCACAATTCCTATTACCTTCCGGCAGAGATAGTGGACGAGCAATCCTCCCCCCATGCCGTGACCATTGTCGGCTGGGATGACAATTTCCCCAAAGAGTATTTCAAGGAACAGCCCTCCAGCGATGGCGCGTGGCTTGCAAAGAGCAGCTGGTCAAGCGTATTCTGCGACAACGGCTACTACTGGATTTCCTATGAGCAGGAAAATTGCGATGTAATGGGATTTTCCGCAGTACCGGCGCAGCTGTATGACGATGTACACAGCTACGACCTCGGAACTTGCATAGGTTATACATTGCCTGACGATACAGCGCATGAATCCGGCGCAATGGCGAACCTGTTCACAGCAGAAACGGACACCCTTGTCACTGCGGTCACATTCCGCACGGACTGGGACAACGATGCCTACAGCGTTTCCGTGTACAAGGATCTCACAAACCCTCTCGATCCCACTTCCGGTGCACTTGCAGCGACCGCAGAGGGCAGCATTTCCTCTGTCGGACAGATTACCGCGGAGCTGTCAGCTCCCGTATCCGTGGCAGCAGGCGAAACCTATGCCGTAGTTGTCACACAGACCGGCGACCCCTATGCAAGCCATGTTTTCGTTGAATATGACACCATGGCAACAGAAACCGCACCGGACGGCAGTGTCACAACGGAGTATTATGCAATACCCGCTGACCATGCCCCGAATTGCAGCTTCCTCTGTCTGGACGGTGAAAACTGGGTGGACACCTATTCCATGGACATCAAGGATTCCTTTACTGCGATGCATGACGATGGTCTGGAATATCTGCATGAAACGACGGAGCACTTCGGCGCGGCATGTATCACCGCGCTGAGCGTGAGCAAGGCGAATGTGCAGTTCTCGAAACTGAGCGATACGCTGTGCATCGGTGATACCATCGAGCTGACGAATCCTGACGGCAGACAGGTGTACTATGCCGTGAACGGCGGCGCGTACAAGCCCTACACAAAGCCCATTACATTCACAGAGGATATGAAGATTTCCGCATACTGCGAGGAGGGCACGGTTTATGAGCAGAGCTATACCGTGCGTGAAGCAGAGATGTACGACATCAAGCTCCAGCTTGCATTTGAAAACGGCGATTATCTGCTGTACGGCACGGATTTTGTCGAGGTCGGGGAGCGTGAGTATGAAGCGGAAATCGAGGCATTCAATCTGGAGCAGCTCATGCGCGCGGATTTGAAGCTGTTCAGCAATGCCACTCTCACCTGTAACGGACAGCCCATCACAAATGGCGAAACACAGCGCATTTCCTGCAATGGTGAAACCACGCTGGAGCTGGTGGCATCGGGTGAGGGGATGAATGCATCGACCTACCGCATTCACATTGTACCCTTTGACCTTTCCTTGGTTCACGGTGATGTGGACATGGACGGACAGTACACCGCACTGGACGCAGCCGCAGTTCTGACCTATGCCGCCGCAGTTGGCACGGGCAATCCCCCTGCACTTCCGGATGAAAACTGGCTCTGCCGCGCCGATTTCAACTACAACGGCGTGGCAGATGCAGGGGATGCAGCGACAATCCTGATGTATGCAGCGGAGAATGGGGCGTATTAACAAAGCCCATTTGCGGCTGTGCACATTTCCTCCTGAAAAAGCCGCCGGCACAAAGCCGGCGGCTTGGGTTTTATTCGGCGCGGTTGGTTTCGGGGTTGTAGTGGAGGTATTTTCCTGTTTCTGTGGAAACGACACGGGGCTCAATCAATTGGATTCCGTATTTTTCGATTGCTTCATCCAGTTGGGGAAGGTCGGTGTCGTACAGTTGAATGTCATGAAGCTCTTGTCCGAATGACCAGGAAGCACCACGCAAATCAGCACGGCACAAATCAGCCTCCGTCAAATCAGCCTCCGTCAAATTTGCATCACGCAAATCAGCACCACACAAACGAGCACCACACAAATCAGCATCCGTCAAATCAGCACCACTCAAATCAGCATCATTCAAATAAGCACGGCGCAAATCAGCAACCATCAAAACAGCACGGCGCAAATCAGCATCCGTCAAATATGCATCACGCAAATCAGCATCCGTCAAGTCAGCAAAACTCAAATCAGCATCACGCAAATCAGCATCATGCAAATCAGCAAAACTCAAATCAGCCTCATGCAAATCAGCATCACGCAAATCAGCATCATGCAAATCAGCATCACACAAATGAGCATGACGCAAATCAGCACCACGCAAATCAGCATCACGCAAATCAGCATCATGCAAATGAGCATATATCAAAACAGCACCACGCAAATTAACGTTCCGGAATCCCTTCCAGCCATCACATCTGACATCCATCACTATGCCACGCGGAAAAAGTGCTGAAAGCCCCATAGCATAGTCCTTATCCACTGCATCCTCCGGCTTACGCTCCCGATTCTCATACCCCAAGCGCGACAACAGACGCGTCAGATTCCGAAACGACAGCCCAACCTGATGCGGCAGCTGGGAATACAGCATCCTGCACACATATTCCGGTGGACTCAGGCACATCCAGATACACTGCCGCTTGACACCCTCGTAATAGCAGGCAAAGAATGATGCACGCCATGCTGCAAGATGTTCCCCCTGTCGGCTTTCGATGAGCTGTACAAGCATCGCTATCACATCATCGGGCATATCTTTATAGCGGAATGCGCTCCATACGTTCTCCCAGAAGCTTTCCGGCGAATTGCAGTCCTCGAAATAGTCCTCATAGAGCTTGACCGCCGTAAAATACTCCGTCACGGTCTTGTGGGCAAATTCCATGCCCTCTGCCGTGTCGGATGCAAAAGGGAAAATCGCAAAGTATCGCGATAATTCCGGTTCGCATTCGGGGTATTTCAGTTTGGTTTTCTTTTTGGCTTCCCCGATGCCCTCATCCCCCAACACGGTCACTTCTTCATCCAGAAAAATCCGGTACGCAAGCTCCTTGGTGAATTCCCAGTTGGCGGAAAATGTGCGCTCGTCCGATTCCTGCATTGCGGTGGAGGTATGGTGTCTACGGCTGCCGATTTCACGGAATGCCTTTTCGTAAATATCCACCACGCTTTTATTTTCGGCAATCTCGATCGAACGCACACAGCAGAGATAGAGAATCATCGGAATGCAGAAAATGTCACGGCGTTTGTCATCTTCCGCAAGCTCCCTGAAATCAGCAAGGAATTTCTCTTTCCAATCTTCACGGATTTTGTGAATGTTACAGTATTTGCCGCACCATTCTTCCAGCTGTTCATCGCCCCACTGAATATAGGCAGTACGCAGGTTTCTGCTGTACAGTTCATCGTCCTCAAAATATCCCTCACGGGAAGTAATCAGGATTTTGATATTGTACATTTTGAGCGCGGTTTCCTCCTGTAAGCTGTTGAGAAATGTGACGGCATCAAAATCCGGATGGAGCACACGCACCTCGTCCAGACCATCGAGAATGAGGCAGCGGTTTGCATATGCCGCATCATTCTCACACTGAAAACAATACTTGATGGAATCCCACGCGTGCTGGGCATGAAATACCAGATGATGCTGCCGCAGCTCCAGCGCAAGCCAGCAATCCCCGAACACCTTGTTCCCGTCATCATCCACCGCGGAAATGATTCTGGAGGTATAGCTGCTCTTGCCGATACCGGCTTTGCCATAGAGGAGGAGGATGGAATAGTCTGCAATGGTATCTTCATCCGAATCCTCGTCCGGTTCGCCCATCCAGTCGAGCAGCATATCCTGCAAAGTACCCCATCTTTGGGAGCACAATGCCGGTTCTACAAAAACCTTGTGAAGTCTTGCACTTTTGTTGTCCTCTTCTTTGATTTCACTTTCCAGAAAGAGGGGAGCTTTGTATCGTTTCTCGTAAATGTCGTTGTTGGATATGGGGGTGGGGGAAGTGGGGGGAGTAAAGGGAGTTTTCACTGCATCCTGTATTTCATGCAGGAGTTCCAACAGTTTTTGCAGTGCTGCATTCTGTTCCTGATGCTCATCGTGTGACAGCACAGCACCACGCGCAGCAATTGCACCGGCAGTCTGTATTTGTGAAATATTGTCAAAGCAAGCATTGATAATTATCGCGCAGATATGGAGAAAAGCCCCATCTTCTTCCTTGAAGCGCGTTTGCAGCTCGGCAAGCAAACCCTCCGCATTATCCGGATAGTATTCAAGAATAGCAATGTCGTTAAACAGGCATTCAATTGCTTTGTTCAGTGCATCGGTCTGCGCGTCTGTGAGGTTTTCACTATGAGAAAGCTGTTTAAGCGATTCCAATAATTTTCTTTTGTATTTTTCACGGTCACTCTGTTCTGTCAGTGCTTTATATAGTGCATTTTCAAGGTCGATCAGCTCCGGCACGGCTGGAATTTGAAAAAGTGCTGCAATTGCTTTTGCAACTGCAATTTTTTCTTTGCGTCCCATCGACACCATCCCTCCTTTTTCGAGATATTTCTATCCTCATTATACCACGTTTCAGTAGGGGTGTCAATGTGCATTGTACATTCAGATACGATTCTTTACAAATTCCCCCTATCATTTCCCCCCAAAATATGCTACAATCATACTATCGGATTCAGGGCAATACCGCATAAAGGACGGTGCGGAGCTGTACGGTAGTGCCCCAATATGACAGGAGGTTCTATTTATGAAAGCACCCAAAGCATTTGCACTCTGCCTTGCTGCGGCGGTCGGGCTGGCTGGTATGCCTGCCATTACCGCTGCCGGCGAAACGCTTGTGGATTCCGGCATCGACTACACCGAATCCACCGAAACCATCAACAACCCCGGCGCAGGCTATACCTCTACGCTCTGGATGAGTGCTGCACCCGGAGATACACCCATCTTCAACCCGACCGGCAGCCTCATGCTCATCCTCGTGGACCTCGGCGGATTTGCAAGCGGCTCCAACGGTACAACCGATGACCAAGGGAATGATATCCCCGGAAAGGATTACGACCTCGATGACACCTTTTTCCGCAATCTCCGCGTCACTCTCGACAACTGCCGGAAAAATGGCTGCATCATTGCACTGCGCTTCCGCTATGATGATGTGGGAATGCTCGACCCCGAACCGTCTACCTTTGCCCAGATCGAAGCGCATATCCAGCAAATCAAGGACAGCGGTATTTTCGAGGAATACAAGGACATCCTTGCCTTTGTGGAAAGCGGCTTTGTCGGCTCATGGGGTGAGCATTGGGGCGGAAAATTCTGCTCTTTTGAGCAAAAAGCGCGTGTGCTCGACCTGCTTCTTGACGCTGTACCTGCCCCCATCCCCGTGACCGTCCGCACTCCCCCGACCTTTACCACATGGGCAGGCATCACGGAGGACGACCTTGCCGCCTATACGCCGGAACCGGACAGTGACGCTTCACGCGTCTGCCTGTACAATGACGGCTACATGGGCTCGGACATTGATCTGGGCACTTACCACAACCGCGAACGCGATACCGGCTGGGTGGGCAGACAAGCCCTGACCTCGTATTTCGGCGGCGAATTTTCGGGCAATCTGGAATTTACCATGCAGTACGAAACCTACCTCCCCCAGAATTCCATTCCGGAAATGTACAAAACCCACCTGAGCTACATCAATTCCAATATCTACCAGCTCTACAAGGACTACACGTTCGGGGCGCAGTACGATGTGGACAATGTGGACAACAGCGCGTATTACGGGCAGACCGTGTACAAATTCATGCGCGACCACATCGGCTACCGCTTTGTCGTGCGTGACTGCGACCTGAGCGCACAGGTGGAACAGGGCGATGTGCTGACAGTCCGTGCAGAGATCGAAAACACCGGCTTTGCCAATCCCATTATGACACAAAAGCCCGAAATCCTGCTCGAAAAGGACGGGAATTTCATCCGGACGCAGGTGGATGTGAACACAAAGACATGGTATTCACGCACCACCGCAGAGCCGGAATTCCAGCTGCGCATCCCCGGCGGTCTGGAAACGGGAGAATGGAACGTCTATTTCAAGCTTTCCACGGGTGACAATACGCTTGACCAGATGCACATGCGATCGGTGAAATTTGCCAATACGGGCACATGGCATTCCGGTCTGGGGGCAAATTATCTGGGCACATTCACTGTCACAGAAACGGACGATACAGCCGCGCGCGCGGATGACAGTTTCCGGCAAATCAACGCAGAACAGGAACTTCCGGCATCCGATGGGGAGATGTACACCATCAACGGCACAGCAGCAACGGATGGCGCAGTCAGCAATGCGACCGAACGCGCAGAAGCCATCCGGTATGCGCAGGAAGGTGAAAATGCGCTGTATCTGACAAATGACGACAAGTACCTGTATGTCATGGCAGAGCTGGACTACAAGGCGGATGCGCCGGTATTCAATCTGAGCTTTGACAACAAGGACAACGGCAAAAATTACTGGCTCTACTATCAGGGCAACGGCTTTATCTATTACAATCAGGGGATGCCCTATGGCGTAGTACAGCGCAATTCCGGCAGTACAATAGAATTCCGGCTGCCGCTTGGCGAGCTGATGGGACTGGAACGGGGGGTTACCATGCAGAACATCCGCGTCACGATTCAGGATGAGGCAAACAGCTGGGTAAAGGCGGCAAGCATTACCGCGCCGGAATATACGGTGCAGGGGAATTTCAACATATATTCGGCAAAGCGCACGGTTTACCTTGCGGAAACGGAATCGCTCACACTGAATGCGCGCACTACCTGTGACAAGCCGGCTTACCAGTGGTATCTGGACGGCGAACTGCTCAAGGGAGAAACGGGAGAAACGCTGACAATTACCGGCGCGAAAAAAGGTCTGTATTCCGTAGAAATTACGGATTCTGCCGGCACGGTCAAGACTGCGGAGATTTGTCAGGTGCTTGCAGGTGCGGCAGTACTGCGGGGGGATGTGGATTTGAATGGTGAAGTAAATGTAGCAGATATTGTTCTGCTCCAGCGGTATCTTCTCGCACAGAAGTCCCTGTCCGGCGCACAGCTTGCTATGGCACAGCTGCATGAGGATGGGAACGTGAACGGGTTTGATTTGGCGGTTCTGAAAAGGATGGTGTTGGCATAAACAGGGGAAATCCCCGAAATACAAAGAAAAGAGGGCTTCATCAAGGAAGCCCTCTGCTTGTGATTTGCTGCCTTTGCGCTTTGCGCAAGCGGCAGCGCGTGTTTGTGCCCAAGGGCACAAAAGAAAGGCATACTAAGAGAATAGGTAGGGGGAGTTTTTTGCAAAAAACTCCCCCTCTCAAAAAATGAACCGACCCCAAAAAGTTAGACAAAAAATTTTAAACAAACCCATGCAAAGTGACCAAGCGACAAGCTTGGTCGCTTTGCATTAGGCGGTTTCACAGCAGACTTTACAGGCTTCACAAGAAAACGGTCATCATAAATGCCACCGACAACTTTTCCACGATAATAGATGATGTATTCTCCCATCATCGCCCTGTAAGTTATATCATCCAACTCTGAAAGCTGTTCTAAAATGAAATCCAAATATTCTTTACTCGATGCCATTTTTACACTCCCCTTGATTTATTATGCTGTTTATTCTCTGAACCAAAGAATCTCTCTCAGACAAAGTAATTATAACAACCTCTGAAAGTACAGTTGTTGAAATTGTATCAGACTATACATTATTTCTCCGCAGTCCGTGACTTGACAAATATTATGTAATATGTTATACTGTTATGTAATATGTTACATATTTCAAGGAGACACTTATGGAACCTCGTGAGATGATCAATTCAATGAACAAAAGATTCGCCCTTTTCGGGTACTTCTTCGCGATGAGTAACCGCCTTCAGACTGTGGGCGACCGCTTCTACGAAGAGATTACCTGCAAGCAGTTTTTCCTCATGATCTGCCTGCGTCTTTTCGAGAACGGAGCGCCGACAATAAATGAACTGTCGGAGATCATGGGGTGCTCGCATCAAAATGTGAAGAGTATCGCCGGAAAGCTCGAAGAGAAAGGCTATCTGGAGATCAGGCCCGACAGCGATGACGCGCGAAAACTGCGTATCCGTCTTACAAATAAGGCAGACAGCCTGGCCAAAAAGTATCAGAAAAAAGAAGTGGATTTCATCGACATGCTTTTCACCGGGATTTCCGACAAGCAGATCGAGATAACATTCAAGACCCTTGAGAAAATGGAGGAGAACATCAATGAATAAGACCGTCGTAATTTACCGTTCCGTTTATGGCTACACAAAAACGTATGCGGAAATGATAGCTGAAGAGCTCGCCTGCGACCTTCGCGAATACTCTGAAATAACCTCTGACAACCTGCTGACGTACGACACGATAATCTATGGAGGCGGCCTTTACGCAGTCGGGATAAACGGCATCAACCTGATCAAGAAGAACTACGATAAGCTCAAAGACAAGCATCTCTTCGTGTGGGCGACCGGCTCCAACCCGGGAGATCCTGAAGATCTTGAAGCCGTTTGGAGTCACAATTTCACTGACGAGATGCGGAAGAACATCCCCATGTTCTATCTGCGGGGAGGGTTTGATTACCATAAGCTCAACGGTAAGCACAAGATAATGATGTCCCTGCTGAAGATGAAACTCAAATCAATGAAGAACCGCACTAAGAATGAGGATGATCTTCTGAAAGCTTACGATGCAGCCGAATACCACTGTAACAAGGAGAATATCCGCCAATTGACCGACGCTGTGAGGGAACTGTGATTTGTCTCAGTCAGATATACTGAAATATAATTATATACCAATTTATCATAATTCTTGACGAAATCAATGGAATTAGGTATAGTCAAAACGAGCTGGACAACGGTAATCTTACCGCCATACAGCTCGTCAATTATCTTAGGATATCTTATTTACAGAAAAACTTTCACACACTCACCAGAATTAATCAGAAGCTTATTGATGTTGCATTATAAAAATTGCTCCCTATCATTTTAGTGATAGGGAGCTCAGCTTGTCGAAAAAGGTTTTTTTGGGGGTTGGCACCCCTGTAACTGCCCCCACCCCAACCCCTCCCCCAAAAGGGGAGGGGCTATTTTTCGGGGACTTCGCTGTACAGCCCGTCCCCTCTGCTTCACTTCGTTCAGCATCTCCCCACCCCGTGGGGAGTCACCCGAACCCCTTGTGCGGAGCTATCGCTCCGCATTTGTTTTTAGGTTTTTTGACAGACTGAGAGGGCTTCATCAAGGAAGCCCTCTTGTCAATTATTCCGCAACCGCAGCCTTCAGCTCCTCGGTCTTGTCGGTTTTCTCCCAGATAACACCAATGTTCTCTCTGCCGAAATGTCCGTATGCAGCCAGTTTTCTGTACTGCGGACGGCGGAGCCTGAGCATCTCAATAATGCCCTGCGGACGCAGGTCGAATACCTTGTCCACTGCCTTTGACAGCTTCTCATCGGATACCTTGCCAGTACCGAATGTATCCACCAGAACGGATACCGGACGTGCTACGCCGATGGCATAGGCAAGCTGAATCTCACACTTTTCTGCAAGACCTGCCGCTACAATGTTCTTTGCAATGTAACGTGCTGCATATGCTGCGGAACGGTCAACCTTCGTCGGATCCTTGCCGCTGAATGCGCCGCCGCCATGTCTGGAATAGCCGCCGTAGGTATCTACGATGATCTTTCTGCCTGTCAGACCACTGTCACCCTGCGGACCGCCGACTACAAATCTGCCGGTGGGGTTGATGTAGATCTTGGTATTCTCATCCACCAGTTCTGCCGGAATTACAGGGTCAATGACCAGTTCCTTGATGTCCTCGCGAATCTGTTCTATGGAAATTTCTGCGGAATGCTGGGAAGAAATCACCACGGCATCCACGCGTACAGGCTTGTCGTTCTCGTCATATTCGACTGTTACCTGCGACTTGCCGTCCGGACGCAGATAGCGCAGTGTGCCGTTTTTGCGTACCTCTGTTAGGCGCAGTGCCAGCTTGTGTGCGAGGGAAATGGGCATGGGCATCAGCTCCGGTGTTTCGTTGCAGGCATAGCCGAACATCAAACCCTGGTCGCCTGCACCGGTGTCCTTGGCATCCGCCGTACTGTCATAGGAATGGTTCACGCCCATGGCAATGTCGGGGGACTGCTCATCAATGGCAGTCAGTACACTGCATGTATGACCATCAAAACCGAATTTTGCGCGGTCATAGCCAATTTCCACAACGACCTGACGTGCAATCTTTGCAATGTCCACCTTTGCGGTTGTGGTAATTTCGCCCATGCACAGCACCATACCCGTTGTACATGCGGTTTCGCAAGCCACACGCGCCATGGGGTCCTGCGCAAGAATCGCGTCAAGTACTGCGTCAGAAATCTGGTCGCAGATTTTATCGGGATGTCCTTCTGTTACGGACTCGGATGTAAACAATCTTCTCTGCATAATAATTCCTCCTGATTGAAATTTTTCCAAAAGATGACAAAAAAGAACGGCACTCGTTACCGAATGCCGTGATTTTTTTCAGAAATCCTCATCTCTCGGTAATACCGCAGGATTTAGCACCTTTTCCAATATGGAAGGTTGCCGGGCTTCATAGGACCTGTTCCTCAGCCTCTCTTGATAAGGTTGCAGCATGACTGCATTATTATTATACTACATTCGCCCCTGCTTGTCAAGGGAAATTTTTGGGCAAAATGCAGTGTTCGTTCCTGAAGAATTTGTCGAATATGTCGAAAAGATGCGTATGCATTTTTAATGTGAACAGGCTCTAATCCTCCACCGGTGCAAATCGGATGCGGATATGGGGGAGCTTTGTAAGTTCCGTGCGGTACTGGAACATGCCATCGGGCGCGGAAAGGTCGTTTTCTCCCGTGGCAGGCGGTGCGAAAATTTTCAGCGTCAGGTCGCATTCGCCTGTCAGGGGCTTTTGATAGAATGCGGACATCAGGTCGATCGTCTTTGCGTTCGGGGAACGATAGAACCAGAAGCCGTTGAGTTCCAGCATGTAATTGCCCTCGTCCTCAAAGGTAAGCTCACAGAACACCGGATTTTTCTCGAAATGCAGCGGAATTGCCAAGCCATCCGCATCCTCCGAATGCCCCCAGCGCAGTGTGACAGGAAGCTGTACCGGCTCGCCCTGCGTCATTTCCGGCTGAAAATACGAACGGTGAATGATGCGCTTGTAGGTTTCCAGAAGCGGCTGTGCAATGCCCACATCCGGATTGTTCGGGTCCTCGATTTCCAGTCCCAGT
Source organism: Ruminococcus sp. (assembly GCA_015066845.1). Taxonomy (GTDB): domain Bacteria; phylum Bacillota; class Clostridia; order Oscillospirales; family Ruminococcaceae; genus UBA3855. Next base: position 1,235 of record SVNO01000017.1, on the reverse strand, counting down.
CTGCCCCTGTCGCGGAACTGGTACATGGTAAAGCCCGAAAACCACACTGCATTCTCCGTTTCGAGGATGCTGCAAAATTCCTCCAGCATCTCTGCCTGCTCATATGCACCTGTGACATCGCCGTCCGCGTTGCATTCAGACATGACCATGGGCTTGGGCACACCGTCATTGAGGACGCAGTAGCGTTCATAGCTTGCTTTCGTCAGCGCGTAGATGTCGCGTACCTTGTGGCGCACATGACTTGTGCCGCCGTGCTCTGCCACATCATAGGGCCAGCCCCAATGCAATGCCATGTACTTGTCCACCGACCAGATATCCGCTTCCGGAATGGTCTGTGCAAATTCTTTCTCGCAGGTAATTTCCGTGTCGCCCATGTTTTCCACGCCGTCAATGCAGATAATTGTCTGCACATTCGGGGCTTCTGCCTTGATGATACGGCTCGCGCGCACGAAGAAATCTGCCACCTCCTGATAGGTACAGCGTTTGTTGAATGAAAACCAGTCGCCGGTTGCTTCATGGTTGATGCGCAGGAACACCCTGCCGAACGGGCGCAAGTCCTGCCCGATTGCCGCAAGCTGTGCATCTGACACATGCGGATCGATGGTCAGCGTCAGCGTCACATCCTGCCCGTGTGCGCGGATGTCACGCATCTGGCGGAATGGCTCATCCTGCGTACTGCCGCCGAGTCCGCCTTTATAGGGGAAGTAATCGTCATAGGGATAATCCCACGCAAAGCGCACATCCGGACGCGCATGGACAACGCTTGCACGTTCGGGGAAGCCCTCGTCCAAGGGGTAATAACAGTACATCAGGCTGATACTCCTGTGCGGTCTGCCAAGCTTGTGAAGGATGTAGTCCTGATTGACGTATTCTCCGCGTTCACTGCCATCCCCAAGGTCTACGGCGCATTTTGCCTGCCCCATATGTACACTGTATAAAGTATCCATTTTATTCCATCCTTTTTCTGGTTTTTTGTGCTTATCGCATAGTTTTATTATAGCGGATTCTGCGTATATTGTCAAGAGGGGGATGTCTGCGGATTTTCAGCCTGACGAGAACGATGCAGCAGACAGTAAGCACTGTCCCAGTCTGTCAAAAAACCTAAAAACAAACGCGGAGCGATAGCTCCGCACAAGGGGTTCGGGTGACTCCCCACGGGGTGGGGAGATGCTGAACGAAGTGAAGCAGAGGGGACGGGCTGTACAGCGAAGTCCCCGAAAAATAGCCCCTCCCCC
>SVNO01000016.1 GCA_015066845.1 Ruminococcus sp. | reverse complement strand
CTGATGACATTTCCTCGTTGATGAATGCAATCTTGTCATCATCAAGCAGCAGTCCGTTGGTCGTGATGGTGAAACGGAAATGCTTGCCGTATTCCTTTTCACGCTCCCTTGCGTACTTGACAACTTCCTTAACTGCGTCAAAATTCATCAGCGGCTCACCGCCGAAAAAGTCCAGCTCCAGATTTTCACGGTTGCCGGAATTTTCCAGCAGGAAGTCAATTGCCAGCTTGCCGGTTTCTACGGGCATCAGCTTTCTGCCCGTGCCGAAATCGCCTGTGGAGGCGAAGCAATAGGTGCAGCGCAGGTTGCAGTCATGCGCAATATGCAGGCACATTGCCTTGATGGGGGAGGCGACTGCAAATGCCGCATACTTCTCGTAATCATCCACGGAAAACAGAATTTTCTCCTCGTACAGGGATTTCAGCTCAAGATAGCATTCATTCAGCTCCTGCACATCATACTTGTCCGAGAGCTTCTCCAGAATTTCAGCCGGACATTCCTCTGCAAACGGGGGCTTTGCATCATCCAGTAAATCATAGGTCATTTCATCCACGATATGCACACCGCCGCTGTTGACATCCAGTACGATATACAGACCGTTCAGCATATACTTATGTATCATCATTATCATCCTCTTTTATATATTCTGTGCAGCTGTGCACAGTATCGGCATAAAAAACCGCCCCGCACATGGGATGCAGGGCAGGGAAGAAATGTCAAAGAACTTATCTCTCACACTTCTGGTTTGCAACTGTGCAGGAAGTCTTGCAAGCGGACTGGCAGGATGCCTGGCACTTGCCACAGCCGCCCTTCTGTGCGGATTCCTTCAGATTTGCCTTGTTGATGGTCTGAATGTGCTTCATTCGGTTTCCCTCCGTTTCTATTCGAGCAAGCTCGTTTTTTCAGCAAGACATGCGCAAAGCCATTCGGCATTGTGCAGTATTACATTTCTATTATACCATATCTTTCCCGTAAATGCAAGAGGAAAAGCGTTTTTTTTTGCCGTGGTATCCGGCAATTCCCAGAGCCGGCTTAATCCGGCGGCTTGACAATTTTCCGGTTCACGCCGCAGATACCGCCGCAGACTGCCAGCAGAAGAATCCAGCCGCACCGCCTGAAATGCAGCGCACCGCCCATGCACACACAGCCAGCAAGGAGAATGGCACAGAGCAGCAGACCGCAGAGCAGACCGCTGGCAATGCCGTGCCGCCGTGCGTGAAATCCACAGACCAGTCCTGCACGGAATGCGCCAATGCCCCAGAGCACATCCGCTGCCGTTCTCAGCAGCCAGTCCGGCACTGCCGTCAGCAGGAGCAGACCGGAAAGCAGCAGGCATCCAGCAGCAATCCACAGCAAGCCCCTGCCAACGCTCAGCAGCAGCCGGAATACCGGAGAACCCCAAAGATGTCGCAGCATCGCAAACCTCCTACAAGAATGCCCTGCATAAAGCAGGGCAGATTCATGATTTGGTACATCCTATGCCGCAGGGCAGGGGATTATTCCTTTGTAATTTTCGGCTGTGTTCTTGCCTTGAGCTTTTCAGCCTTTTCCGCTTCCTTGGCTTCTCTTGCCGTGACATTTTCCTTGATTGCATCCTGCATCATGCGGATCTTCAGACGGTCGCTGCCGGTTTCCAGTACAACTGTCTTGGTGTTTTCCTCGACACGCAGTACAATGCCCACAATGCCGCCGATGGTGATAACCTCGTCACCGATCTGCAAGCTGTTCTGCATTTCGCGTGTTTCCTTTTCAGCCTTACGCTGCGGACGAATCATGATGAAATACAGTGCGAACAGCAGAATCATCGGCAGTGCAAGCGTAGAAATGAGCATGGACGCGGTGGACGGCTGCTCCGGTGCTGCTGCGGCTTCCTCTGCAAATGCGGTAACTGTGCACATTGCTGTCATAGCGGATACACTGGTCAGAGCTGCCAGTGTCTTTACAAGTTTCTTGTTCATAAATCTTCCTCCGATGTTGCTTTCGTTATTTATTCTGCATATATGCGTCCATTGCCTTTGCTGCCGCTTTTCCGGCACCCATGGCAAGAATGACCGTAGCCGCACCGGTAACTGCGTCACCGCCGGCGTATACACCCTCCTTGGTTGTCATCATATCCTCATCGACAATCAGACAGCCGCGGCGGTTTGCTTCCAGTCCCTTTGTGGTGGTACGGATAAGGGGATTGGGGGAGGTGCCGATGGACATGATGACCGTATCTACGGGCAGTTCATATTCCGAACCCTCCACCGGAACGGGGGAACGTCTGCCGCTTTCGTCCGGATCGCCCAGTTCCATTCTCTGGCAGACCATTGCACAGGCTCTGCCATTTTCATCGCCGAGAATCTTCACAGGATTGTTCAGCGTCAGGAATTCCACGCCCTCTTCCTTTGCGTGGTGCACTTCCTCGCGTCTTGCCGGCATTTCGTCCTCGGAACGTCTGTAGACAACGTACACATGCTCCGCCCCCATACGCAATGCGCATCTTGCTGCGTCCATTGCCACATTGCCGCCGCCGACAACTGCAACGGATTTTGAGCGCAGCACGGGGGTATCGTATTCCTGACGGTAGCCCTTCATCAGGTTGATTCTGGTCAGGTACTCATTCGCCGAGCAAACGCCTACAAGAGCCTCGCCCTCAATGCCCATGAAACGGGGCAGACCTGCACCGGAGCCGACAAAGATGGATTCATAGCCCTGTTCAAGCAGTTCATCAATGGACAGCACCTTGCCGATAACCATGTTCGTCATGATATTCACGCCGAGGTCGCGCAGGCTTTGTACTTCTTTCTGCACAATGTCCTTGGGCAGACGGAATTCCGGAATGCCGTACATCAGTACACCGCCGGCAACGTGGAATGCCTCGAATACTGTCACCTCATAGCCAAGTCTTGCAAGGTCGCCTGCACAGGTCAGACCTGCGGGGCCTGCACCGACAATGGCAGCCTTATGCCCATTGGAAACGGGCTTTTCTACAGTAGTATCGCCATTTTTCATATGCGTATCCGCCGCAAAGCGTTCCAGTCTGCCAATGCCCACCGGTTCGCCCTTGATGCCGCGTACACATTTGCTCTCACACTGCCGTTCCTGCGGACATACTCTGCCGCAGACTGCCGGCAAGCCATTTGTCAGGCGAATGGTCTGATACGCGCCCTCAAAATCGCCCTGTGCGATCTGAGAAATAAACGCCGGAATCTTTACCCCGACCGGACAGCCGGACACGCAGGGCATGTTCTTGCAGTTGAGGCAGCGTTGTGCCTCCTCGACTGCCATTTCTGCCGTATAACCGAGTGTTACCTCGTCAAAATTCTTCGCTCGTACCTTCGGATCCTGTTCCGGAATCGGTACTTTTTCCATTGCCATATTCGGCATTTTTACCACTCCTTCCGCTTACAGCTTCTCCGCCTGTATGAGCATTCTGCAAGTCGCTTCACGCTCATGGAATGTGCCGTTGCGCTTCATCAGCTCGTCAAAATCGACCTTATGTCCGTCAAAATCCGGACCTTCTACACAGGCATAGCGGATCTTTCCATCCACCGTCACACGGCAGCCGCCGCACATGCCCGTACCGTCCACCATGATGGGGTTGAGGGAAACGATGGTCGGGATCTCGTATTGTTTTGTCAGCTCGCAGACAAATTTCATCATCGGCACAGGGCCAATGGCGATCACAGCGTCATATTTCACGCCTGCGTCGATCTGTGCCTGCAATGCCTGTGTGACAAAGCCCTTTCTGCCATAGCTTCCGTCATCCGTGCAGAGGATCAGCTCGTTACAGCCTGCCTTGAATTCTTCCTCCAGAATGACGATATTCTTGGAACGGAAGCCGGCGATCACGTCCGTGTGAATGCCCTGTGCATGGAGATGTTTTGCCTGCGGATAGGCGATTGCACAGCCCACGCCGCCGCCGATAACGCAGACACGCTTTGCATTTTCGGGATATTCGGTCGGCAGACCAAGCGGGCCTACCACATCCAGAATGCTGTCGCCCTCGGAGAGGGAATTCAGCTTTTCAGTCGAATAGCCGACAATCTGGAAAATAATTGTAATTGTGCCCTTTTCACGGTCAAAATCCGCAATGGTCAGCGGTACACGCTCACCGGTTTCATCCACACGGAAAATGATAAACTGTCCCGGCATTGCCTTTGCGGCGATGTAGGGGGCAGAAATTTCCATCAAAATGACATCGGAATTGAGTTCTTTCTTACGAACGATTGGAAACACGTTCAGATTCCTCCAATCTACTGTTGGATTTACAGCTTACAAAAAGTTGTATTCTCTTTATTATAGCACAAAAAATGCCTCTCGTCAATGGATTCGAGGCATTTTTGTATAGTTTGACAGAATTGACGCGACCTTTGCAGCGCAGCTGCATTGGGAGCAAATTGCCGGCGGCGGCACGCCGTGGGGTTGTGTAATTTTGTGGATGTACTGAAAAAGGAGGCAGATTTTCAAGCACCTTCTATCTGAAGCGACGGAAGCATCTCACCGACCTCTTTTGCAAGCCGGCATATTTCCTCTTTTTCCTTTTCTTCAAGATCGAAAGCAGTATGTTCATGCGTAGTTTCCGCGACCGCATGTTCGATCAATCTGTATATTTTCCAATAGATTGTGTGGCGGTTTTCAATAATCTGCTTTCCCAATATCACCAGAAAACAATTCCAGAACGTTTTCTCCGCACGCATGAGATGGTCATATTCCTCAAGCAGATAGGCGGCGATTTGCGAAGAATCAGAAAAATTCCGTTTTCCTCTGACATTATATCCATAGTTCAGCCATTCTTTTAATTCATTGAGCGATTCGCAGTTTTTCATAGGTTCCTCCATCTGTTCAATATCACAGCAGTCCACATCTTTGCAAATCATCCTCCACCGGATTCTTCCCATTGTAATCACAGATAAACCAATCCAGATGTTCGTCATACGCCACATAGGGCATCCCCCAGCCTTCCTGTGTCTTGCTCAGAAATGGTTCAATCGTATCGAAAAACAGACGCTTTTCAGAAGTTTTGCATTTGACGGCAATCCCATAAAACGGCTGAATTGCTTTTGTAGCCAGCAGAAATGCACGGTCATCCATGTCGGATGCCAGCAGATAGTAGTCCTCGTGCGTTTCGATCACAGCATACTGCATTTTCTCACAGACAGCATCCAGAAGCTCTGTGATCATCGTCCGGTCGATCGTCACATAGTATGCACTCATATCGCTGTAGGGTTTCATAAAATCGTTCATGTCATTTCCCTCCCTTACTTCAGCGTCATCCTCTGCCCACACATGTTCAATTTCACAGCAGTCCACATTGTTGCAAATCATCCTCCACCGGATTCTTCACCTTGTAATTCCAATGAAAACAATCCGGATAATCATCAATATCCGCATGGGACATCCCCCAGAGTTCCTCTGTTCTGCTCAGAAATGGTTCAATCGTATCGAAAAACAGACGCTTTTCAGAAGTTTTGCATTTGACGGCAATCCCATAAAACGGCTGAATTGCTTTTGTAGCCAGCAGAAATGCACGTTCATCCTTGTCGGATGCCAGCAGATAGTAGTCCTCGTGCGTTTCGATCACAGCATACTGCATTTTTTCACAGACCGCATCCAGAAGCTCTGTGATCATCGTCCGATCAATCGTCACATAGTATGCGCTCATATCGCTGTAAGGTTTCATAAAATCGTTCATGTCATTTCCCTCCCTTACTTCAGTGTCATTCTCTGTCCGTCCGTACTCACGACCGTGTCCGGAAAGATCGCCTGCATCATTTCCGTATACTCCGCAGGATTGGAGAGCGCCGGACTGTAATGCGTCAGCCATAGACGGGAGGAGCCGGATTCTTTCGCAAGCTCTGCCGCCTGCGAAAAGACCATATGCCCTTTTTCCAGCATTTTCGGGATATAGTCATCATCCCCATACATCCCCTCACAGACGAGCAAATCGGAATCCTTTGCAAAATCGACCATCTCCGGAAAATACACCGTATCCGTCATATAGGTGAGCTTCAGGGGCTTTCTGGCTTCATCCGTCACCATATCCTGTGTGTATTCCGTCCCGTTCAGCGTGAGCGTTTCACCGGCATGGAGCTGTTTCCAGAACTGCACCGGAATGCCCAGAGCCTTTGCTTTCTGCGGATTGAACACGGGCTTGCGGTGCAGGGTGAACGAATAGCCGAGGCAGTCCATGCGGTGGCGCAGGGGAAGACTGCGCACCTCCAGACCGTTCCAAATAAGTGTGGAGATCTCCGTGCAGGAAAGCTCGCGCACCTCTACACGGTAGGGGAGTACCGGACAGATGCAGGAGAGCTGGTCAATGACATAGCCGATGCCTGAAAAGCCGTAAATGGTCAGCGGTTCTGTTCTGCCGCAGTTGCCGATGGAGAGCAGAAGCCCCGGCAATCCGGAGATATGGTCGGCGTGGGTGTGCGTGATGAACAGTGCGTCCAATTTGCTGAGCTTGCAGCCGTGCTTGCTGAGCGTGATCTGCGTTCCCTCGCCGCAGTCAATGAGTGCAGCTTTTCCTTGATATTCCAGCCAGAAACAGGTCAGCCACCGATTAGGAAGCGGCAGCATTCCGCCTGTTCCGGCAAGGCATACGTCTATCATGGATAGTTCACCTCTCTTTGCAGGGGCTCTGCCCCTGCACCCCGCCAAAGGGATGGAATCCCTTTGGAATCCCAAGGCGTTTTCCCATTGCCCTCTGCGGGGGACAAAGGGAAAACGTTAGAATTGCAATAATCCATTTCTTGGCAGGAAATGCAGGAGCAAAGTCCTTCAAACATAGTAATTATTCAGATATAGCATACGCCGCCCAAACGGACGGCGCAGCATCATTTCAAAATCAATCTACAATCAGAGACTTACCGGTCATTTCAGCAGGCTGGGGGAGATCCAGCAGCTTCAGGATGGTCGGGGAAAGGTCAGCCAGAACGCCGCCCTCACGCAGCTTGCAGTCTCCTGCGCCTACTACGATGAACGGTACGGGGTTTGTGGTGTGTGCGGTGAATGCGCTGCCGTCCGGTTCGTACATCTTGTCTGCATTACCATGGTCAGCGGTAATCAGAGCCGCGCCGCCCTTTGCCAGAATCGCATCTACCATTCTGCCAACGCAGGTGTCCACAGCCTCAACAGCAGCAACAGCTGCATCAAAAATGCCGGTATGACCTACCATGTCGCAGTTTGCGTAGTTCAGGATAATGACATCGTACTTGTCGGATTCAATGGCTTCCACAACAGCGTCAGTGACTTCATATGCACTCATTTCCGGCTTCATATCGAAGGTTTCCACATCGGGGGACTTGATGAGGATTCTGTCCTCGCCCTCGAACTGCTTCTCCTCGCCGCCGTTGAAGAAGAAGGTAACATGTGCATACTTCTGTGTTTCTGCAATTCTCAGCTGTGTCTTGCCGCACTTGCTCAGATATTCGCCCAGTGTCATGGTCAGAGCTTCCGGCGGGAATGCAACGGATACATTCGGCATTGTTGCGTCATACTGTGCCATGCAGACAAAATGCAGCGGGAAGAAGCCGTTCTTTCTCTCAAAGCCAGTGAATGCTTCATCCACAAATGCACGGGTAATCTGTCTTGCACGGTCAGGACGGAAATTGAAGAATACCACGCTGTCGTCAGCTGCGATCTTTGCGCCGCCCTCCACAACAGTCGGGAGCATGAATTCGTCGGTCACTTCGTTTGCATAGGAATCACGGATTGCCTGTACGGGGCAGGAAGCGGATACGCCCTCGCCGTAAACCATTGCAGCATATGCCTTTTCAACTCTGTCCCATGCATTATCTCTGTCCATTGCATAGAATCTGCCCATGACGGTAGCAACCTTGCCCACGCCGATTTCGTTCATCTTAGCCACAGCCTCTTCCATGAAGTCAGCCGCAGAGGACGGGGGAACGTCACGTCCATCGAGGAATGCGTGAACATACACCTTGTCCAGACCATTCTTCTTTGCCATTTCGCAAAGACCGTAGAGATGCTCCATGTGGCTGTGTACGCCGCCGGGGGAGAGCAGACCCATCAGGTGCAGTGCGCTGCCCTTAGCCTTGCAGTTCTCCATTGCAGCAACAAGTGCCTTGTTCTCGAAGAAATCGCCGTCCTTGATGGACTTGGAAATCTTCACCAGCATCTGGTAAACGATTCTGCCTGCGCCGATGTTGGTATGACCAACCTCGGAGTTGCCCATCTGCCCATCCGGCAGACCAACGTCAAGTCCGCTTGCACCAATGATGGTGTTCGGGCCCTGCATGTATTTGTCAAGGTTCGGTGTCTTTGCAGCGGCAATGGCGTTGCCGTAATCGCTCGCATTATAGCCGAAACCATCCATAATAATCAGTGCGACTGGTTTTTTGCTCATAGTAATTAACCCTTTCTTATTTAAAGATTCCGGAACTTCAGAATTTCCGGTTTACTTTTAGTTATATAACAGGAAATAGCCATTTTCCTCCGAAAGCACATAGAGCAAGCTTCCGAACAGATAAAGCTCCATGCCGTCCGGATCCTGTCCGTAATCCTCACGAAGTAATTCTCGCCATTTGGAGAGCGTAAATTCATCCGATGACAAGTGGGAGGGATCACCGTCCAGATCAAAATTCTCCTCTGTCATGCCCTCCGGCAATGTCAGAGAAAGCCGTTTTGTACAGTGTTCCTCCGCAAAATCCCGATATTCTGCAATTGTTTCACTGTCTGCGAAGAAGGAAATCTCAAGCACGGAGTTTCCCTGCCCAATCTTTGGAGAATAGCGGAATTGAAAATTTTCTGCGTCGGATGGGATATGGCGCGGAATTTCATTATCCAAAATCTGCCTGGCTTCGGATGTATAACAGCTCAGCACCATTGCACGCTGCACCGGATAATACCATACTGCATCATAATTCATGCTATACGGCAGTAACGAAAACACCAAAGCACCGGAATAGAGAATGCAGCGGAGAATGGTATAGGCGCACTTTTTCGTTCTGGGAAGCTGCGGCAGATAAGGACGTCCGCCGAGTATCCAGATGAGCACAAATCCACAGAATACCATGAGGGTGAGATAGATGACGATATATGATGTCAGTACGAGAATGCCGTTGAGTAATCCAAAAGCAATACAAACCGACAAATCCAATATCATCCAGAAATTTCTGCGCTTGTTTTTCACCATGTTTTATCCCCTTTAATAAAAGGGGACACCGAGGACGGCATCCCCTTTTTTTGATTCAGTTAAAATCAACCATTTACAGCAGCCTGTACAATGGTATTGAAATCAGCAGCCTTCAGAGAAGCACCGCCGATCAGACCGCCGTCAATGTTGGGCTTAGCCAGCAGCTCAGCAGCATTTGCAGCGTTCATGGAACCGCCGTACTGAATGGTCACTGCGTCAGCAGTTGCCTGATCGTAGAGCTTTGCAAGCTGTGCACGGATGAATGCGCAAACTTCCTCTGCCTGCTCAGGTGTTGCAGTCAGACCAGTGCCAATTGCCCATACCGGCTCATATGCGATGACTGTGTTCTTTACCTGCTCAGCAGTCAGGGACCACAGGTCGAGCTTGATCTGGCGAGCGATGACTTCCTCAGTGATGTTGCACTCACGCTCCCACTTCAGTTCGCCTACGCAAACGATGGGCTTCAGACCTGCTTCAAGCGCAGCAATAGTTCTCTTGTTGACTGTTTCATCAGTTTCACCGAAGTACTGTCTTCTCTCGGAGTGACCGATCACTACATACTCAACGCCCAGCTCAACGAGCATGTCAGCGGAGATCTCGCCGGTGTATGCGCCGGACTTTGCAAAGTGTACATTCTCTGCGCCGATCTTTACGTTAGAACCAGCAGTTACGTTCATAGCAGTTTCGAGGTTTGTGAACGGTACGCAAGCGATAACCTCTACATTGCCCTCTGCATTTGCTACGAGGGGCTTGATTGCTTCGAGCAGAGCCTTAGCCTCTACTCTGGTGTTGTTCATCTTCCAGTTGCCGGCAATAATTGCCTTTCTTGTTGCCTTGTTCATAGTAATTACTCCTTAAAAAATATAATAATCAAATGGATTATAGGTCTTCCGCAAATAAATACATACTGCCGCCGACAGTAAAATCAACAGCAAAATAATGAGAATTGCAAGAATCCATTTATGTTTCCTTTTCATCACAGCATCCCTCAGGATTTTCAATTACGAAACCATGCCGCAAATTACAATAACGCCGATCAGGAGCATCAGAATGCCAAAGAACAGCATGGAAATGCCTGCGCCCTTGCTCCACTCATAAGTCGGGACGTAGGTTTTTGTTCGTTCGGGATTCCATCTGAGGCAGTAAAGCTCAAATGCATCACCAGAAAAATCCTTTATATAGACAAATTTCTGGTACTGCTTGTCCTGATAAGTATATTCCACCTTAAAATTGGAAACTTTCCGCATTTGTCCGCGCGGTTGATTCGGAATGCCCGAACGCCCCTTGATGTCATTCAAGAGAAATTCGTGCCAGACTTCGCCCTCTGCATTATCCAGAACCTTTGCGTCCACCTTTGTCCAGAACAGCGCACAGGGACGTGCGTTCACCGGCTTTTTCAGCAGCGTGAGAACGCCGCGTCTGATGGACAGGATGATGAGGGAAACAAACCCTCCGATCAACAGGACTGCTAACAGAAGCTCAATCAGATTCATCGAGCTGTGGGCGTTTCCGATCGTTATGTCAAATGTCATTCTTCGTCCTCATCCTTGCAGCAGCCCTCATTGTTCTCAATGTTGTTGTAGCTGCCGATGGTGACACCTTTTTTGATGGGAGATGCGAGAAAACCAATGATGATACCAAGCAGTGCGCCCAATGCGAATGCCAGATAAATCGGGGAATTCTCGTTCTGCTTGATTCTTTCAATGAGATTCATAGTGAAACCTCCTGTTATAACATAAGGGCGAATAGAATTATCCGCCCTTATGCTTAATTTTATGCATCTGCACAAGAGCAATGCTAAATGCTTTCAGAAGCGATGTTCCTCTGCGAAGCAAGGAACATGCGGTTCAGCAAGCTCACAACGCGAGCAGTAAGCTTGTCCTTACGGTTTGCTTACCCACGCGAATCGCCGCTTACTTCTCAGCGATAACAGCTACGCCCGGCAGAACCTTACCTTCGAGGTATTCGAGGGATGCGCCGCCGCCTGTGGAGATGTGGCTCATCTTGTCAGCAAAGCCCAGCTGCATAACAGCTGCTGCGGAGTCGCCGCCGCCGATGATGGTGGTAGCATCTGTTTCAGCCAGAGCCTTAGCTACTGCAATTGTACCCTTAGCCAGAGTCGGGTTCTCAAATACACCCATCGGGCCATTCCATACAACAGTCTTTGCAGTCTTAACAGCCTCAGCAAACAGTTCCTGTGTCTTTGTGCCGATGTCCAGACCCATCTTGTCAGCCGGAATTTCCATGGAGGGAACAACCTCTACAGCGATTTCAGCGTCGATCGGGTTCGGGAATTCTGCTGCAATGGTAGTATCAACAGGGAGCAGGAGCTTCTTGCCGAGGGACTCAGCCTTTGCCAGCATTTCCTTGCAGTAATCAATCTTTTCATCGTCAACCAGAGAAGTACCGATGGAACCGCCCTGTGCCTTGATGAATGTATATGCCATACCGCCGCCAATAATCAGGGTATCGCACTTTTCAAGCAGGTTGGAGATAACGTTGAGCTTGTCAGCAACCTTAGCACCGCCGAGGATTGCAACGAACGGACGCTCCGGAACTTCTACTGCATTACCCAGATACTTGATTTCCTTCTGCATCAGGTAGCCAACTGCAGTCTCCTTGACAAACTTAGTGACACCTGCTGTGGAAGCATGTGCTCTGTGAGCAGAACCGAATGCATCCATTACGAAAACTTCGCCGTCAACCAGTTCAGCCAGCTCCTTGGAGAAATCTTCGCCGTTCTTGGTTTCCTCTGCACCGCGGAATCTTGTGTTCTGGAGCAGAACAACTTCGCCCTCAGCCATTGCTGCAACAGCTGCCTTTGCATTCTCGCCAACAACAGTATCGTCATTTGCGAAAACTACCTTTGCAGGAGCGAGTACTTCAGCCAGTCTTGCTGCTACAGGAGCGAGGGAGAACTTCTCCTCCGGACCATTCTTCGGCTTGCCGAGGTGGGAGCAAAGAACAACCTTTGCGCCGTTTTGCAGCAGCTTCTTGATGGTCGGCAGAGCAGCCTGAATTCTGTTGTCGTTTGTGATAACGCCGTCCTTCAGCGGAACGTTGAAATCGCAGCGGACGAGAACCTTCTTGCCCTTTACCTGAATATCCTCTACAGTTACCTTGTTCAAACCTGCCATTGTCATGACATCCTTTCAGATTAAATTTTCCCTTGTTACAGGGTAATTGGAATGTATCGGTAATTTCTTACCGGCACAACACTTATATTATACAACATTTTTTTGCTTTCTGCAAGAGGTAAATGATAATTTTTCAAAAAATTTATAAATTAGGGGGATTTCCTTGACAAATGCTGTTCATCATGCTATGATAAAACAAAAAGTACAGGAGGACAAAACCATGAACATTCCAAACGACCCTGCCATTCTTGTGAGCTTCATCAATACCCAGCTTCGCGATTTCTACCCCAGTCTGGAGGAATTCTGCAAGACCAATGACTGCGATATGCAGGAAATTATCGACAAGCTTCGGAAGATTGGGTATGAGTATGATGCACAGCAGAACAGATTCCGCTAAACCCCGTATTTCCGTCATCATCCCCGCCCACAACGAAGAACGCTATGTGGCACGGTGCATCAGTTCCATCCGCAAAGCCGCTGACGTGTACGGCGGTGATGTGGAAATCATCGTGGTCTGCAACCGCTGCACGGATGCGACCGAAGCCATCGCAAAGGCAAACGGCGCAAAGGTCGTGCATGACGAAACACGCTGCATCGCAAGCGTCCGCAATGCCGGCATTAAGGCGGCATTGGGAAACATCATCGTCACCATCGACTGTGACAACCGCATGACGGAGGGAACGCTTGCTGAAATTGCAGAGCTGCTTACAAGCGGCAGATACATCGGCGGCGGCGCGCCCATCCGCTTTGAACGCTATTCCTTTCCACTGTGGTGCAATGACCTGCTCTGCCGGATCTCATTTGGCATTACAGGGCTGTACTGCGGCATTTTCTGGGCGGAAAAGCGGACATTTGATGCGGTCGGGGGATTCGTTGAGAAAAAGGCGATGGAGGATGCCGCAACCGCAAAACGTCTCCGCGCGTACGGAAAAAAACAGGGCAAACGCTATACCACCCTGCGGCAGAATCATCTGATCAATTCGACCAGAAAATACGATGATCTGGGCGATTGGCTCTATTTCCGGCTGATGTTTCAGAATTTCGGTGCATTTGTCAAAGCAGCATTCGGCAATACTGCGGACGTGGACAAGCTGCTCGATGAGCTGTTCTATGATTATAATGATACGCACTGAATCGGGGCTGCCGCAAATCAAAATTTTTCAAAAACCAATTGACAAATCCACAAAAATATGCTACAATACCATATAGCGTACTAAAGCCTGTTCACATTAAAATCTCATACGCATCTTTTTGGCAAAATTTCACACAGTCTGCGTAAAATTCATGCTCGAAAATCTGCATATTCATTTTATGTGAACGGGCTCTAAAGCGATACAGCTTGCACGCACGACCACTCTCCGCAGCGCGGAAAGATATGCCCATACGGACAGGCGGGTCGGATTGCCGATGGCAGCTTCAATGCTGCATTATTGATTGGGTTCAAAGCCCAAATTTTATAAGATGATCACTTTATAATCATAAATCTAATCACTTGTGAAACGGTCAATAAGAAAGCGGCAATGTGCAGCAGTATCGAACAGACATGGCGGAATTTTACGATTCTGCGATGTATTTTGAGATTGAAGAACGAGTGATGGACACCATCACTCGTTTTATTTTATCAAGATGAGGAAAAGCCTATGAATATCGAAAAACAAAAATCTGCGCCGGTTTATGAAGCACTCGAACGCTTTCGCAGACAGCGTGTTGTGCCGTTCGATGTCCCCGGACATAAGCGGGGACGCGGAAATCCTGAGCTTGTGCAGCTTCTGGGAGAAAAATGCGTCGGCATTGATGTCAATTCCATGAAGCCGCTGGACAACCTCTGCCATCCGGTTTCCGTCATTCTTGAGGCGGAACAGCTGGCGGCGGATGCCTTCGGTGCAGCTCATGCATTCTTCATGGTCGGGGGAACAACCTCCTCCGTGCAGACCATGATTCTCACGGCATGTAAGGCAGGGGATAAGATCATCCTCCCCCGCAATGTCCACAAAAGCGTCATCAATGCCCTTGTTCTCTGCGGTGCAGAGCCAGTCTACGTCAACCCCGATGTGGACAGCCATATCGGCATTGCACTGGGCATGGAAATTTCACAGGTAGAACGCGTCATCGAGGAAAACCCCGATGCAGTGGCGATTTTTGTCAATAATCCGACCTATTACGGCATCTGTTCGGATCTGCGCTCCATCGTGAAGCTTGCCCATGACCACGGAATGCTCGCTCTTGTCGATGAAGCGCACGGCACACATCTCTATTTCCATGAGAATCTGCCCGTATCCGCCATGGAAGCCGGCGCAGATATGGCGGCAGTGTCCATGCACAAATCGGGCGGCAGCCTGACGCAAAGTTCCCTCCTGCTTCTGGGCAAGAGCATGAACATGCGCTATGTCGAGCAGATCATCAACCTCACGCAGACGACCAGTGCGTCCTATCTGCTCTTGTCGAGTCTTGACATTTCCCGAAGAAATCTTGCACTGCGCGGTCGGGAATCCTTTGAAAAGGTCAGCCGTATGGCGGAATATGCAAGGGATGAGATCAATTCCATCGGTGGTTATTATGCCTATGGCAAGGATCTGGTCAACGGCAGCAGTATCTACAATTATGATGTGACAAAGCTGTCAGTGTACACGCGTGACATCGGTCTGACGGGCATCGAGGTCTACGACCTTTTGCGTGATGAATATGACATTCAGATCGAATTCGGCGATATCGGCAATATTCTCGCCTATATCTCCATCGGCGACCGCATACAGGATATTGAACGTCTGGTGGGTGCATTGGAGGACATCAAGCGGCTGTTCTCGCGCGACAAATCGAAAATGCACAATGCTGAGTACATTTCCCCCATTGTTGCCATCACACCGCAGAAAGCGTTCTATTCCGAAAAAGAGCTGATACCGATTCGGGAAACGGCAGGCAGAATCTGCGGAGAATTCGTCATGTGCTATCCCCCCGGCATTCCGATTCTTGCCCCCGGTGAGATGATCACAGCGGAGCTGGTGGATTATATTCTCTATGCAAAGGAAAAAGGATGCTCCATGCAGGGTCCGGAGGATCCGGAGCTGGAGAGGCTGAATGTGCTGGTGGAATGATATGTTATTAGATTTGTTTTTTGATTCTTTGAAATCACTTGTCGAAGATTTGTTTTCCGAAAAATCTGTCGGTGAATATGGCGAGGATCTTACTGAACGACAACTGAAAATTGTTAAGACGTTTGGTAAGAAAAATGGAAAGATTCTAAGGAATATCTATATTCCAAAAGATGATGGCGGAACGACAGAAATAGATATTGTTTTTATATCGCAGAAAGGTATTTTTGTGATCGAAAGTAAAAATTACTCCGGTTGGATTTTTGGGGATGAGAAGTCTGCATACTGGATGCAAATGTTGCCAAATAAACAAAAAAACCAGTTTTATAATCCGATTCTGCAAAATCGGAATCATATAAAATGGCTTAAAAACTATTTGTGGATCAATGGATATAATGACGTTTCGATGTATTCGTTTATAGTATTTTCAGAACGGTGTGAATTGAAAAAAATGTCTGTTGTCAGTAACGAAACAAGGGTAATGAAGCGAAACAAATTGTATGCTAATATTATGAATGTTTGGGATTCATCTCCCGATGTTTTCGATGAAACACAGGTTGCGGAACTTTTTGTGTTGCTCAAACAACTTACGAAAGTAACCAAAGCCCAGAAACAAGCGCATATTGATGCGATCCATGATAAGTATGCCAAGAAGCCGGAAGCTGTGACCGTGATAGCAGAGCAACGGCAGCTGCGACAGAACGAGCAGCCGGAAATACCGATTTCCGAATCCGATGTGCAGCATGAAAATGCGGCATTGCCACCCTGTCCGAAATGCGGAGGCGCGCTTGTGCTTCGTGTTTCCAGTAAGGGCGAAAATGCAGGAAAACAGTTTTACGGATGCAGCCATTTTCCGAAATGCAGGTTCATTCAGAATATTTCGCAGCTGGATGAACAGCCGAGTGCAGAAAAAACTGCCGATCCGCCGATGCAGGAGCATTCGCCGATCTGCCCTAAATGCGGCAGTGCACTTGTTCTTCGTGTATCAAGAAAGGGAGAAAATGCTGGCAGGCGATTTTATGGATGCAGTAATTTCCCCAAATGCAGATATATACAGAATATTTGAAAGGAGTGTGACAGATGGACTTCTGGTTTTCAGAACTTCACACCAACAACGTAAAAATGTCCATCCGTGTGGAGAAGCAGCTGTTTTCGGGAGAGAGCGATTTTCAGCGGATTGACGTATTTGATTCCGAGGAATTCGGTCGTTTCGTCACATCGGACGGCAGTGTGATCTTCTCTGAAAAGGATGAATTCACCTATGATGAAATGATCGTGCATGTGCCGATGGCAGTGCATCCCCATGTGAAAAGAGTCCTTGTCATCGGCGGCGGTGACGGCGGTGTGGCAAGGGAGCTTTCCCACTACGAGGAAATTGAATCCATTGACGTGGTAGAACCCGATGAACTCTTTGTGCAGGTCTGCAAGGAATTTTTCCCCGACAATGCCAAAGGTCTGGAGGATGAGCGCGTCAACATCTACTACCGTGACGGTCTGCGCTTTCTGCGGCGCAAGGAGGACGAATACGACCTGATTATCAACGACAGCACGAACCCGTTCGGGCACACAGCAGGACTCTTTACCAAGGAATTCTACGGCAGCTGTTTCAAGGCACTGAAAGAGGACGGCATCATGGTGTACCAGCACGGCAGCCCGTTTTTTGACGAGGACGAGGAAGCATGTACAGCAATGCACAAACGCGCATTCCGCTGTTTCCCCATCAGCCGCGTTTATCAGGCACATATCCCGACCTGTCCGTCCGGCTACTGGCTGTTCGGCTTTGCATCCAAGAAATACCACCCCCTCCATGATCTCGATGCTGCACGATGGAAAGCAAGGGGCTTGCAGACATGGTACTACACCACGAACCTGCACACCGGCGCATTCATGCTGCCGAAGTATGTGGAGGATCTGCTGGAAGAAGCGGAGGAACGCAGGAGGCTTCCCTCTGAAGGGCGAGTGCTCAATTCCAGTTTTGATGAAATAGAGTGATATTTTTCTGATATAGCGGAACAGGGGGTGCGGCGAGTTGCCGCTGACATTCTGCTCCCAATGCGGCAAGCCGCAAAGGTCGCAAGGGACGAAATCTCCCAAAAAGCGACGAAGTCGCAAACGGGTTGCAGGGGCGAAGCCCCTGCTCGGATTCCCCCTCCCTTTAGGGAGGGGGTTAGGGGGAGGGCAAGTATTGCAAGACCTTCCTTGAAAAAGTATTTTTGAACTGACAAAGGAGAAAAAAGATATGAAACTGTTAGTTATCGGCTGCGGCGGTGTAGCTACCGTAGCAATCCACAAGTGCTGTGCAAACCCCGTATTTACTGAAATCTGCATCGCAAGCAGAACCAAATCCAAGTGCGATGCCCTTGCAGAAAAGCTCCGCCCGACCACAAATGCCGTGCTCACCACTGCACAGGTGGATGCGGACAGCGTGGATTCCCTCGTTGCTCTCATGAACGAGTACAAGCCCCACACCGTCCTCAATGTTGCACTGCCCTATCAGGATCTGACCATCATGGATGCCTGCCTTGCCTGCGGTGCAAACTATGTGGATACTGCAAACTATGAGGCAGAGGACACGGACGACCCCGAATGGAGAGCCATCTATGAGAAAAGATGCGAGGAAAAGGGCTTCACTGCGTACTTTGATTATTCATGGCAGTGGGCATATCAGGAGAAATTCCAGAATGCTGGTCTGACCGCTCTCCTCGGCTCCGGCTTTGACCCCGGTGTAACAAGCGTCTTTGCAGCCTATGCACAGAAGCACTATTTCGATGAGATCCACTATATCGACATCCTCGACTGCAACGGCGGCGACCATGGCTACCCCTTTGCCACCAATTTCAACCCCGAAATCAACCTGCGCGAAGTATCCGCAAATGGCTCTTACTGGGAGGACGGCAAATGGGTGGAAACCAAGCCCATGGAAATCAAGCGTGAATACAATTTCGAGGGCGTGGGTATGAAGGATATGTACCTGCTCCACCACGAGGAAATCGAATCCCTCGCAAAGAATATCCCCAACGTCAAGAGGATTCGCTTCTTCATGACATTCGGTCAGAGCTATCTGATGCATATGAACTGCCTGCAAAATGTCGGAATGCTCGGCACAACACCGGTCGAATTCGAAGGTCACGAGATCGTCCCGATCAAATTCCTCAAGGCACTCCTGCCCGATCCGTCCACCCTTGGACCGAGAACTGTCGGCAAGACCAACATCGGCTGCATCTTCCGCGGCATCAAGGATGGTAAGGAACGTACCATCTATATCTACAATGTCTGTGACCATCAGGAATGCTTCAAGGAAACAGGCGCACAGGCAGTTTCCTACACCACAGGTGTTCCTGCCATGATTGGCACATCCCTCGTTGCAAGCGGTGTGTGGGCAAAGGCTGGCGTGTTCAATGTGGAAGAATTCGATCCCGATCCGTTCATGGATGCACTGAACAAGTACGGTCTGCCGTGGGTAGTGGATGAAAATCCCGTGCTGGTTGACTGATATGACGGACGCACGCAATGCAATGGCAGGGGTAGTGAATACCCCTGCATATGTTCTGGATGAATCCAGACTTCTGCACAATCTCGAGATCCTCAAAGGCGTGCAGGAACGCACGGGCTGCAAGATACTCCTTGCACAGAAAGCTTTTTCCATGTACGCAGTATATCCCCTGATCGCAAAGTATCTCTCCGGCACGACTGCAAGCGGACTTTTTGAAGCAAAGCTTGGTCGGGAGGAATTCGAGGGCGAAGTGCATGTCTTTTCCCCTGCGTACAAGTACGAGGATATCTGTGAAATTGTGGATGTTTCCGACCATATTGTGTTCAATTCCCTGCGGCAGCTTCGGAACTTCGGGCATATCTGTCGGGAAGCAGGAAAGAGCGTCGGACTGCGCATCAATCCCGAATGCTCCACACAGGATGCAGCCATCTACGATCCCTGTGCAGCGGGTTCACGGCTTGGCGTGAGAGCCTGCGACCTGACAGAATTCCCCGATGTGGACGGACTGCATTTCCATACCCTCTGCGAGCAGAATGCGGATGCACTGGAACTCACCCTGAAAGCCGTGGAAGAAAAATTCGGCGCGTATCTCCACAAATGCAAATGGGTGAATTTCGGCGGCGGTCATCACATCACACGCCCCGATTATGACATTCCACTCCTTGAACGGCTGATTGTGGAAATACAGGAAAAGTACAATGTGCAGGTCTATTTAGAACCGGGTGAGGCTGTCGCACTGCGCGCCGGCTACCTCGTGACGGAGGTCATGGACATCGTGGAAAACGGAATGCAGATCGCCATTTTAGATGCCTCCGCTGCCTGCCATATGCCCGATGTTCTGGAAATGCCCTACCGTCCGCCCCTCTTTGAAAGTGGCGAAGCAGGGGAGAAGGCACATACCTACCGCCTGTCCTCCTGCACCTGCCTTGCAGGTGACATCATCGGGGATTATAGTTTTGACGAGCCACTGTACATCGGCGATCGCCTGTGCTTTGAGGATATGGCAATTTATTCCATGGTCAAGAACAATACGTTCAACGGAATGCCCCTCCCCGAAATCGGCATTCTCCACACGGACGGAAGCTACGAAACTGTGAAGCAATTCGGCTATTCTGATTTTAAGGAGAGATTGTCCTGATGAAACTGCAAACCATCCCGAAAACAGACGGATTTTTCATGCCTGCGGAATTTGCCCCCCACCACGGTACGATTATGATTTTCCCCGAACGCCGTGGTTCTTGGAGCAATCTCCCCAAAGCGCAGGAAATATTCAGCCGTATCATACGGACAATTGCCGAATCCGAAACCGTCTACGTTCTCACAAGCGAAGCACAGAGGGCAAATGCGGAGCAAATGCTCGCAGATACGGCAAATATCCGCATTCTCACCATCCCCCAGAATGACGCATGGGCAAGGGATACTGCCCCGACCTTTGTGGTGAATGGGGAAAAACTGCGCGGCATTGACTGGCAGTTCAACGCATGGGGCGGCGAATTTGACGGACTCTATGCCCATTGGGACGAGGACAATGCCCTTGCCTGCCGTTTCTGCGATGCACTCGGTGTGGATTATTACGATGCACAGCATTTTGTACTGGAGGGCGGTTCGATCCATTCCGATGGTGAGGGAACGATTCTCGTGACAGAAAGCTGCCTGCTCAGCGGCGGCAGGAATCCCCAGATGACGAAGGAAGAAATCACTGAAACGCTGAAACATTACCTCGGCGCAGAGAAAGTCATCTGGCTGCCGCGCGGTATTTTCAATGACGAAACCAATGAGCATGTGGACAATGTCTGTGCATTCACCGCACCTGCACAGGTCGTCCTTGCATGGACGGACAAGGAGGATGACCCCCAGTATCCGCTGTCCAAAGCATGTCTGGACGTGCTTGCGAATACCACCGATGCCAAGGGCAGAGCGTTCACCGTGCACAAACTTCCCATCCCCGATTATCCCGTTTGTGTGGAACAATCCGACATGGACGGCTATGAATTCGAGGAGGGCGAGGATGTGCGCGAGGTCGGCGAACGGCTTGCAGCGTCCTATGTGAATTTCTATATCTGTAACCATGCCGTTCTCCTGCCACAGTTCGGCGGAGAAAATGCGGAAAGTGATGAAAGAGCTGCCGAAATTCTGGGAACGCTGTTCCATGAACGCAGCATTGTGAAAATTCCTGCAAGGGACATCATTGTCGGCGGCGGCAATATCCATTGCATTACACAGCAGATTCCGAAAGGGGTGTTATCATGAGAAAGGTGACAGTGGCCGCTGTGCAGATGAACTGCACACGGAATGTACAGGAAAATATTGCCCATGCAGAGCAGCTCGTGCGTGAAGCGGCAGCAAAGGGCGCGAATATCATCCTCCTGCCCGAACTCTTTGAACGGCAGTATTTCTGTCAGGAACGGCAGTACGAATACTATCATTTTGCAAAGCCCGTGGAAGAAAATGACGCAGTACAGCACTTTTCCAAGATTGCCGCAGAACTCGGCGTTGTGCTGCCCGTAAGCTTTTACGAAAAGGACGGCAACCGCCTGTTCAATTCCGTGGCAGTCATTGACGCGGACGGTACATTGCTCGGTGTCTACCGCAAAACGCATATTCCCGATGACCACTATTATCAGGAGAAATTCTACTTCATTCCCGGCGATACAGGATTCCGCGTATTTTCAACAAAATTTGCCACAATCGGCGTGGGCATCTGCTGGGACCAGTGGTTTCCGGAAACAGCAAGGGCATTTGCCCTGAATGGTGCGGAATTGCTGTTCTACCCGACTGCCATCGGCTCTGAGCCGATTCTCGAAACGGACAGTATGCCGCACTGGACGCGCACCATGCAGGGACATGCGGCAGCAAATCTCATGCCCTTGATTGCGGCAAATCGCTACGGTCTGGAGGAAGTGCAGCCCTGCACAGAAAACGGCGGACAGACATCCGCCCTGCGCTTCTACGGCTCATCCTTTATTGCCGACAATACCGGTGCATTGCTCTGCCAGTCGGACAGGGAAGGGGATGCTGTACTGACAGCTGATTTTGATTTGGACGCGCTCGCATCCGACCGCCTGAGCTGGGGCATTTTCCGTGACAGGCGGCCTGATCGCTACGGCATTCTCACAGAAAAGTAGGTGCACCATGCGCAAAATCAAGCTCACCTGCCGGAAAAAGAACGGCAGCTATGAAACGCAGCTCTATGTCGATGCGCAGCTGCACGACAGTGCATTCGATGAGGAAACCTGCCTTGCACAGCAGTTTTTTGACGCAATTTCGCCGCAATCCCTGACGGATGCAGGCACGGCGCGTTGTGAGGATTTTGTCCTCGTTCTGCGCACGGATGATGAACAGATGCAGACATTCGGCGCACTGCTGCAAGAACATGGCGGTGCAATTTCACACAATGCACACATGAATTTACAAATTATACCTTGATTTTCTCACTGTTATGTGGTAAACTATAGGCAATACCGCATAAAGGACAGTGCATCAGCTATGCATAAGCGACTGCCAGCACTCACTGACGCTCGTTGGGCACTGCAGAGCGTTCGTCAGCTTGAACAGTATTCCGCGGGCAGTCTTTGTACGGTATCATCTGCCAAGGATTGGCAGGTCAAATAAGAACTGGAGGTCATAATCATGGAAATGAGAGAAACCATTCTGAAGTTTGGCGAGGATTTGAAGAATTCCGCAGAAAAAATTGCAAAGGGTACTATTGATACATCCAAGAAGATGGCAGAAAAGGCAAAAATCAAGCGCGCCATCAGTCAGGCAGAGAGCAGTCTGAATGCGGCATACATCGAAATCGGCAAGAAGTACGAGGAGCTGTACGGCAACAAGGGCGAGGAAGAATTCGCACAGCTTCTTGCTGAAATTGCAGATGCAAGAGCAAGAATTGCCGCTTCGAGAGCAGAGCTTGCAGCTGTGGACAGCGCATCACTGTGCGCAAACTGCGGCAAGTATGTGCAGGAAGGGCAGAAATTCTGTCCGCACTGCGGCACAAAGCAGGAAAACGAGCCGGAAGCTCCGGTTGAACCGACAGAAACCGTGGTTGTGGACGCAGACGGTTCTGAGGTTGCCAACGTTTAAGGCAATACTGCACAAAGCGCAAAACATAGCCCCTCCCACGTTTTTGGGAGGGGCTGTTTCTTAAAATTCGTTGAAAACCGAGACAAACGGAAGCAGGAATGAAGTGAAGAACGAAAAAACAAACATTCCAATGCCAATAATGCAGAATACCTTGGCTGTTTTCAGTTTGGATTGCTCTCGCTCTGTCAGATTCGGATTCGTTGCCTGCAGCGATTTGATTTGTCGCAGTCCGATGATGCCAAGGACTAATCCGAAAAATCCACAGCAAAAAATCCCTGCAATCAGAGCGATAAGGGAAAGCGTCCAGATAGAGTCAGGAGTAGCAGATTTCAGATTACTCAGATCAATTGTGGGAGTATTCGTCTGTGGCGGCGGCTCTACATGCACACCTAATTCGCGGTCATAGCTTTCAACGCGGGTCTGACGGCGCGGTGCGGATTGAAAGGTGGAACCATCCGACTCCACATAACGTGTACCGTTCCAGACCATGTGCCCTGTGAATTCACTGTCCTCCGCATTCTGTGCAGGCTGTGCATTCTGTGCATTCTTTGCAGACCTCGGTTTTTCCGGCTGTATTCTCGGTGCAGTGACATCCGGCATGGGGAAATCATCGGATGAAAAGTCAAAATTCCTCGGAAGCTTGGGGTTTTCCGGCTGTACTGTCTTGCCTGTGAGAGCGTCCGGCTGCACTGTCTGGGTGTCCGGTGTGGGCACGATGGGCGTTCTTGCCGGTGCGATCGGCGGTGTGGGAATAACAGGCTTCGTTGGTGTGGGTATTACTGGTTTCGTTGGTTCAGGCGGCGGTGAGGTGATGACAATATCATCCACACTCGGCACGTCAAAATTACTGTCAATTTCCGGAATGTCAAAATCCTGATAACTGTCCGGTGAAGCAACAGGGTCGGGAATGCTGTCAAGACCACCGAGCGTTGTAGAAGAACCATTCAGAAAATCACTGTTGTAGGTAGAGGGAGAAGCAACGGGGTCGGGGAGGGATGAACCGCCCAGAAACCCGAATTGGTCGGGGGAACTGTTCAGAATATCCTTATCGTCCATATCAGTACTCCTTAGGAAACCGGCATCATTGCCGGTACAAAATTACGAATGAGATTCCAGATGAATACAAGCGCAAGCAAGACCATCCAGAACGCAAATTTTCGGGGAATGAGCTTGACGGGTTTTCCCAGAGCCTCCGCGGATTTTTCAATGTACCACAGCAACAGCAGCACAACCAACGCAGGGCCTAAGGGATTGTTGCGGAATGCAAGGGGAATGTTGCCATGCAGCAATGCCATGATGCTGCGTGTTCCACCGCAGCCCAAGCAGTAAAGTCCGGTTGTTTTGTGGAATATACACATTACAATGTGTTCTGCCGCCCACTGTGCGATCGGAACGAGAATTCCGCGGCAACAATAGCCGATAATCAGCAGCAGCGGCGGCAGCCACACAACAGTATAACGTTTTACGTTCTGCACTTACATACCGGATTCAGACATCATCTGCATCAGCTGGTTGTATGCCTCATTACTGCCAGTTGCCATCATGATGATGTTTACCACGATGAAGAATGCAGAAAGTGCAGCTGCAACGATGCCGCCGATTTTTGCAAACTTAGCAATGCCCTGTGCCTGTGTGGGCAGCTCCGGCATCTTCAGCAGGTTATTCGCTTTCACAAAAGCCACAATACCCAGAGCTACACCTGCATAAGTACAGCACAGAGTACATACAAGACCAATAATTGCAATAACTCTTGCATTCTTTGCGCGCTTTTCCAGTTCCATGTCACCCATGGGTGCATAACCGTTGTTCATTTCGTCCATAATTCATTCTCCTCATTTTTTTTCACAGTCCCTTCGCGGAATCTGTGCTGTATCCGACAAAAAACGACTCGCGGTACAGTACCTTTATTATAGCACAGTACTAAATACAGAATATAGAAAAAATATGTATAAATCATTAAACTTATATGAATTCGGGAAAAACTATTGCAATTCTTACAGGCAGGTGATATAATGAACTTGTATTGAATAGACAGGGGAGCTTTAACAGGCTGAGAGGAAATGCGATTTCGACCCACAACCTGATGCGGATAATGCCGCCGTAGGGATACTTGAGATAGACGCATCCATCGTTATATAATGGTGGACTTTTTGCTGCCTCCTGTCGTACACAGGAGGTTATTTTTATGCAGACGAAAAAAACACTCAGACTTGTAGAAACCGGCATCCTGCTGGCAGCTGCCACCATTCTTTCGGTGATTCAGCCGTTCCAGCTCCCGTTCGGCGGCGGCATCACCATTTTCAGTATGCTGCCCATTGTCCTCTTGTCCTACCGGCATGGTGTGAAATGGGGCTTGTTTTCGGGGTTAGTTTACAGTGTATTGCAGATTGCCACGGGCTTCGGTACGGTCAAGGGATTTTTTGTGCCGGAGGATTATGCCCTTGCAATCGGGCTTTGCATCGTACTTCTCGATTATGTGCTTGCCTATACCGTTCTGGGCTTTGGCGGCGCATTCCGGCAGCGCAAGCCCACAACCGCCCTCATTCTTGGCACAGTGCTTGCACTTTCCCTGCGTTATGCGGTGCATATCGTGTCCGGCGCGGTGTTCTTCGGGGCATGGGCAGAATGGTTCTTCACGCAGGAGGGCTTTTACAGCTTCGGCGCAGTGCTTGTTGAGCGTTGCTCCGGCACAACGCTTGCCGTGCTCTACTCGGTCATCTATAACGGTCTGTACATGATTCCGGAACTGCTGCTGACCACGATTGCGGCGGCTGCGGTGTCGAAAATTCCATATATTACGAAAAAAATGTAGGATTCTGTCGCCCCTCACTATGAAAATTGCATAAAATCATCCGGAATTTACCTTGACACAAGAAAATTCTATAAAATTCATCTTATTTCATAAAATCCCCTTGACAAGTGATGACCTTTTTGTTAAAATGAAAGTAAACACTGCGGCAATACACCCAAAACAGATGCATTGCAGCAGGTGATGTCAATGATGAGGAGGATGCTGTTATGAGGGAATTTGATTTAACACGCACCGCAGATTACGGGGATAATCTTGCGTCAATCATTGAACGCATTGAGCAATTCCCGAATGAGGAGCTGAAATTTGAACTCTGTTTCGGTCCAGAAACGCGTATTACGACCATTTCATGGGATTATTTGGTATTCAAGCGGACATCCGTGGATTGGAAAAAGACGGAGGAACACCAGAAATTCTTGGATTTGTGCAAGGAACACGACCTTCCCAATACGGAGGAGCTGCGGAATGTGAAAACAAAGCGCAAAGGCGATGTCACCACGGAGGAGGGGGACGGCTGCATGAAGCTGACCATTCCGCCGGATAAAGGGGCGATTATCCATCTGGTAACCACCCATGCCGGTGCTGCGGAACATCTGAAAAAGAGCAAGGCAGCGATGAAGGAGCTGAAAGAACGTGCAGGGGGAGAATGTGATAAAATTGCAAAAACTGCCAATTATAAGAAGGTATCCGACGAAGTATGCAAGCAGTTCCGCACGGAGCTGAAGGAACGGTTAAAGGGCGCGGCTTCCTGCATTTTCACCGACAAGGACAAGGTGGAGTGCAAGCTGAAATGTGAAAAGGACAAGGTGTCCCTCAATGACTATCACTTCAGTTTTTCCGAGCATCAGATTGAAGATTTTTCCAGAACGGAGCAGCAGGCAGCCCTTTGCATTCTGCTTGCGGAAAAGCTGTCGGAGCTTGCGAGAAAGCAGGAAGGTGTAAAATATGTGTACTTTGATGTGGAGGCAGACCACAGCGTGAACATCCACATTGAGCACTATCCTCCTCGTGTCCGCAATTCGCCGTGGGACGAATAACGATAAAACAACAAAAAATTCGGGGTATCTGAACGGAGGAAGCATGGAGCAATTACTTGATTGTATTATGGAGCTTGGTGAGCAGATGCTTGTCAGCGGCGCGGAGGTACACCGTGTCGAGGACAGCCTGAAGCGCATTTTCTGTGCATACGGCATGAGGCGCACGGATGTGTTCATCATTACCAGCAGCATGATTGTCACGATTCACACTCCCGATGCAAAGATACTCACGCAGACGCGGCGCATTACGGAAACCATCACGGACTTTGAAAAGCTGCACCGGCTCAACGCACTGTCGCGGCAGATTTGCCAGACGCAGTACACCGCCGCGCAGATTCGCAAGGAGCTTGACAGCATCGCCGAGGGGAAAACCTGCCCACTCTGGTTGGAATTTATCTGCTATGCGGTCATTGCCTGCATTTTCACGTTGTTTTTCGGCGGCAGTGCAGCAGAAGCGGCAGTTGGCTTTGTCATCGGTGCGCTCATCCGGCTGATGATACTGCTGTGCGACCGGACGCTGAACAACAAGATTTTCACAAAATTCATCTCCTCGCTCATGGCGACCGCAATCGCCGCAGGCACACTCCGGCTGGGGCTGATTCCGTTGGTGGATAATGTGATTATCGGCTGTATTATGACCATGATTCCCGGCACCGGACTGACCAACGCGCTGAAGGATTTGTTTGTCGGCGACAGCATTGCCGGACTTCTGCGCACGATTGAGGCGTGTATCACTGCGCTTGCCATTGCAGCCGGCTATTTTTCCATTGCCTTTCTGGCAGGAGGGAGCATTGTATGACGGGCAGAGAACTGATACAGATGGCAGTGGTACTCATTGGCTCGTTCTGTTTCGGGACGCTGTTCAATTTCCGTGGCAGAAAACTGCTTGCCTGTGCGTTGGGCAGTGTGCTGTCATGGGGCTTGTACCTGCTGCTGGGACATTGGATTGTCAGTCAACCGCTGGTCTATTTCATGGTTTCGGTGATCATTTCCATTTATGCCGAAGCGGTTGCACGGATTCTGAAAACGCCGGCAACACCGGTTGTCACGACCTCCCTGATTCCCCTGATTCCGGGCGGTTCGCTGTACTACACCATGGCATATGCCTTTGAGAATGATTTTGATCGTTTTCTGGAAAAGGCAGTCACCACGCTGCAAATTGCCTCCGCGCTTGCGCTGGGCATTATCCTGATTGCCGCGCTTTCGCAGCTGGTGTTTCGCAGGAAAGGGTGCAGCCGAAAGGGGAAATAATTCTTTGCACCCAATAGAGTTTTTGCAAATAAAAAGGACGGCTCACCGCCGTCCTTTCAGTCTGCAAAAAACCTAAAATCAAACGCGGAGCGACAGCTCCGCAAAAGGGGTTCGGGGACGAAGTCCCCGAAATATAGCCCCTCCCCCGTTGGGGGAGGGGTTGGGGTGGGGGCAGTTACAGGGGTGCTAACCCCAGAAAAAAGACTTTTTTGACAAGCTGAAAGGACGGCTCACCGCCGTCCTTTTCCATTTCTCATAGTATCTCTCCGCCACCCAGAACAATCTCCCCATCATACAGCACAACCGCCTGACCGGGCGTAGCAGCTCTCTGTGGCTGCTCAAACTCTACCTGCAACAGCCCGTTTTCATCCACCCATGCCATCGCCGGCTGTTCCTTGTGACGATACCGGATTTTGGCAAGGACTCGCGTGGGCGTTTGCAGCTGCGTGATGAGATTCAAGGGCTTTGCAGTGACGCGCTGCGTGAACAAATCCTCGTTTTCTCCCAGAATTACGCGGTTGTTCTCCGTGTCAATACCACAGACATACACCGGATGCCCCACTGCTACCCCAAGCCCCTTGCGCTGCCCGATGGTGTAGTGAATGATGCCCCTGTGTGCACCAAGGACTTTTCCCTGCATGTCCGTGAATTCTCCAGCCGGAAAGGTTTTTCCCGAAAACCGCTGGATGAATGCCGCATAATCCCCATCCGGTACAAAGCAGATGTCCTGACTTTCTTTCTTTTTCGCCGTTACAAAGCCGTTTTCCTCCGCAATGCGCCGTACCTCGGATTTCTCCAGTGCGCCAAGCGGAAAGCGGATATGCCGCAGCTGCTCCGGTGTGAGCGTGTAGAGAAAATACGTCTGGTCCTTTGCAGCATCCATTGCCTTTCTCAGCACATGGCAGCCGTATTTCTCCGAAAACTCCACACGTGCATAATGCCCCGTCACCAGATACGAAGCCCCAAGCTCATGCATTTTCTCCATCATACACCCGAATTTCAGGCAGCGGTTGCAGGAAATGCAGGGATTCGGCGTTCTGCCGTGTTCGTAGGCATCTGCAAATTCTGCCATTACCTGTGCATGGAACTGCGCCGAAAAATCAAACACATGATGCGTCATGCCAAGCCGCTGCGCAACTGCCGCCGCGTCTGCCGCGTCATCCGGTGCGCCGCAGGTGCGTTCACAGACAAGCTCGCCCGTGCGGAACAGCTTCATTGTCGCACCCACGCAGGTAAAGCCTGCCTGCTGCATCAGCAATGCCGCTGTCGAGCTGTCCACGCCGCCACTCATGGCAATCAATGCGGTGTTTTCCATCTTAACCTCCCAGTGCGATCATCGCGTCAATGCAGCGTCTTGCATCCGCGATGGTCTGCGCATCCAGTGTGATTTCCTCGCCCTTGCCCGTGCGCAGAATCTGGTACACATCCGCGAGCGTGGTTGCTTTCATGTCGCGGCAGATGAGATTGGGCGAAAGCGGATAGAACTGCTTGTCGGGGCAATCGTACTGAAGATGCTCCGCAATGCTGATTTCTGTGCCGATGATGAACTCCTTTGCATCGGAATTCTTCGCATAATTCATAATGCCCGTTGTCGAACCTGCATAATCAGCAGCTGCGGAAATTTCCGGACGGCATTCCGGATGCACCAGCAGTTTTGCCTGCGGATGGCGCAGCTTTGCCGCATGTACCTCCTCCATCGTCACTGCCGCATGTACCGGACAGCCTCCGTTGAGGAGCTTTACCGTTTTTTCAGGAAGTGCCTGCGCTACAAATGCGCCAAGATTGCAGTCGGGAATGAACAGGATCTTATCATTTTCAATCTGGCTGCAAATCTTCACCGCGGATGCGGAGGTCACGCACACATCGCAGATGGTTTTCAGTGCTGCGGTAGTGTTGACATAGGCAACAACTGTGTAATCCGGATAGTCTTCCTTGATTTTTGCAATCATTTCCCTGTCCATCTGCTCTGCCATCGGACAGCCGGCAGTGGGGCAGGAGAGGAGGACGGTTTTTTCCGGAGAGAGTATTTTCATCGTTTCTGCCATAAAGCGTACGCCGCACATGAGGACGGTCTGCGCCTGCGTCTGCGATGCCCAGACGCTCAGCTGGTAGGAATCGCCTACATAATCCGCAATTTCGCAGATTTCACGCGCTTCATAGCAATGGGCAAAAATGCAGATGCCCGTTTCTTTTTTCAGCCGCAGGATTTCCTGCTGCATCTGTGCAATATTCATGGTAATGACCACCTTTTCGTTATTTTCGGGGGATATTCTCATTGTACTACAAATTCCGCAGAATGTCAAGGCAGTATCGTGCTGCGCCCAGCTGCCGCATTCACATCAATCGTGCCGTTCCTCTGTATTGGAAAACATCTCACAGAACCGCCCTGAAAATGCCGGCGGTTCATCGTGCACATACAGATGGGACACGTCCCCGAACGCTGTCACGCGGAACGAGGCAATGCCCTCGCGGCGTTCCTCCGTGCAGACCGTTGTCACGGAAGTGGGTGCAGCAATGAAGCCGTGCCAGAGCACCATGGGGGAGATGCCGAGGAGATGTCCGAGCATCACGCATTCCACCCCGAAATGGCAGAACAGTGCGATGGTGTCCGTATTCGGACGGACGGCGCGGTAAATATTCCCCTCGCGCACATAGCCGTGCTGTGCGAGCAGCTTGTCCAGCCCCTCATGCACTTGCGCGATGGCATCACGCATTCCCACCTGTGCCATCACGGGCACATCGCACCATGCGTCCTTGTCGTAATATGCCGGAATGGATGTCCAGCTGGCAGGGAGCATATCCCACGGAATCCGGTATTCTCCTGTGTCCGGCGCGGGGATGTTGCAGTCAAATTCGCGCATCCAGTCAAGCGTCTGCGCAGTCCTGCCGCAAGCCCCCAGCGTAAATTCCGCTGTTCTCTGCGCTCTGCCGAGGGGGGAGACATAGTAGGCGGCAATGTTCATCGGTGCAATTCTCTGCGAAAGTAAAACCGCTTCCCTACGTCCTTTTTCGGTCAGGGAATCAATGGTATAATCCGGATCGCCATGCCGGATGATGAGTAATTTCATAGTGTTCTCCTTTTGATGCATAACGGAAAAGCCTTCCGGCATACAGTAATCCGAAAGGCAGGTGTATGCAATGCTGCTTGAATTTCTGACAAGAATGCTGTGCTTGATCCTCCACGCCGAAACGCCCCACCAATTCCCCAAACCCCTCTCCGCAAAAGAGGAGCTTGCCTGTTTTACGGCAATGGCACAGGGGGATACCAAGGCAAAGCACAGACTGATTGCGCACAATCTCCGGCTTGTGGTGCATATTGCGCGGAAATACTACAATTCCGCCGAGGAGCAGGAAGAACTGATCTCCATTGGAACATTCGGACTGCTCAAGGCGGTGGACACCTTTGATTATGAGAAAGGCGCGAAATTTTCCACTTATGCCGCGCGTTGTGTGGAAAATGAGATCCTCATGCATTTCCGTGCACAGAAGAAAAGTGCGGGCGATGTGTACATGAACGAACCAATCGACGTGGATAAGGACGGCAACGCCCTGACGCTCATGGACATCATCGAGGATGGCACGGACATTGAACGGGATGTGGAATTGTCCATCCACCAGAAGCAGCTTTACCGTTTTCTTGGGGATTGTCTGGATGAAAGGGAACTGGACATCATCGTCAAACGGTACGGGCTGTATGGCTGCGTTCCGCAAACGCAAAAGGAAATTGCCGAAAAACTGGGGATTTCCCGTTCCTATGTGTCGAGAATTGAAAAGGCAGCATTGAAAAAGCTGCGGAATATGTATGATGTAACGCCGTTTTGACGGGAGTTAACCGGTCAGGACGATATCCGCCGTTTCCATCGGTCTGCAATGTGCAGCATAATACCGTTCCGCCGGAAAATAGCGATTTTCATATTTCTTGCGGATGGCATCTGCATCACCGATGTACCCGTCACGCTTCAGAACACGGGAAAGCCGTACCGCTTCCGGTACATCCAGATAGACAACTGCATCGAACAGGTCTGCAAGTTCCTGCCGCTGTAAGAATACCCCTTCCACAATGACAATGCCGTCCGGAATGTGCAGATCCACAGCGTCATAGCAGTCCTGTTCCTTGTTGTAGAGCTGTACTGTACCAGTGTAAGTACCATGCTCTCTGAATGCAGAAAGCAGCTCCCGAAGCGGTGAATAATGCCATTGCAGGTAGTAATAACATTCCCATTCCGGTACATCATCCCGATAGCGTACACAGCGCGGATGGATAAAATCATCAATATGCAGAATGGCAGCAGGAATTCCCTGTGCCGCCAGCTGTTCGGAAAGCTGTGCGGATACCGTTGTTTTGCCTGCGCCACCCATGCCGTCAATGCCGATGATACGGCATTCTTGCTTGGAAACGATGTTGTTCAGCCATTGCGAAAGCATGGATCATACCTCTCTCAGGCACATTTCCATGACAATATCCGCAACCCTCTTTGCCGCGATGATTTCAAACTGGTCAAAAGACATTGCACCGTCATCATCCGCCAAGTCGGAAATGCAGCGCACACTCACAAAGGGCACTTTGTTTCTCCATGCTGCCTGTCCGATTGCCGCGGTTTCCATGTCCACTGCATAGGGGTCGAATTTCGCCTTGATGCCTGCTTTTACTGCGCTGTCCGTGATGAACGCGTCACCCGATACGATTTTTCCGCTGTGCGCCGTGATGTCCATATCCGCACAAACCTGCTTTGCAAGTGCCTGTAAAGCCTCGTCTGCGTCATAGACTGCGCAGTATGGCGGATAATCCGCGAGGAAATGCGCGTCAAGGTCGTGGGGGAGTACACTTGTGGAAACCACGATGTCACAGAGCTTCACATCGCCATGCATACCGCCGGCAATTCCCGTGTTGATGATGCAGTCCACAGCAAAGCGGTCGATCATAATCTGTGTGCACAGTGCCGCGTTGACCTTGCCGATGCCGCAGCAGGCAGTGACAATTGTATTTTCGCCGTGCTTGCTCTCGAAAAATGTATAGCCGGCAATTTCCGTTGTGACAGGGCTTTCCTGTACGCCCTGAATGTCCTTGAGTTCCGAGGGCATTGCGCCGATGATTCCGATTTTTTTCATAGTTTTCTCCTTTTCTGTATGCATGGTAATTCCGCGCAGCCTGAAAACTACGCGGAAATTGCCCTTATACCTCGTATTTCTTGCTCAGCATTCTATGCTTCAGCTCCCAGAGCTTCGGGGAGAGGTCCACATAATAATTCTGCGGGTTTTCAAAACGCTTGACTTCCTCCCAGAGGTTGGCAAGCTGTGCCCTGCAATGCTGCTGGATTTCCGGCAGCGACGGGCTATCATACACGCATTCGCCCTTGACAAAGACCGGCACAAGCAGAAGCTCTGCGCGGAAATTGGTCAGCGTTTTGCGCTTATAGGTGTATTCGGGGTCGAAAATTTCATACGGCTGTGTGTCGTCAATCACTTCGTCATGCAGCGTCAGTACATCTGCAAGCATCTTGCCGCTGTCGCGGTCAAACAACCGCCATACCTTTTTGAACGAGGGATTCGTCACCTTGACTGCATTTTCGGAAAGCTTGATTCTCGGCATGATTTCGCCGTTTTCCTCCACTGCCGCCAGTTTGTACACACCGCCGAACACGGGCTCAGAGCGCGATGTCACCAGTCGTTCGCCCACGCCGAAGCTGTCAATTTTCGCATCCTGTGCAATCAGCTCACGGATGATATATTCATCCAGAGAATTGGAGGCGATAATCTTGATATAGGGCAGTCCTGCCGCGTCGAACATTTCCCGTGCGCGCTTGGACAGATATGCAATATCGCCGCTGTCGATGCGGATGCCGCGCCCCCTGTATCCCTGTTCTTCGAGCTTTTTGAATACCTTGATGGCATTGGGAATGCCCGATTTCAGGACGTTGTAGGTGTCTACAAGCAATGTGCAGTCATCCGGATACACCCTTGCATATGCCTCGAATGCCTCCAGCTCCGTAGCAAAGAGCTGCACCCAGCTATGTGCCATTGTACCCAGTGCCGGAATGGAAAATGCCGTATCCGCAATCGCACATGCCGTACCTGCACAACCGCCGATATAGGCAGCCCTTGCGCCGTATACTGCACCGTCATAGCCCTGTGCACGGCGCGAACCGAATTCCATGACCGGTCTGCCCTGTGCCGCGGTGACAATGCGGTTTGCCTTGGTGGCAATCAAGCTCTGGTGGTTGATGCTCAGCAGTACCATGGTTTCAATCAGCTGCGCCTGAATGGCAGGACCGCGCACTGTCAGAAGCGGTTCATGCGGAAAGACGGGTGTGCCCTCCGGAACTGCCCAGATATCGCAGGAAAACTTGAAATTCCGCAGATAATCGAGAAATTTTTCACTGAACAGGTTTCGGCTTCTCAGGTAGTCAATATCCTCCTGCGTAAAGTGCAGAGCCTTGATGTAGTCGATCACCTGCGCAAGACCTGCGGCAATGGCATAGGCTGCATTGTCGGGGGCTTTGCGGTAGAACATGTCGAAATAGGCAATTTCCTCGCCTCTGCCATTTTCCAGAAAGCCGTTGCCCATTGTCAGCTCATAGAAATCCACGAGCATTGTCAGATTACGTTCAGTCATTGTATTCCACCTCCATAGTGCGCTGTTTGTGATATTCGTTCAATAATGACAGATTCATAGGAAACACCTCTCCATTAGGTCGTGTTGACACTAAGCCTAACAACACATCTTTTCGGCAAAATTTCACGCAGCCTGCGTTAAAAAGGTTTGACAGGCGACAGCCTGCCTGCACCTTTTCGCCTTGCCTGCATAAAATTTTTGCTCGAAAATCTGCGTATTATTTTAGTGTCAACACTCCCAGTTGATATGGCGGCATGAATGACAATGATAGTATAGCACCATCGTGATACAAAATTCGGGCAATCCGCAATGTGACTGCCCGAAAACTGCATGTATCAACAATGAGATGAAGCCATTACAGCTTGATGATCTCACCCTCCAGCTCACGGCCTGCGCCGATAGCATTGGATTCGTCTGTGTCGATGTGCATTGCTCTTGCGTAGTTCTTGGAAACGCGGCAAACAACATCGCCCAGAATTGCCTTTCTGCCGTCTGTGTCACACTTTACCCAGACAACTTCCTTATCCACAACACCCAGTTCTTCAGCGTCCTCAGGTGTCAGGTGAATGTGACGCTTTGCCACGATCACGCCCTGTGTCAGCTCTACTTCACCGCAGGGGCCAACCAGCTTACATGCGCCGGAACCTGCTACATCACCGGACTCACGGATGGGTGCAGCAATACCGATGGAACGAGCGTCTGTTGCGGACAGCTCCACCTGTGTTTCCGGACGAACCGGACCGAGAATGGATACGCCTGCCAGCTCCTTCTTCGGGCCTACAACAGTAACGCGCTCCTCACAAGCGAACTGACCGGGCTGGGACAGGTCCTTCTTGTGTGTCAGGGTTGCACCCTTACCGAACAGGGTTTCCAGGTCTTCCTGTGTTACATGCAGGTGACGTGCGGATGTTTCGATGATGAACTTCTTAGACATACTATTTTCCTCCAAAAATCCGGCAGCCCGATTCCGGCAGCCGTACATATTTGCAGTGCGTATGCACCGACCATGTTCATTGTACTACTTTTTTACGGAATCGTCAAGGGGTTTGGAGAATTTTGTCGGAAATGTTCATGATTGGAAGTTGTTTTTCGTTAGTAGGGATTTAATACTAACCATGATTCTATTATAGTATATTTTTGCTACTTTGTCAAGGGGTTTTTGAAAAAAATAATTGAGAGAAGAAATTTTTTTGGGGGGATGTTTTTCAAATTCTTTTTCTGGGGGTAGTGCTCTTGTAATTGCCCCCACCCCCTGCCCCCTCCCCGATGGGGAGGGGGGATATTGGGAGGGTGCTGCGCACCCTCCACCCGCTTTTTTGGGGGCTTGCGCCCCTTGCCCCCGATGGTAAGGGGAGTGCACTTGGGGCTTGCGCCCCCATGGGATGGTGCTCCTGATTGGGTGGGTTTTGGGGCTTGCGCCCCTTGCCCCCGATTGTACGGAGGGTGCACTTGGGGGGCTTGCGCCCCCATGGGATGGTGCTCCTGATTGGGTGGGTTTTGGGGCTTGCGCCACTTGTCCCGATGGTAAGGGGAGTGCACTTGGGGGGGCTTGCGCCCCCATGGGATGGTGCTCCTGATTGGGGGGTGGGGCTTCGCCCCTTGCCCCCGATT